>JACPYV010000099.1 GCA_016195825.1 Burkholderiales bacterium | reverse complement strand
AATGTTTGTAGAGATCCGTGAAGCCAACCTGTCCTACCTCATGTTGGCCCAGACCCTGATCCGTGCCGACCGTGAACAGGCCCTGTACCGCCTGGGCATCAGCGAGGACACGGCGACGCTGATCGGCACGCTGAGCCCGGCGCAGATCATGAAGATCGCTTCCGGCAACACGCTGCTGTGCGCCTTCCGCATGAACGACGACCTGGTGTGGGGCCTGTTGACCAACCACAGCAAGCCGGGTGCCAACGAATCGGTGTCGCGCCTGCATGCCTCGATCCTGATGGCCGGCCGCCACGAGCACGCCTGAACATCGCCCCGCCAGCCAGTCAATTCACCGATTCCGGAGCCCACCATGCGCGTCAAGAGCATCCTCACCGAAGCCAAGCAGATCGACCGTGCCGTTCAGCTGATTCACCTCGGTGCCCGCCTGCAGGTGCTGGAGTCGGAAACCGACCTGTCCTACGAGCGGCTGCTGCGCCTGTACAAGGAAGTGAGCGGCAAGTCGCCGTCCAAGGGCCAGCTGCCGTTCTCGACCGACTGGTTCATGACCTGGCAGCCCAACATCCATGCCAGCCTCTTCCTGAACATCCACGAGTACCTGAACAAGGCTGCGGAGATGGACGAGATCGATACGGTCATCAAGGCCTATCAGCTCTACCAGGAGCAGACCACGGCCCAGGGCCTGGAGGCGATGCTGTCGGTGACGCGCGCCTGGCGCCTCGTCAAGTTTGTCGACAACGGCATGCTGACGCTGACCAAGTGCTCCAGGTGCAACGGCCAGTTCGTGACCCACCCGCACGAGATCGCCCGCCACTTCGTCTGCGGCCTGTGCAACCCGCCGGCACGCGCCGGCAAGGGCCGCGCCCAAGGTTCCATCCAGATGCACTAAGCCGCTGGCAGTGCCTCGGGAGGCAGGCCGATCAGGGCCCGCTCCCACATGCGCTGGTACAGCGACTCCAGCTCGCGCGCGAAGCGCGCGGTGTCATACAGGCCAGCCGGCCTTGATGCGATCACCTCGCGCAGCCGCGCCCGCGCTTGCCCGTCCCGGGCCAGCTCGCAGACTTTGCCCAGGTAGCCTGTCACGTCCGTCGTGACGCAGGCCTCAAGCCCGGCCGCCGTCAGGATGCTGGCCGCCACGCGACTGGGAAAGCCGTCACCGGCCAGCGTCACCACCGGCACGCCGGCCGCCAACGCGTCGCTGGTGGTTGTGTGGCCGTTGCAGGGCCAGCTGTCCAACGCGATATCGGCGCAGGCCAATCGGGCCAGGTGAGACTGCATGTCCACCGGTGCAGCGATCACCAGACGCTCCGGCGCGATGCCGGCCTCGGCCGTCGCCGCGCGCAGTCGGGCGTCGGCCTGCTCGCCGCCGCTGAGCTGCCACAGCTGGGCTTCGGGCAGGCGACGCAGCAACTCCATCCAGGCCGCCCACAGCGGCGGCGTGATCTTGTAGACCGCATTGGCCCCCAGCAGCACCAGCGCATCGTCGCGCAGGCCCTGGCTGGCGCGTGTCGGCGCCGGGCCCAGCTCGCGGCGGTTGTCCTGCGGCTGGTAGCAGTGCGGCAGCTGAGCGATGTGCTCGCTGTAGTCCGGCGCATGCGCCATCGGCGTGACGACGGGATCGCCGATGACGTAGTCGACGAAGCTGGCGCCGCTGGTGCCGGGAAAACCCAGCCAGCTGACCTGCACCGGTGCCGGCCGGTAGGCGAGGGCGGCCATGCGGCTGCCGGCAGTGTGGCCCTTGAGGTCCACGAGGATGTCCACCTCGTCGGCGCGGATGCGCTCGGCCAGTGCGGGCAGGCCCAGGTCGGTCACGTCGACGAACTGCCCCGCTGCGGCCTGGATGCGCCGGCGCAGCGGCGAGCCGTCGTCCGGGCCGTGCGAGTACAGGCGAACGTCAAATCGTTCATGGTCGTGCCGCTCAAGCAGCTCGGCCATCAGTGCTGCCGTGGCGTGGGCATGGAAGTCGGACGACAGATAACCCACGCGCACGCGCTCGCGCGGAAGTAGCGGGCGCGGCGCCATCGGCCGGATGCCGCGCGCGACATGCCGGCTGGCCAGCTCGGCCGCGCGCCTGAGTTCGGCGCGCGTGTGCGGCAGGCCCACCAGCGCGAACGGCATGCCGAACTCGTCGCCGGGGCTGGCTTGCAGCGCGGCGCGCAGCGCGGCCAGGTCGTTGCCGAGCTCGCGCCAGTCCGCCGCCTTCTGCGTGGCATGCACCAGGTAACCCTGCGTCATGACGCTGTCCGGGCACAGGATGGCAGCGGTGCGCAGCGCCTCGGTGGCCTGGCTGAAGAGGCCCAGGTCCTGGAGCGCGAAGCCCAGCTGCAGGTAAGTGTCCACCTCGGTGGGTGCCAGCGCCAGCGCCTGCATCAGCGGGTCGATGGCGTCGGCCGGCCGGCCGGCATGGCGCAGGGCCTCGGCCTGGGTGCGCAGGCTGGCGGGTGTCACGGCTCGGCGACCTCGGCTCCAGCCTCCATCCGGCTGGCCACCGCCAGCAGCGACATGCCGTTGAAGAAGAACATGCCGTCGACCTGCCAGGGCGTGTACTTGCGGATGACGTTGGCCAGCGTGTACGGCGTGTACCAACAGTTGTGATCGGGGTGAACGACCTCGACGAAGGTCTGCGCGCCGCTGCTGTAGTCGAAGTGGCGTCGGAAGCAAGAGTAGGCGTCCGGAACGGTGATGATGTATTGCGCAGCGTTGACGGCACCGAGCTGGCGCAGAAAGCCCTGGACGTCAGGCACGTGCTCCATCACCTCGGGCACCAGCACGATGTCGTACTCACCCTTCACATCGGCCCAGTCGCTGAAGAGCTGACCCTTCAGGTGCGGGCGCATCAGCTCGAAGGCGTCATCGTGGATGTCGAAGCCGTCGAGCGTGCAGTGGGCGTCGAGCTGCAGATGCAGCGAGCGCTTCAGGTCGGTGATGGGCCAGTCCACGCAGCCCACGTGCAGCACGCGCTTGTCCGCGCACAGCGCGACGAGCGCGTCCAGCCGCGGCACCCCGACCAGCGCCTCGCTGACCGGCACCTTCTGCACAAAGTACTTCTGGTGGGCGTATTCCAGCGGCGACACCGGCAGGTCGGCGAGGTCCTTGCGTTCGGCGGCAATGGCGGGGTTCATGCGACCTTCCTCTTGTGCAGTTCGTCGTACTTGCCCAGCGTGCTTCCCCATTCCTGGGCCGCGAAGACCTGGCCACCGCCGGTGTACTCGTGCCCGGTGAAATGGCGCGGGATGAAGAAGTGGCTGGGCCAGATCGTCAGCCCCGCGTAGCGTTGCATGCGCACCTGCTCGGTCAGGAACAGCGGGCCCACGCTTTGCCAGGCCATGCGGTCGACGACGGAGGGCTCCTTCTGCAGGTCCAGGATGATCTGGCCGAAGAAGGGGTTCTCGGGGATGGAGGCCACATAGCCTGCCGCGATCAGACCCGGGCGTATCAGCTCGTTCTCCCAGCAGGCACAGGCCTCGCCCTCGAAGAGCCAGGGCTCCAGCGGGCGCTTGCAGATGCTGTCGGCATCCACGACGAAGCCGCCCTCGTGATACAGGATCTCCCAGCGCATCAGGTCGGCCACGCCGTTGAGCTCCCGCCCGGCCATCTCGCGCATGTGCTGTGCGTTGACCCAGCCGTAGCTCGCGAGATCGTCATTGCCCCAGACGCGCACGGTCCAGCCGGGGTTGTGCTGGCGCCAGGTGGCGATGCAGTTGTCGGGGCGCTTGGATTCGTCGCCGACCCAGATCACATGCAAGGTGCGGGGGATCATGGAGAGCCTCGCGGACGTTGGAAAGAGTGCCACTCTAGGCCGCAGGGCGGCATGGCGAAGCCCGGTGGAATGGGGGATTTCCGGCCTTGAATTGCTGCCGATGCCCCGCGCGGGGTCGACACAATGGCGCCATGACCGCTGCCGCCCCGCCGCGCCGCCTGGCCCTTGTCGTGATTGCGCGCGACGAGGCGGGCTGCATCGCGCGCCTGCTGAGCAGCGTGCGGCCGTGGGTGGACGACATGCTGGTGCTGGACACCGGTTCGCGCGACGCCACGGCCCGCATCGCGGCCGAGCACGGCGCGCGGGTCGAGCACTTCACCTGGTGCGACGATTTTGCGGCGGCCCGCAACCGGGCGCTGGACCTGGCGGGCGCCGACTGGCATCTGGTGCTGGACGCGGACGAATGGGTGATATCCGGCGGCGAGGCTTTGCAGGCACTGCGCAAGACGACGCCCGACTTCGTCGGTGCAATGCAGTTGCGCGACCGCTTCGACCAGGCGCCGGGTCGTCAGGCCGAGGCTATCGGCTGGCTCAGCCGCGTGTTGCCCGGCCCGGTGCGCTACGCCGGCCGGGTGCACGAGCAGCCTCGGCACGACCTGCCGGTTCGCCGGCTGGCCCTGGTCGTAGGCCATGACGGCTACGTGACCGAGCGGCTGGCAGACAAGCGAGGGCGCAACAGGCGGCTGCTGGCGCAGGCACTGACCGAGGCGCCGGGTGACGCCTACCTCTGGTACCAGCTCGGCAAGGATTGCGCGGTCTACGACGAGCATCAGGCGGCGGAGGACGCCTTCGCGCGTGCCTGCGATCTGCCGGCCGCTGCGGCATCGCCCTGGTGGCTGGATCTGGTGGCACGGCGCCTGTTCGCGCTCAAGTGCCTGGGCCGTCATGCCGAGGCGATGGATTTCGCGCAGACGCAGATGGACGCCGGCGCCGATTCGCCCGACTTCTTCTTCGCCTTGGGTGACCTGCTGCTGGACCTGGCTGCCTTGCAGCCGGCGCAGGCCGGTGAGCTGTTGCCCATGATCGAGGCCGCGTGGCAGCGCTGTCTCACGCTGGGAGAACGGCCTGGGCAGACCGGGGCCGTGGCGGGTCGCGGCAGCTTCCTCGCGGCACACAACCTGGCCGTCGTGCTGGAAGGCACCGACCGCGCCGACGAGGCCGCGGCGCTGCGTGCGGCCTACCCCCAGCCGTGCTGACTCGCCTCGTCACCGCCTGGCCGATGCCGGCGCTGCTGGCCTGGCTGGCGGCCTGGCTTCTTTACGCGGCCGCGCTGGCGGCCGGCCTGGCACCCGGGCCGGCGCTCGCGCTGGGTGCGGCGCTCGGCGCGCTGCTGGGCTGGCTGCAGGCGGCGCGCTGGCGGCGTCTCATCGTGGCGCTGGGTTTTCCGGCGTCGGTGCTGGCCCTGGGCTGGCAGGGCGGGGCGTCGGGCCTGCTTTGGCTGGCGCCGCTGCTGCTGCTGTGGTGGCTCTACCCCCGCCGCAGCTGGAGCGAGGCGCCGCTGTTCCCCACGCCGCGTGGTGCCCTGGCGGAGCTGCCGGCACGGGCGCCGCTGCCGCCGGGCGCCCGCGTGCTGGACGCCGGTTGCGGCGTGGGCGACGGGCTGCGTGAGCTGTTGCGCGCGTATCCCCGCACGCGCGTCGAAGGCGTGGAGTGGAGCCGGCCGCTGGCGCAGCTGGCACGCTGGCGCGTCGGCGGTGCGATCGTGCGCCGCGGTGACCTCTGGGCTGACGACTGGGGGGCGTTTGCGCTCGTCTACGTCTTCCAGCGGCCCGAGTCCATGCCGCGCGTCTGGGCCAAGGCCTGCAAGGAGCTGGCGCCGGATGCCTGGCTGGTCAGCCTGGACTTCCCGGTGCCGGGCGTCGAGCCGGCGGCGAGCTGGCAGTTGCCGGGCGGCAAAGCCGTCTGGCTGTACGCACCTGTGCGGAATGCCGCGCCAAAGCGGGTCAATTGAAGCTACCGCCGTGGGTTGCCCGCGGCATACTTGCTCAAGCCCCCCGGCAGCGGGCCGATATGGCCTGAACACCTCCAACCACACCGCGCATGTTCGTCATCATCGGCTGGGCCATCTCCATGGCCTGCATCTTCGGCGTGTTCATTGCCCACGGCGGGAACATCGGCGTGATCCTGCACGCCTTGCCCTTCGAGATGATCACCATCTTCGGCGCGGCGATCGGTGCCTTCCTGGCCAACAACCAGATGAAGGTCGTCAAGTCCACGGCCGCCGGCCTGGGCCGCTGCTTCAAGGGCAGCAAGTACAGCAAGGCCCGCTACATGGAGCTGCTGGCGCTGATGTACGACATCCTGCAGAAGGCCCGCAAGGAAGGCCTGATGTCCATCGAAAAGGACGTCGAGGACCCGCACTCCAGCCCGCTGTTCCAGAAGTACACGACGGTGGGCAACGACCACCACGTCACCGAATTCATCACCGACTACCTGCGCATGATGGTGTCGGGCAACCTGAACGCGCACGAAATCGAGTCGCTGATGGACAGCGAGATCGAGACTCACCACCAGGAAGAGCATGCCGCCGTCGCGGCGCTGCAGCGCCTGGCGGGCGGCCTGCCGGCATTCGGCATCGTGGCCGCCGTGCTGGGTGTGGTGAACACCATGGGCTCCGTCGGCCAGCCGCCGGCGGTGCTGGGCGGCATGATCGGCTCGGCGCTGGTCGGTACCTTCCTGGGCATCCTGCTGGCCTATGGCTTCGCCGAGCCGCTGGCCGGCCTACTGGAGCAGAAGGTCGAGGACGGTGGCAAGGAATTCAAGTGCATCAAGACCACGCTGCTGGCCAGCATGCAAGGCTACGCTCCGCAGGTGGCCATCGAGTTCGGCCGCAAGGTGTTGTTCTCCGGTGACCGTCCGAGCTTCTCCGAGCTCGAAGGCCACGTGAAGAAGAAATAGCCCATGGCTGGTGACGCAAAAAAGCTCCAGCCCATCATCATCAAGAAGGTGAAGAAGGGCGGCCATGCGGCGCATGGCGGCGCGTGGAAGATCGCCTACGCCGACTTCGTCACGGCCATGATGGCGTTTTTCCTGCTGATGTGGCTGCTGGGCTCCACGACAGAGGGCGACAAGAAGGGCATTGCCGACTTCTTCCAGTCGCCGCTGAAGGTGGCCATGCTGGGCGGCTCGGGCTCGGGCGACTCGTCCAGCGTCGTGCGCGGCGGCGGCAAGGACCTGACGCGCGAGACTGGCCAGGTCAAGGAAGGCCAGAGCGACGCCAAGCGTGCCAGCTACACGCTGCGCGCGCTGAAGGAGGAGCAGCGCAAGGCGGAGCGGACGCGGCTGGAGCAGCTCAAGACCAAGGTCGAGGAGGTGCTCGCCGAGAACCCCAAGCTGGCGGCGCTGGGCGGGCAAATCCGTCTGGACATGACCAAGGAAGGCTTGCGCATCCAGATCGTCGACGAGGGCAACCGCCCGATGTTCGACAGCGGCAGCGCCGTCGTGAAACCCTACATGCGCGAGCTGCTGCGCGAACTGGGCAACGTGCTGACCGAGGTGCCCAACCGCCTCACGGTGGAGGGCCACACCGACGCCCAGCCCTTCCCGGGCGGCGACAAGGGCTACAGCAACTGGGAGCTGTCCGCCGACCGCGCCAATGCATCGCGGCGGGAACTGGTGGCCGGCGGCCTGTCGGACGCCCGCATGCTGCGCGTGCAGGGGCTGGCCGCGAGCAAGCTGCTGGACGCCAAGGATCCCAACGGCGCACTGAACCGGCGCATCAGCATCATCGTCATGAACCGTGATGCCGAGGACGCCGTGCTGAAGAACCTGCCCGACGAGCCTGATGCCGATGCAACAGGCGCTGAGGCGGGGCGCACGCAAGTGCCGCCTAGCGGCAAAATGCCGCAAACTCAGCCGCCGGCCCAGGCCCGCTAGAAACTAGACTGCGGGCTGACCCCTGAAATACCGCCTGCCCCCAGAGAGAGGATCGCCATGAGCGCTGACATGAAATTCCTGGTCGTTGACGACTTCTCCACCATGCGCCGCATCGTTCGTGGCCTGCTCAAGGAGATTGGCTACAACAACTGTGAAGAGGCCGAAGACGGTGTCGAAGCGCTGAGCATGCTCAAGGGCGCCAAGTTCGACTTCGTCGTCAGCGACATCAACATGCCCAACATGACGGGCTTCGAGTTGCTGAAGGCCATCAAGGAAGATCCCAACCTCAAGCACCTGCCGGTGCTGATGGTCACTGCGGAAGCCCGCAAGGAAGACATCGTGCTGGCTGCGCAGTCGGGCGCGGCGGGCTACATCGTCAAGCCTTTCACCAAGGCGACGCTGGAAGAAAAAGTTCTGAAGATCATGCAGAAGCTGGCCGCTGCGGCCTGATAACAGGAGGCACAGCCATGTCGATGGAACAGTTGGCCAAGTTGGCCGCAGGCGGCAACGACCCGTTGCTCGTGTCGCCCGAGGTCTTCCAGCAGCTCGGCACCATCACGCGGGTGCTGCATGACACGATGCAGCAGCTTGGCGTCATGCCCAAGCTCCAGCTGGCGACGGATGGCCTGCCGGATGCGCGCAGCCGGCTGAGTTACATCGCCACCAAGACGGCGGCTGCGGCCGAGAAGGTGTTGAACTCCGTTGACGCCGCCAAGGCCGACCACGCAGAGATTTCTGCCGCCACTCGGGCCATGGCCGACGCCATCGTCGCTGACCCGGTCAAGGCCGTAGCCAGTGGCATGGTGTTGAACTTCGTCAAGGAAGTCGAGAGCCGCACCCAGCGCATCGACAACCACCTGACCGACATCATGATGGCGCAGGATTTCCATGACCTGACCGGCCAGGTGGTCGCCAAGGTCGTGACGCTGGCCAACGACCTGGAAGACAGCCTCGTGAAGCTGCTGGTTCAGGTCGTGCCGCCCGAGCAGCGCGAAAAGGTGGACCCGAACATCCTGCAAGGCCCTGTCGTGAACCCCGAAGGCCGCACCGATGTGGTGGCGGACCAGGGCGAGGTCGATGACCTGCTGGCCAGCCTCGGCTTCTGAGCGTCACACCCCCTGATCAGGCCGGCCGCTGTGCCGGCCTTATTTATTCGGCTTGCGCTTCAAGCGCCAGCTCGCGGATGGCTTGGTTGAGCTTGTCCATGGTCTGCGGCGAGACCTGCTGCGAGCAGGCCAGGTAGCGCAACTGGCCGCGCGGCATGTCGGCGAACTCCAGGCGCACCAGCGGCAGCGGCAGGAACTCCGGGTCCTTGCGCAGCCAGGCCAGGTCTTCCTCGTCGATGAGCATGTAGTCCACGCGCCGCGCGCCCACCATGCGGGCCAGTTGCAGCGGTGTGAGCTGGGCGCGCATGACCGGCCTGGCCGTGCTGGCGAGAGCCTGGTCCAGCTGCTGGCCATAGGACGCCCCCTCCAGCACGCCGGGCTGCAGCGTCGGCTCGGCGAACAGCTGGGCGAGCTTGGGCAGCGCGCGTATCTGTGCGGCGACGCTGGCGTGCGCCAGCACGACATGCGGCCTGTCGCGGTGAATGGGCAGCGAGAAGCGCGCAAACGCCTCGCGCTCCGGGATCTTGTACATGCCCGGCGAGCAAAGTGCCGCCTGGTTGGCCTGCAGGTTCTGCAGCGTGCGGCGGATGGGCACCTCGGCGTAGCGTGCCTCGATGCCGGCGCGCTTGAGCAGCCGGGCCGTGCGCTCCATCAGGAAGCCGGCCGGCTTGCCGACCTCGGTGTAGCTGTAGGGGGGCTTGTCGCGGTATTCGATGGCCAGAGGCGCCTGGGCCGCGGCGGCACCGGCGCAGCAGGCAGCCATCAGCGCGAGCAGGCGAGCGGGCAGACGGTGCATGCGCGCAGATTAGCGCCAGCCGCTGGTGGCTTGCCACCTGAAGAGCGGCAATCCTGCACACCTGATCGGGATCGGCGCGCCGGTGCCGGGATTAGCGGCCCGGCGGCCCCGCTTTTCTCGCTCAAGTTTTCGGGCCCGCCTCGAACAATCCGGTCCAGCGCCCCTCATGGGGCAAGCACGCTATGGCCGACCACGACGCACAGGACCGCAACCTACCCGCCTCGCCCAAGAAGATCGAAAGATCGCGGGCCGAGGGGCAGCTGCCGCGTTCGCGCGACCTGCCGCATTTCGCCATGATGGTGGCCGGCGGCGCCGTGTTGTCCATGGGTGGCCCTCAGATCGTCGAGCAGTTGCGCAAGATGCTGACGACGGGCCTGCACTTCGATGCCCGGCTGTTGGCGCAGAAGGGCTTCATGGCCGAGCGGCTGGCCGACATGACGCTGGCCTTCGCCGCTGTCATGGGCCCGATCGCCGCGGTGCTGATGCTGGTCGGTATCGCCAGCAACGTCGCCAGCGGCGGCTGGAACTGGACGATGAAGCCGCTGGCGCCCAAGTTCACGCACCTGAACCCGCTCGCGGGCCTCGGCCGCCTGTTCACTGGCCAGGGCCTGGGCACGGCGCTGAAGGCGGTGCTGCTGGCACTGGTGCTGGGCATCATCGGCGCCATGGTGCTGAAGGACCGCCTGGCCGCCTACGTCAGCATCATGTCGGTGCCGCTGCCGTCGGCGCTGGCCTATGCCGGCGAGCAGCTGATGGGCGGCCTCGGGCTGCTGGCCGTCGCGCTGGCGGTGTTTGCCGCTATCGACCTGCCGCTGCAGCGCCAGCTCTGGTTGCGCCGCATGCGCATGAGCCGCGAGGAGGCCAAGCAGGAACTCAAGGAGGTCGAAGGCAACCTCGAGATCAAGGCCAAGGTGCGCGCCCGCATGCGCGAGATGGCCAAGCGTCGCATGCTGGCCGCCGTGCCGCAGGCCGACCTGGTGGTCATGAACCCGACCCACTACGCCGTCGCGCTGAAGTACGAGGAAGGCAAGATGGCGGCGCCCAAGGTCGTGGCCAAGGGTGCCGACCTGCTGGCGATGAAGATCCGCGACCTGGCCAAGGAGAGCAAGGTGCCGGTGCTGCAGCAGCCTGTGCTGGCCCGCGCGCTGTACGCCCACGCCAAGGTCGACCATGAGATCCCGGCCGCGCTGTTTGGCGCCGTAGCCCAGGTGCTGGCCTACGTCTACCAGCTGCGCGCGGCCATGACCTCGCGCCATGCGGCCCGCCCGGATGTGCCGCACCCGCATGTGCCGCCCGAACTCGACCCGCACAACAAGCCGGGCTGGGCGCCTGATCCCGAAGAGGACTTTGCAGAATGAACCCGTTGATCCAGAAGCTGCAAGGCCTGCTGGGCCCACGTGCCGGCATCATCGCGGCGTTGGGCGCGCCCATCGCCGTGCTGCTGGTGCTGTCCATGATGGTGCTGCCGCTGCCGCCCTTCGCGCTGGACCTGCTGTTCACCTTCAACATCGCCATGGCCGTGATGGTCATGATGGTGGCGGCCCACATGGTGCGGCCGCTGGACTTTGCGGCTTTCCCGACGGTGCTGCTGCTGACCACCCTGATGCGTCTGTCGCTGAACGTCGCATCCACGCGCGTGGTGCTGCTGGAGGGCCACACCGGCACGGGCGCTGCGGGCAAGGTCATCGAGGCGTTTGGCCACTTCCTGATCGGCGGCAATTTCGCGGTCGGCCTGATCGTGTTCGCCATCCTGGTGGTCATCAACTTCATCGTGGTGACCAAGGGTGCGGAGCGCATTGCCGAGGTCGGCGCACGCTTCACCCTGGACGCGATGCCCGGCAAGCAGATGGCGGTGGATGCTGACCTGAATGCCGGCCTTATCAACGAGGCGGAGGCCAAGCGCCGCCGCGTGGAGCTGAGCGACGAAGCCGACTTCTTCGGCTCCATGGACGGTGCCAGCAAGTTCGTGCGTGGCGACGCGGTGGCCGGCATGCTGATCCTGGCGATCAACATCGTGGGCGGCTTCATCATCGGCATCGCCCAGCACAACCTCAGCGCCAGCCAGGCAGCCAACAGCTACATCCTGCTGGCCGTGGGCGATGCGCTGGTGGCGCAGGTGCCGGCGCTGCTGATTTCGGTCGCTGCGGCCATGGTGGTGTCGCGCGTGGGCACGGACAAGGACATCGGCAGCCAGATCGGCAAGCAGGTGTTTGGCTCGGCCAAGTCGCTGGCCATCACCGCCGGCGTCATCGGTGCGCTGGGCCTGATCCCGGGCATGCCGCACCTCGTGTTTCTGCTCATCGCCTCCGGCATGGGCTACCTGGCCTGGTGGCTGCGCACCAAGGAACAGTTGCTGGAAGCAGCCAAGGCCGTCAAGCCCATCATGCCCAGCAGCGAAGGTGCCGGCGAGGCGAGCTGGGAGGACCTGGTACCGGTGGACACGCTCGGCCTGGAGGTCGGCTACCGGCTCATCACGCTGGTCGACAAGAGCCGCGAAGGCGACCTGCTGAGCCGCATCAAGGGCGTGCGCCGCAAGTTCGCGCAGGAAGTGGGCTTCCTGCCGCCGCCGGTGCACATCCGCGACAACCTGGAACTGCGCCCCAGCCAGTACCGCATCTCGCTGCGGGGCGCTGTCGTCGGCGAGGCCGAGGCTTTCCCCGGCATGTGGCTGGCCATCAACCCCGGCCATGCCACGCAGAAGCTGCTGGGCACGCAGACCACCGACCCCGCCTTCGGCCTGCCGGCCGTGTGGATCGAGGAGCGGCAAAAGGAGATGGCCCAAATGAGCGGGTTTACGGTGGTTGATTGCTCGACCGTCGTGGCCACCCACCTTTCACACTTGATGCAAGTGCACGCGGCCAAGTTGTTGGGCCGCGTGGAGACGCAAGCGCTGGTGGAACACCTCACCAAGCAGGCGCCCCAATTGATCGAAGACGTGATTCCCAAGATGGTCGGTATCGCCACACTGCAACGAGTTCTCCAGCTGCTGCTGGAGGAGGGCGTGCACATCCGCGACATGCGCTCCATCGTCGAGTCCATCGCCGAGAACGCCGCCAGCGTGACCGACCCGGCCGAGCTGGCCCGCCGCATCCGCACCCACATCGCCCCGGCCATCGTGCAACAGATCTATGGCTCCACCAAGGAGCTGGACGTCATCGCGCTGGAGCCCGAGCTGGAGCGCCTGGTCACCCAGGCCCTGAACTCCCCGCATGGCGCTGCGCTGGACCCCGGCGTGGCCGATACGCTGGCCCGCAGTGCCGCCGAGAACGCCCAGAAGCAGGAAGACCGCGGCGTTCCGGCCACGCTGCTGGTGCCCGATCTGATCCGCGCGCCCATGGCCCGCCTGCTCAAGCGCGCCGCGCCCCGCCTCAAGGTGCTGGGCCACAGCGAGATTCCTGAGACCCACACCATCCGCATCGGCTCCATCATCGGAGGCACAGCATGAATGTCCGCAAGTTCACAGCCCGCACGTCCCGCGAGGCATTGACCCTGGTCAAGCAGGCTTTCGGCCCAGACGCCGTCGTGCTGTCCAACAAGAACGTGCCCGAGGGCGTGGAAGTGCTCGCCATGGCACCGGAAGGCATGGGCCAGATCGAGCAGATCGCCGCCACCGCACCGCGCACCGTGGCCCGGCCGTCCGTGCAGCCACAGGTTTCTACCCAGCCGTCTGCCCGTGCTCCGTTCTCGGAGCGCGCCCGCCAGGAACCCAGCTTTGGTGCGCCCGAGGTGCAGGGCGACGTGGAGCAGCTGGCCATGAGCACGCTGAGCTTCCAGGACTATGTGCGCGAGCGCGTGCTGCGCCGCCGCCAGGCCGAGATGTCGGGCCAGCCCGACCCGATCGCGGCCCAGGCCACCCGGGCCGCGCCGGCCCCGCAGCAGCCGCCCGCCGTGTCACTGGACGCCGTGCGCGTCCAGCGCGAGCGTCGCGCCACCGAGGCCATGGCCGCGCTGGCACCCAAGCGCGCCGCAGCGCCGGCTCAGGTGCAGCCCCAGGCCCGCCCCCGCCCCGCGCCGCCCGTGCTGCGCGACGAGATCCGCATCCCGACGGCAGCCAGCGCACAGCGCCCCGTGCCGCATCTCGGCGACATCGGTGCCGAGCCCCAGCCGCTGCCCGGCCAGCCCAACGCCAGCCAGCGCAACCAGATGGACATGGCCTCCGAGCTGCGCCAGATGCGCGGCCTGATCGAAGAGCGTTTCTCGTCGCTGGCCTTCATGGAGAAGCTGCAGCGTCAGCCCGTGCAGGCGCGCCTGACGCAGAAGCTGCTGGAGCTGGGCTTCAGCCCGGCGCTGGTGCGCAAGCTGGCGGAGAGCTGCCCGTCCGATTTCAAGGCCGGCTCGCCCGCAGAACCGGCCGACGAGACCGCCTGGGCCGCCCATGTGTTGTCGCGCAATCTGCAGACCGACGAGGCCGCCCCCGCCATCGAGGACCGCGGCGGCGTGTTCGCGCTGATCGGCTCCACCGGCGTCGGCAAGACCACCACCACTGCCAAGCTGGCCGCCCACTTCGCCACCAAGTACGGCGCCAGCCAGTTGGGCCTCATCACGTTGGACGCCTACCGGGTCGGCGCCCACGAGCAACTGCGCGCCTACGGTCGCATCCTGGGCGTGCCGGTGCACACAGCCACGACCGCGCCTCGCTGGACGACCTCCTGGACCTGCTGTCGAACAAGAAGCTGGTCCTCATCGACACCGCCGGCATGGCCCAGCGTGACAGCCGCACCCAAGAGCTGCTGGAGATGCTGGCCCACCCCAGCATCAAGAAGCTGCTGGTCATCAACGCGGCCCAGCAGGGCGAGACCATCGAGGACGTGGTCGGTGCCTGGAAGGGTGCCGCCTGTGAGGGCGTGGTGCTCAGCAAGATCGACGAGGCCGTCAAGCTGGCACCGGCCCTGGACACGCTGATCCGCCACAAGCTCAAGGTACTGGGCGTGGCCAACGGCCAGCGTGTGCCGGAAGACTGGCACCGCCTGCCCAGCGTGGGGCTGGTCCAGCGCGCGCTCAAGGGCGCCGCCTCCGGTGCCTGGCGCATGGACAACACCGACGTCAACCTCATCTTCGCCGGCGCCCCGCTGACGGACGCCGGCCTGTCGAAGGCCGTGCACTGATGACCATGCTTCAAGACCAAGCCCATGGCCTGCGCCGCTTGTTCGCGGCCTCCAAGACCCGCTTCGTGCCTGTCGTCAGCAACCCGCGCGTCATGGGCGCCGGCGTGCTGCTCGAAGGCCTGTGCGCGGCTTTTGCCGAGCTGAACCTGCAGACGCTGGTGGTGGATGCTGGTGAGCATTCGCCACAGCCCTCGGAGCTGGCGCAGGTGGACCTGTCCAACTGCATCGAGCGGCTGTCGCCCAAGGTGTCCTACCTGGCCGCCCGCGGGCTGCCGCTGCGCCACATCAATGCCAGCGGCTCGGCCGCCGCGTTCCTGGAGGCCGTGGCCGCAGCGGCGCCGGACGCCGACGTCATCCTGCTGCACGCGCCGGCCGCCGAACTGGCCCGCGTCGTCGCGCTGCGTGATGTGCGGCCCCTGCTGCTGGCGGATACCGACCCGCACAGCGTCACCGAAGCCTATGCGGGCATGAAATGGCTCACACAACGCGCAGGGCTGATGGTCTACAGTCTGCTAATGGCCTGCCACCCTCAGCTGCGCGTGGCCTCCCGCATCGCGCAACAGCTGCATTCCTGCGCCGACGGCTTCCTCGGCGCGGTGCTGCGTGACTGGGCCTGCCTGGACCCGAGAAGCTCCCAGCACGCGCCGCTCACGCCCGAGTTGCGCCACCTCGCCCGCGAGCTGCTGCTGGCAGCACCCCCCGGAGCGGCGCTGGACGCCTCTTCCGACGCGACCCCCCTGCGCCCGGCGCGCAAGGTGTCTTCCCCTTTCCTCGCAGCGCACTAAGTCCCGCCGGAGTCCGTCATGTACACGCCCAAAGGCCGCCTCGACAACAACACGCTGATCAAGCAGTACAGCCCGTTGGTCCGACGCCTGGCGCACCAGATGATTGCCAAGCTGCCGGCCAACGTGGAGGTGGACGACCTGATCCAGGTCGGCCTGATCGGCCTGACCGATGCGCTGTCGCGGTTCGACGCCGAGCAAGGCGTGCAGTTCGAGACCTTTGCCACCCAGCGAATCCGTGGAGCGATGCTGGATGAATTGCGCGGTGGAGACTGGATGAGCCGCGGCACGCGCCGCCAGCAGCGCGAGATCGAAACGGCCGTGCACAAGGTCGAGCAGCGCCTGGGCCGGGCACCGCGCGAGGACGAGATTGCTGCGGAGATGGGCCTGCCGCTGGCCGAGTACCAGGAACTGCTGGGCAAGGTCCGCGGCACCCAGTTGGTCTATCTGGAAGACATGTCGGGCGACGATGGCGACGAGGACTACCTCGACCGCCACCAGGTCGTCGACGAAAGCAGCAACCCCGTCGCGCAGCTGCAGGACCACCGCATGCGCGAGGCGCTGGTGGCGGCCATCAAGAACTTGCCCGAGCGCGAGCAGTTCGTGATGAGCATGTACTACGAGCACGACATGAATCTCAAGGAGATCGCGGCCGTGCTCAAGGTCACGGAGTCCCGCGTCTGTCAACTGCACAGTCAGTCCATTGCAAGGTTGCGCGTTAAGCTGCGTGACTGGTGATTTGCGGGGCTGAGCCCCGCTAAAACAAGCGGGGACAAACGCATGTTCGGATGGTTCAAGGGCGGGGATTCGTCTGCCGTCACGTCGCCTCAGGAACCCGGCCGACGCGATGACAGTGCAGCCCTGAATGTCGTCAAGCGGCTTGCTCGCTCCATCTCCACTGTCGGCAAGGATGCCGCCGAAGTGCGCGGCGCTCTCGAGGACACCCAGCGTGTCGTGCAGGCGCAAGGCCAGGCCATGCAAGCGCTGGCCCGGCAACTCAACCAGATCGGCCAGGCACAGGCGGCCATTGCCACCGCCACGGCCCAGAGCGCCGCCGCCGTGCAGCGCGCCCGCGGTGCGCTGGGCGTCGTGGGCGGCGAGGTCGTCGGCATGGCGACCACGCTGGCCCAGGTGTCGGACGCCGCCGCCGAGATCACCAAGATTTCCCTGCAGACCCGGCTCATTGCCTTCAACGCCGCCGTCGAGGCCAAGCACGCGGGCGACGCCGGCCGCGGCTTCGCCGTCGTCGCCGAGGCCGTCAAGGCGCTGGCTGGCCAGGTCGAGTCCTCGTCCAAGGCCATCGTCAGCGCCATCACCAGCCTGCAGGAGCGCATCGACCGCTTCAGCGCCGAGCTGACCGAAAACGCCGCCAAGCCCAGCCAGATCCACGCTGCCTTCCACGAGGTGGAGCATGACGTGCAGCGCATCGCCACGTCCGCGGCCGAAAGCGGCCAGCAGATGAGCCTGCTCAACGAGCGCGCCCACGAACTGGAGCGTGAGGTGTCGGAGGCATCGCACGGCCTCAAGGTGGCCTTCGATGGCAGCGACCGCTTCCTGCGCATGTCGGAAGAACTCGTCGAGCAGATCGCCGAGAGCGGCGTCGAGGTCGACGACATGCCCTTCATCCGCGCAGCGCAGCAGGCCGCCGACGAGATTGGTGCGCTGCTGGAGGCCGCGGTGCGCGATGGCCAGATCAGCCAGACCGACCTGTTCGACGAGCAGTACCGCCCGATCGACGGCACGTCGCCGCAGCAGCACGCGACGCGCTTTTGCCAGCTGACCGACCGGCTCTTCCCCGCCGTGCAGGAGAAGACGCTGGCCTTCAGCGACAAGATCGTGTTTTGCATCGCCGCCGACCGCAACGGCTACATCGCGACGCACAACCGCAAGTACTGCCAACCACAGCGCCCGGGCGACACGGTCTGGAACACAGCCAACAGCCGCTACCGCCGCATCTTCAACGATCGCACGGGCCTGGCGTCGGCGCGCAACACGCGGCCCTTCCTGCTGCAGACCTACCGCCGCGACATGGGGGGCGGCCGCTTCGTCGTGCTGAAGGAGGCGACCGCACCCATCAGCGTCGCGGGCAGGCATTGGGGCGGGCTGCGCTTGGCCTTCAACTTCTGACGCTCAGTTCCTGGCGGACCGCCGGATCTCCTGATTCAGCAAGTCCAGCCAGACGTCCGCCTGCGGGTGAGCCTTGCTGATGGCCATGAATGTCGGCTTGACCTCCAGCGGCGGCGACTGCCAGCGTATGGTCCCGGCCAGCCGAGGCTGCTTGGCAAGCTGGTATTCGAAGGTGGCGCGCTCGGAAAACACCGCGTCGACGCGGCCCATGTTGAGCATGTCCGCGCCCGGCCGCGGGTCGACCAGTTCGTGCAGCTTGTAGCGCCCGCCTGACAGCTCAGGTGGCAGGTAAGAGCCCCGCTGGTACGCGATGGTCGAGCCCGCCTCCAGCGGCGCATTGCGGTCCGCGCGCACGAAGAAACCCAGCTGCATGCGGGTCACCGGCAGCGAATAGCGAAAGAGGGCGTCCCGCTCATCATTGCGCCACAGCGTCAACAGCAGGCATTCACCGTTCCTGGCCAGCCCGAAAGCCCGTACCCACGGCACATGGAGGGCCTGCACGGCCAGGCCCGCCGCAGCGAAGGCACGGCGGGCCAGCGCCGTGAGGCTGCCGCCGTCGGGCAACTCGGCGCTGACATAGGGCGGGAAGTCGGTCAGGCACAGCGGAACCGGCGCCTGGGCCATGGCTCCCCCTGCAGCGCTCATCAGGCAGGCCAACGCCAGCGCTGACTTCATTCCGCGATGCAAGCGCGGTTCTTGCCAGTGTGCTTGGCCTCGTACAAGGCGACGTCTGCGCGGTCCAGCGCGGCTTCCAGCGTCTCGCCGGGGCGGTACAGCGTGACACCGGCCGAGAAGGTCACGAAGACGTCCTTGCCTTCGTGGTTGAACAGCGCCGCGGACAGCGAGCGCTGCAGCCGCACGAGCACGGCCTGGGCCTCGTCCAGCGGCGTGCTGGGCAGCATCAGCACGAACTCCTCGCCGCCGTAGCGCGCCACCATGTCGCCGGGCCGCAGCGAGGCCTGCGTGCGTTCGGCCAGCGACTTCAGCGCGATGTCGCCGGCGTGGTGGCCCAAGCTGTCGTTGAGTTTCTTGAAGTTGTCGATGTCCAGCAGTGCCAGCGCAATGCGGCTCGTCTCGCGCTCGGCCTTGGCCTGCTCGATGCCGAAGGCCTGGATCAGGCCGCGGCGGTTGGCGACTTGCGTGAGCTGGTCGGTATGGACCTCGCTGGACAGCCGGCGCAGCTCACCCTCCAGCTCGTCGACGCGCTGCGTGAGCGCGGCGGCGCGGTCATGCTCCAGCGTGAGCCGCTCCTGTGCCTGCGCGACGAGGCCTTGCACGCTGCGGCTTTCCTCGACCATCTCGCGCACGGTGCCGGCCAGGCTTTCCAGCGAGTCGGCCTGCTCGATGGCCTCGGCGTAGCGGCCCACGCTGTTCTGGAATCGGTCGGTGTGCTGGCCCAGCTCGCCCAGCTCGGCCAGCATGCGCTGGATCAGGCCCTTGAGCGCATCGCGCGCCTTGGAGCGCTCGTCGCGCAGCACGCGCTGGCGCTCGCGGGTGCCGGTCAGCAGCTCCGACACGGTGCGCACGCCGCGGCCGGACAGGCCCTGGGCCAGCGTGTTGTTCATCGCCTCGGCCTGGCCCTGGGCCCAGGAGTCATCTTCGGCCAGGTCCACCAGGCTGGCACTCAGCTCGCGGCACAGACCGCCCAGTTCGTCGAAGAGATGGCGACGGTGGTCCAGCAGGTGGCGCGCGCGCAAGCACAGCGCCGCCATCTGCGTGGCGCGCTCGGGGCTGGCGCCCTGCGCCTTGAGCTCGGCCTGGGCGGCGTCCAGTTCGTTGATCAGCGCATCGGCCGGCGTGGCTTCGCTGGCGGGCGAGCGCAGCGCGTGGCGCACAGTGCCGTTGAGCTCGGCACCGATGTCGGGCCATGATGGGTCCGGCCCGGCAGTGCCGAGCGCGCCGAGCGCGCCGGCGCGGCTGGGCTCCGCAAAGCCGGAGTCGGCGAAGCCGCTGTCGGCGAAGAACTGGCTGGGCGTGCCGCCGTCGGCGTCAGTCTCGACTTCGCTGCCTTCCACGTCCTTGTCCCAGCTCGCAATCAGCTGGGTCAGGCGTTTGACCAGCTTGTGGCTGTCCGTGCGGCTCAGCTCCAGCACGCGGGCGATGCCGTCCTTCTTGCGTGCCAGCGTCCAGTGCTTGCCACCGCGCTCCAGGCCACGCACCAGGCGTTCGATGGCCAGCGCCAGGTTCTCGGCCTGGGCGCCGGGGCCGGCCATGTCCAGCAGCTTGTCGACCTGCTTGAGCAGCTCATCGAAGCGCTGCTCGCGCAGCGACGTCTGCAGCTCGACCCGGGTGCTGCCGCTGGGCAGGGCCAGGCTGATCAGCTTGGACAGCAGCTGCTGCACGCGCTCGGGCAGGGCGCCATTGGCGGCGGGCTGGCTCTCGGTGCCGGCTTCGATGGCATAGGCACGCGAGTAGTTTTCTGGCGTGGGTTCCAGGCGTGCCTGGGCCAGGCGCTGCAGCGCCGCCTTGGCGAGTTGCGCCGGAGGAAGGCTGGACCGCATTGCTCAGCGCTGGCCGCGCACCACGTCTTGTGCGCCGTCGGCCTGGGTGATCCAGGGTGCCTTGCGCGGCAGCACGGTCTGGGCAATCCAGCGCTCCAGTTCGTCCGCCGGCAATGCCTTGCTGAACAGGAAGCCCTGCATCAGCGAGCAGCCCAGGCGGTGCAGCACCTCCATCTGGCGCAGCGTCTCCACGCCCTCGGCGATGACGCGCAGGCCCAGGGCCCGAGCCAGCGCAATGATGGCGGTGACGACGGCGGAGCTTTGCGGCGTGATGCCCAGGTCGCGCACGAAGGTGCGGTCGACCTTGACCTCGGAGATGGGCAGCGTGGTCAGGTAGGCCAGCGAGGAGTAGCCGGTGCCGAAGTCGTCGATGGAGATCTCGACACCCACTTCGTTCAGGCGGTGCAGAGACGGGATGACGTTCTGCAAGTCCTTCATCAGGTTGTTCTCGGTGATCTCGAGCTGGATGGAGCGGTGCGGCACGCCGTAGGCGCTGACGCACTGGTGGATGTGCTCGACCAGGTCGGTACGCTCGAACAGCCGGCTGGGCAGGTTCACAGCGATGGAATCCGAGAAACCGAACTGCAGCTGCCAGAGCTTGGCCTGGCGGGCGGCTTCCTTCAGCGCCCACTCGGACAGCGGCACGATGAGCCCGGTTTCCTCGGCCAGCGGGATGAAGTCGGCCGGTGGCACCAGCACGTTGCCGCGCTGCCAGCGCATCAGCGCCTCGGCGCCCACCATGCGGGCAGCGCGCACGTCGATCTTGGGCTGGTAGTGCAGCACGATCTCGTTGCGCTCCAGCGCCTTATGCAGCGCGCTTTCCAGCTCCAGCTTCTGCTTGCCGTGGCCGGCCAGCTGCGGCGAGTAGACGGCCGAAGCGTTGCGGCCCTGACTCTTGACCGCGTACATGGCCACGTCGGAGTTGCGCAGCAGGTCGGCCATGGTCTGGCCGTCGCGCGGGTAGATCGCGATACCCACGCTGGCAGTCACGAAGCATTCCTGGCCACCGACGAAGATGGGCTCGCGCAGCGCATCCAGCACGCGCTGGGCCACGCGCTCGGCATCGCGCTCGTCGGCAACTTCAGGCAGCAGCGCGACGAACTCGTCGCCGCCCAGCCGCCCGACAGCTTCCAGGCCGCGGTGGCTGCGGTTGCTCAGGCCTTCCAGCACGCCTTCCATGATCTGGTCGGAATGGCGCACGGTGCCGCGCAGGCGGCGCCCCACCTCAATCAGCAGCTCATCGCCGGCCGCATGGCCCAGTGTGTCGTTGATGACCTTGAAGCGGTCCAGGTCGATCAGCAGCAGGCCGACCTCGTGGCCGCCGCGACGCGCGCTCTCGATGGCGCGCTCCACGCGCCAGATCAACTGGCGGCGGTTGGGCAGGCCGGTCAGTGCGTCGAAGTGGGCGAGCTGGCGGATGCGGTCCTCGGCCTGGCGGCGGTCGGTCACGTCCTGCAGGATGCCGGTATAGCCGCTGACGCCGCCCTGTTCGTTGAACTCCGGCTCGGCCTCGATGTGCACGACGCGCTGGCGGCCATCGGGCAGCGTCAGCGGCAGGTCGGTGATGAGCACCGAGGTGTGGGCCACGACATCGCGCAGCAGGCGCAGGAAGACGTGCCGATCGTCGGGCGGCACCATGCGCATGACGCTGATGAAGTCCAGCCGGTCCTGCGGGCCGCGTCCGAAGACGCGCAGGCCCTCGGCGGAGATCGCGAAGCTGCCGGTGACGCCGCGGCGCCACTCGAAGCTGCCCATGCGTGCCAGGTCCTGTGCGCGCGCCAGCTTGGCCTTGCTGCGCTCCAGCTCCAGCCGCGTGCGCGAGCTGCGCAGCAGATAGCGCAGCCGGCCGTCCAGCAGGCTCCACTGGGAGGATTTGACGAAGAAGTCCGTGGCGCCGGCCTGGTAGGCGCGGTTGATGGAGGCTTCGTCGTCCAGGCCGGTCAGCATCAGCACGGGCAGAGACTCAAAACCGGGCGTGGCACGCAGCAGCGAGCAGGTCTCGAAGCCGTCCAGCTCGGGCATCAGCGCGTCCAGCACGACGACGTCCGGCGCTCGGCTGGAGAGCTGGGCCAGGGCATCGCTGCCGCCGCTGGCCTCGGTGACCTCGAAGCCGCGCTCGCGCAGCGCCGCCGCGGTCAACAGCAGGTTGACCTCGTCGTCATCGACCAGCAGCACGCGGGGCCGCGGCGGCAGGTCGTCGAGGGCTTGACCAGGTGGCAGCATGAGGCTGGGTGTCAAAGCAGCGCGGCCAGAGCCGCGCGTACTTGTTGTATGTCTTGGAGCATAGCGTCCAACTGTTCGGGAACGCCTTCCACGCGACCATCGCGGGCCATGGCTTCGATATCCGCGCAACGCGCCGACAGCGCCATGGCACCGAGGCTGGCTGATGACGACTTCAGGGTGTGGCTGACATGGCGCACGACGGTGAGATCCAGTGTGGCGCCGGTGCGGGCGCGCTCGAGGTCGGGAAGCAAACGGTCCAGTGAGCTGGAGAAGGCCGCCACGACACGCTCCAGCAGCTTGTTGCCGCCGCTCGGGTCAAGCTCGCGCAGGCGGCGAATCGCCTCGGGGTCGAGCAGGGCTGCGGGGTTGGGAGCAGTCATGGGTGGCTAAGCACTCGGCATCACGCAAATGTAGCTCGGGTGGGAGGGGGTGGCGCCGCGAAGAAATGCACAGATTCGGCACTGTGCACGGCATCGCTTCCCCCTCGCGGAGTCGGCGCAGGTGCTGCCTACAATGCTTCACATGAATAGCCTCAGCGACGACAGCGCGGTGTCGCGCCGCCTGGAGCGGCGCCCGTCGATGCGGCTGCTGGTGCTGGGTCTGGCCGGGGCCGCGCTGCTGCTACTGCTGCTCGGCACGCTGGTCGTGCTGGCGCTGATGCGGGTCTGGGGTGGCGAGGTCGGCCTCGTGCATGCCGCCCTGGTGCTGACGGCATTCTTCACCGGCGTGATGGTGCTTACCGCCGCCGCTTTCGGCTGGCACGCCGGTGTGCGCCTGACGCGCCAGCGCCTGGTCGAGCCGCTGCGCGAGGTGCGTCAGCAATTGCTGATGCAGGCCCAGTTGCAGCGCGACTGGCAATGGGCGACCGACGCCCAGCATCGGCTGGTGCGCTGGCAGGCGCCCCAGGGCGCGCCATCTTCGAGCTGGGTGGGGGTTGGCGCCAGCACGCAGCAGCTGTGGGACCGTTTCGAGCCCGCCGAGCCCGCGGCCCAGCTGCGCGAGCGACTGGACGCGCATCAGCCCTTTGCCGAGCTGCAGCTGGCCGCTGCCGAGGGCGACGCACGCTGGCGCCTGCGTGGCCTGCCCTGCATCGATGCCCATGGCCACTTTGCGGGCTTCGTTGGCACCGCCCGGCTGGACGAGGTTGAGGCCGTTGCGCCGCCCGGGCCCGCTCAGCCCGACCTGGCGGCCGAGCACGAGTCCTTCAGCTACACGGTGTCCCACGACCTGCGCGCACCGCTGCGGGTGGTCGAAGGGTTCGCGCGCATCCTCAAGGAAGACTACGGCGCGCGGCTGGACCGGGTCGGCAACGACCACCTGGACCGCGTCATGAGCGCTGCGGCGCGCATGAACAGCATGATCGATGCGCTGCTGTCGCTGAGCCAGTTGTCCACTCGGCCGCTGGCCCGTCAGCCGGTCAACCTGTCGCAGCAGGCCGGCTATGTGATGGAGGAGCTCAGGCGCGCGGCGCCGCAGCGCGCGCTGGTACTGGACATCGAGCCCGACCTGACCGTGCAGGGCGATCCGACGTTGCTGCGCATGGTGCTGGAGAACCTGCTGGGCAATGCCTGGAAGTACAGCGCCAAGAGCGATTGCAGCGAGATCCGCTTTGCCTGCACGGAGCAGGGCGGTCGGCGCGTATTTGTCGTGTCAGACAATGGCGCGGGCTTCGACATGCGCTTTGCCGAGCGGCTGTTCGGCGTGTTCCAGCGCCTGCACAGTGCCAGCGACTTCCAGGGCACGGGCGTCGGGCTGGCCTTGGTGCGCCGCATCATCCGCCGCCATGGCGGCGACATCTGGGCTGATTCAGCGGTGGGCGAGGGCGCCCGCTTCTACTTCACGCTCGGCTGAGTGCTCAGGTCTTCTGGCCGGGCTTGGTCAGCAGTTCCAGCGCGTCGACGATACGACGCGCCTGCTCCGGCAGGCTGTGGCCTTCCGCGGCGGCCAGGCTCATCAAGCGGGTCAGCGCTTCGTCACGCGGCAGCGAGTAGCGGTGCATCAGCACGCCGACCGCGAGCGCCGTCGGGTCCAGCAGCGCGGGGAACTCCGACGGCGGTAACAGCGCCTCGGTGGGCGGCGGCGCGGCGGCTGCCGGTGCCGAACGCGCGAATGCAGCCTCAACGGCGGGCACGATCTGCGAGATATCCAGCGGCTTGACGAGGTACGCGACGGCGCCCAGTTCCTTGACCTTGGCCACCGTCGCCTCGTCGGCGAAGGCGGACAGGAACATGAAGGGGGTCTGCAGGTATTCGCGCAGGTAGGCGGCGACGTCGAAGCCGGTCAGCCCTTCCATGCGGATGTCCAGCAGCGCCAGTTCGGGCCGGTGCTCGCGCGCGAGCAGGATGGCGTCGTCGCCGTTATCGGCGTCGATGACCTCGAAACCCGCCTGCGTGAGCCCATAGCTCAGCGTTGCCAGCACCAGTCGGTCATCGTCGACGACCAGGATCTTGCCCTTGCTCACCGCGCCCCTCAATTGCCCTAATCAAGAACTTGATTTTGTGGCGGCATTGTGAACTACGCTGGGTGGAATCAGTTCCAGCCGGCAAACCACGTCGTCGCCGGCCTGTTCCAGGCTGAGGATGGCGCTGCGCCGTGGCAGCAGCGCGCGCACCAGGCCCAGGCCCGACACGCCGCTCTTCACGTTCAGCAAGGCGAAGCCCTCGGGCAGGCGGCCTGCGTTGACGATCTCGACAGTCACGCCGGCCGTGTCGCAGATGAGCTGGCAGCGCACCTGCGCACCGTTGCTGTGGCGCAGTGCGTTGCCCAGCAGCTCGTTGAGGCTGAGCGCGATGGGGATGGCTTCGGCTTCAGGCAGGCACCAGTCGTTCAGCAGCGCACCGCCCTCGGCGGCGGTGGTGATGACCCGGCCCTGCATGCGCTGCACCGAGCCAACGATGGCTTCGAACACGCGCTTGAGCAGCAGCGGCCCGGTCGCGCCCACCTGCAGGCCGTAGACCTGGGCGATGGCCTGCACCTGGCCCACCGCCTCCTTCAGCACCGGTGCGACCTCGGGCCGGCGAGCGGCGATCTGCTGCAGCAGGCCGGCCACACCCTGCAGGTTGTTCTTGATGCGGTGGTGCACCTCGCGCACCAGCAGCTCGCGCTGCGCGATGGCCGCCTGCAGGCGCGCCTCTTCGGCGGCGCGCTGCTCGGTCACGTCGCTGGCGACGACGAGCAGCAGTTCGGGCGTGTCGCCGCTGCCGAGGTTGTTCAGGTGCAGGAAGCGCGTGTCCCAGATCCGCGTGGTGCTGGCATCACCCTTGCGGCCGAGCCGGTACTCGCGCTGCACGACGGCCAGCGATGCCAGGGCCTCGCGCATGTCGGCGCGCACATGGTCGGCCTCGGCGTCGCCGAACAAGGCTGCCGGGCCATGTCCCAGCAGCGCGTTCTCGGGCCGTCCGGCCATGGTTGCAGCGGCTTGGTTGAGCTTGACAATGCTCAGCGTCGCGGCGTCGTGCAGGCTGATCGCCAGCGGCGCGGCCTCGATGATGCGCGCCAGCGACGCCTGGGCAACGCGGCTTTGCGCCTCGGCCTGGCGGCGGCGGTCGATGTCCAGCAGCGCGTAGGTCAGTTGTGTCTGGCCGTCCTCGCGCGGCGTCTGCACGGCGTTGCCGATGACCCAGAACTCGCGCCCGTCACGGCCGCGCAGCCGGCACTCGAAGACGTCGGTGCCTGGCTCGGCGTGGAAGGCGTGGTCGTCGTCTTCAGGCGCCAGCACGCCCATGGGCTGGCCTTGCACGTCCTCCAGCTCGCAGCCGAACATGCGCCGGGCCGAGCGGTTCATCCATTCGATGCCGTCGGGCCCCACGGTGACGATGCCCACCAGCACCGAGTCGAGCACGGCGCGTTCGCTTTCGGCGCGCAGCAGCAGCGCGTTCTCTGCCTGGGCCTGGGCCGTCACGTCCAGCGTCACGACCGAGGTCGAGCGCCGGCCGCCTGCCAGCAGTCCGGGAGCGACACGGGTCAGCAGCCAGCGCCGGCCCAGTTCGGGGTGGCGCACGGCGTAGCGCACCTCGACGGGGTCGCCTTTCTTCAGCGCGCGCTGCAGCCGCTCGAACTCGGGCAGCGAGGCGGCTTCGACGATGTCGCGGCTGATGCCCTGCAGCGAACCCGTAGCGCCCACATGGCTCTTGGCGCCGGCCTTGAAGGGCGAGCCCTTGCGGTGGGCCTTGAGCCAGCCAGCCTCGGGCTGGAAGGTCGCCAGGCCCACGGCAGCAGTGTCCATCAGCGCGTCGAGCTGTTGGTGGGCCAGGTCACGTTCGTGCAGCGCGCTCTGGTCCTCCAGCCCGGCCAGCAGCAGGGCGCGGCCATCATGGCGCCACAGGCGCAGCCGTGCCTGCAGCCAGCGGTGGCGACCCTGCGGGTCGACGAACTCGGCCTCGGTGACGAGGGGGCCATCCTGGGGCCGCTGAGCCGTCAACGCCGGCAGTGGCACGCCGCGGTTCCAGCCGAGCAGGGCCTGCAGCAGGTCGGGCAGGTCGTTCAGGTGGCGTGGCGAGCTGGCGCACAGCGCGTCGAAGGCGGCGTTGTGGCGTAGCAGCGCACCGCCAGCCACATCGGCCAGCAGCATGGGTAGGGGCGACAGTGCCAGCCATTCGGCCAGCGGGGGGTCTCCCGGGTCGGCGGCGATGAGGCGGGCATGCAGCAGCCAGTTGGGGCGCTCGCGCAGCAGGTGCAGTGTGGCGCGCTGGCCGTCGGCGAGCTTGAGCGGGGGCGCCGGCGGCGGCATGCGGCCGGTGTCGATGGCGTGGGCGGCTTCGCGCAGCCAGGACTCCAGCCGCGCGCCCGCGGCATGGCGCAGCAGCCGCCAGCCTTCCACCGCGTCGCTGCCCAGCCATTCGCGGGCGGCCGGATTGGCGCGCAGCGCGGACAGGTCGGCCCGCAACGTCAGCACGGGGTCGCCGACGAGGTCGAGCAACGCTGAGTGGGCGGGGGGGCCGAACATCAGTCCGACGGCGGCAGGCGCAGCGGGCTCATTCGAGCTGGGCGGCCTTGTGCAAGGCCCGCAGCACGCAGGCATTGATCTCGCCGGCACCCAGCATCAGCGCGTCGGCGCAGTCGCGGTAGTCGAACACCGACTCGGCCTCCAGCGCCTGCACCAGCTGCAGGTAGGGCTGGTAGGGGCCGCTATCCTCCACCAGCGCCTGGCGCACGCGCTCCGGCACGGGGATGGATTGCAGCAGCTTCTCGAAGGGCTGCTTGAGCATGTGGTCCAGCAGCGAGAACAGGCCGCAGATGAACATCTCGTCGCGCTGCTCGCGCTCGCTCATGTTGTGCGCGAACTCTTCCATCAGCAGGCCACGGCGCAGCGCGCCGTACATGATGGGGCGCATGCTGTGGTCCTTGCTGGCCGTGGTGAGCAGCAGGGCCAGCCAGCGCTTCATGCGCGCATAGCCCAGCAGCATGATGGCGTGGCGGAAGCTGGACACCTCCACCGGCAGGCCGAAGGCGGCGGAGTTCAGGTAGCGCAGCAGCTTGAAGGCCAGGCTGGGGTCGCGCTTGAGCGTCTGCTCCAGGCGTTCGACGTCCTCGCCCTGGTCGACGCGCGACATCAGCTCGACGATGACTTGCAGGTCCGCCGCGATCTCGGTCTTGCCAGCGCCCGGCGCGGCCTCGAAGGGGCCGTCCATGGGCCAGCCGATGACGGCGCTGGCGCCGGCGCTGAAGCTGGCGTCGATGGCCTCGGCGCCGCGCACGCCGGCATGCACCAGCGTCAGGCCTGCCGGGGCGGCCTGGCCGGGCTCCAGCACGACCTGCTTGAACACGGCGGCGACCTCGGCCGGCAGTGCGGCCTGTGGCAGGCCCTTGAGCACGCCGGTGTGGCCGGCGGATTTCAGCGCGGCCAGGGTGGCGGCGTGGGCAGGGTCGGCGGCAATGAAGGCCGGCACTTCAATCTGGGTGGGCTGGGCCGGCGGCTGGGCCAGCACCGCAGCCAGCAGGGCCTCGCCCTGCGGGTTGATCAGCTCACCGCCGCTGGGCCAGGTGGCGGCCAGTGCGTCCAACAGCTCGGCGTGATCGATGCGGGCGTCGGCGCGCAGCGGCACCAGCGTGAGCCGGGTGCCGGCGATGGCGTGCTGGCGGTCGATGACCGGGGCATAGCCCAGGGCAACACCGGGCAGGATGGCGTGGTCGAGGGCGGCGGGGACGTTGTCGGACATGGCGCGGCACTGGGCTGGCGGTGAATGCGGCAGTCTGCCACGCCCACCCGGCCTTCATGACGTCAAATCGTGACAGGTGCACGCGGTCCGCGCCGCGCGTCGTCAGCCCTGGAGATACTGGAACAGCGACATGCGCTGCACCATGGCGTAGGTCTTCAGCGCCGTGTCGTAGCCGGTCTGCTGGTTCTGGAAGTCGGAGATGCCCTGCACCATGTCCAGGTCCTCCGCGGCACTCTTTTCCTCGGTGCTGTACTGCTTCAGCGCGGCCAGACGGGTCTCGGTGCCGTCCAGGTTATTCAGCCGCTCGCCGACCTGGCTGCGCATGTTCTGCAGGTTGCCCATGACGGCGTCGATGTCGCGCAGCCGGCCGGAGTTGCTCTGCGCAATCTGGGCGCCGCTGCGCAGCGGCGTCTGCAGCTCGCTGATGGCGCGGTCCATGACCTGGAAGAGCTTGAGCGAATTGCTGGCTGGTGCGACCGAGAAGTTGTCGCCGTCCGCCGGCGCACCGGCGATGGCGACGCTCAGGCCGTCGAACGCGATGCTCTGGCCGGCCTTGAAGCTGCCGCTCGCGACGCCGGCACTGGTGTCGGTGTTGGTGACCGTGTAGGTCTGCGCGGGCGCCGTGCCGGCGATGTCGATGCGGTAGTTCTGGCCCGTCAGCAGCGGCGGATTGGTCACGCGGCCGGAGTCGATCCAGCCTTTGGCGGCCTGGGTGGGGTCGATGGTGTTGGGATTGGCGTCGGTGACGAAGCTGCCGTTGCCGCTGCGGGCCTCTTCCCAGGCAGCGCGGCCGTCGACGGTGAGCTGGAAGCTGTCGAGGTTGCCGGTCTGGATGTTGCCCGGCACGCCGACGTAGGCGACGCCGCCGGCCTGGTCCAGGAAGGGCGGGTTGGCCGATCCCTGGCCGGAGAAGATGTAGCCGCCGGCACCGTCCGGCCGGTTGGCGATGGCGAGCAACTGGTCGCGTATGCCTTGCAGCTTGTTGGCCAGGCCCTTGCGCTCGGCGTCGGAGTAGCTGGCGTTGCCGGCCGAGATCATGGTCTCGCGGGCCTGCTGCAGCAGTTCGTTGGCGTCGCCCAGGGCCGACTCGGCCAGCGTCATGCTGTTGCGGCTGGCCTCCAGTGCGCGCTGGTTGGCGTCGACGCGGCCGATGGCGGCCAGCGCCCGCTCGGCCCGTGCGGCGCCGGTGGGGTCGTCGCTGGCCTGCGCGATGCGCTTGCCGGACGTGAGCTGCTTCTGCTGCTCCTGCAGCGAGTTCTGGCGCCGCTGCAGATTGGCGATGGAGGCGTCGTAGAGGTTGGCGGTGGAGAGTCTCATGGTCTACCTCGAGGCCTAGCGAGCGGCAATGCGCATCAGTTCGTCGAAAAGCGTTTGCGCGGTCTGCAACACCTTGGCGGCGGCCTGGTAGCTCTGCTGGAACTGCATCAGCCGCGACGCCTCTTCGTCCAGGTTGACGCCGGCCTGTCCCGAACGGCTGGCCTCGCTGTCGCTGGCGACGCTGGTGGACACGCCGGACAGGTAGTTGGCGCTCTGCACGCGCGCACCCACCTCGCTCATCGCACTGGCGTAGGTGTCGTTGATCGTCGAGCCAGGCCCCAAGCTGCCGTCGGGCTGCAGGCGGCGGCCGACGAAGCCGTCGCTCTGGATGTTCAGGAAGGCCTTGGCGTTGCCGTTGTTGGTGGCCGTGTACGTTGTCGGATCGAGCGAGACCTTGTCGCCCTTGCGTGGCACGCCGTTGGTGCGCATCTCGAAGCCCAGGTTGACACCGGCCGCGGGCTGGTTGCCGATGGCCTGGCCGGAGCTCCAGACGCCGCTCAGCACACTGCCGTCCGCCAGCGTCAGCGTGTACTGCAAGTTGGCGGCATTGGCAGGGTCGGGGTCGCCGAACTCCAGGGTGATGGGCACCTTGGTGGCATCGAAACTGCTGTTGACGGCGTAGATGCTGTCGACGGTGAGCGTGCCGGTGTTGTTGACCGAGGTGGAGGCAGTCAGCGGTGACGCGGCGGCGATGCCTGCGGGGTTGTCGAGCACCCGGCGCATTTCCTGCGCGGCAGCGCCTACGGGCTCGATGAGGAAGCTCTCTCCCACGGCCGGGGCGGCCGGGCTGAAGCTGAGCTTGAAGCCGTCCAGGGTGTCGCCGTCGGCGACCGTGCGCACCAGGCCGTCGGACAGGCGCGTCAGCTGGTAGGTGCCGGGTGCGCTGGACGTCAGCTTGTAGCTGCTGGCCTGCAACTGGCTGGCGTTGACGATGCTGGCCTGAGCGCCGCTGACGAAGCTGCCGTCGGGGTTGCGCTGATTGCTGGCGGCGGGCATCACGCGCGGCGGCGCGACGTTGAAGATGGGCGCGCCCTTGCCTGGCGGGTTGGACAAATCCAGCCCCAGAGCGTTCTGGTCGTTGACCCGCGTGCCAATGGCTGCGGCCAACTGCCCCAGCATGTTCTTGGCATCCTGCAGGTCGTGGTTCTGGAAGCCGAGCAGGGCGGTCATCGAGCCGCCGGTCAGCACGCTTTCGTCCAGCGGGCGGTTCAGGCCGCCTTCATTCAGCGACAGCACCGCGCGCTGCGGGTCGTACGCGTCGGCGGCCACCTGCAACGTCGAGGCCTGGTTGCCCAGCACCAGGCGCTGGCCACCGCCGATGAAGACGCCCACGGTGTCGTCATCGGCCGCCAGCGTCGTCACGGCGACGTACTCGCCCAGCTTGGAAATCAGCTGCTCGCGCTGGTCCAGCAGGTCGTTGGGCGTGTGGCCGCTGCCGCGCGTACTGGCGATCTGGTCATTGACGTTGGCGATCTGCTTGGCGAGTTGGTTGACGGTGGTGACGTTGGCCTTGAGGTCGCTGACGACCCCGGCCTGCAGGTCGGTCAGCTGGGAGCCGGCGTTGGAGAAGCGCACGGCCAGCTCGTTGGCGCGGCCCAGCGCGACCTGGCGGGCCGAGGGGTCGCTGGGGCGGCTGGTCACGTCGACCATGGCGTTCAGGAACTGGCTGGCCGCATAGCCCAGGCCGTCGGTGCCCGGCGGGAAGACTTTCTCCATGCGCGACAGCTGCTCGGCACGGGTCGAGTCCGCCATCGCGGCGGACTTGGCGGTGGCGGCCTCTTTGGTCAGGAACTCGTTGTGCGAGCGCACGACGGTCTGCACGTCCACGCCCTTGCCGAAGAAGCCCGCGCCGGTGTACTGGCCGGGCGAGGTCGTCAGCACGACCGACTGGCGCGAGTAGCCTGGCGTGTTCGCGTTGGCGATGTTCTGGCCGATGGTCTGCAATGCCGCCTGGTTGGCGAACATCGCGCGGGCGCCGAGTGAAAGCAAGCCGGCCATCTCTCAGTCCTCAGGCCAACAACGTGCTCTGCACGCGCTGGGTGGTGTTGATGGTCTTGGCCAGCTTCTCGGCATAGGCCGGGTCGGTGGCGTAGCCGGCCTGCTGCAGGCCGCGGGCGAAGCCGGCGGCATTGCCGTTCTGGGCCTGCGCGACGACCTTGGCGTAGCGATCGTTGCTGCTGATCAGCCGGGCGTAGTCCTTGAAGGCCTCGTCGTAGCTGCCGTAGGCGCGGAACTTGGCCGTGACCTTGTGCGCCTGGCCATTGATGACCTCGGTGGTCTTCACGTCCACGGTCTTGCCCGTCCAGCCCGGCGTGGCCTTGATGCCGAAGACGTTGTAGCTCTTGCTGCCGTCCGCGCCGGTGATCTCGCGCTTGCCCCAGCCACTCTCGTGGGCGGCCTGGGCGACCATGAAGCTGGCGGGGATGCCGGTGGCGGCGGAGGCCGCCTTGGCCGAAGCGTCGTGCTGCTGGATGAAGCTCTGCACGTGGTTGGGGATGCCCTTGGTGGCCAGCGCCGGCAGGGCCTGGGCCAGCGTGGTCTGGCTGGCCCGCTTGACGTTCTCGGGCGACAAGTCCTGGATGCCCATCTGGCGCTGCAGCTGGCGGGTGATCGCGTCCGACAGGCCGCCCGGCTGGCCGCTGAGCTTGCCGGCGAACTGGGTGTCCAGCATCTCGGTGCCGAGCTGGGTCGCGTTGTTGTCCAGCATGCCGCTGGACAGGGTAGACGCGCGCATGCTCTTCATCACCTCCTGCATGAAGAGCGACTCGAACTGCTTGGCTGTCTCGCGGATGCTGGCCTTGGGGTCGCGCGAGGCGGCGGCCTTGAGCGCATCCAGGCTCCCGAGGCTCTGGCCGGAAATGGACTGGAAGCTGGACATCAGATCACCTCGAGCTCGGCGTTCAACGCGCCCGCGCTCTTCATGGCCTGCAGGATCGCGAGCAGATCCTGGGGCGTGGCGCCGAGGGAGTTCAGCGCCTTGACGACGTCAGACAGCCGCGCGCCGGCAGCCAGCTGGATGAGGCTTCCGGGCTCCTGGCGGATGGAGATGTCGGCCTTCTCGGCAACCGTCGTCTGGCCGCCGGACAGCGCGTTGGGCTGGCTGATGATGGGTGTGGAGCTGATCGTCACCGACAGGCTGCCGTGGGCCACGGCGCAGGACGACAGCGTGACGGCCTGGTTCATGACGATGGAGCCGGTGCGGGCGTTGATGACGACGCGGGCGGCTGCCGGTGCAAGTTCGACGGCCAGGTTCTCGACGTCGGCCAGGAAGGACACGCGCTCGTCCGGCGTGCTGGGGGCGCGCACGCGCACGACGCGACCGTCCACCGCCTGGGCGATGCCGGCGCCCTTGGCCTTGTTGATGGCCTGGGCGACGGCGCGCGCGGTGGCGAAGTCGCTGCTGTTCAGGTCGAACTGGATGCTGTCGCCCTGGGCGATGGGCGTGGGCACCGAGCGCTCCACCAGGGCGCCCGCCGGGATGCGGCCGGCGCTCAGGTGGTTGATCTGCACCTTGGAGCCGCCGGCCGACGCGCCGGCGCCGCCGACGATCAGGTTGCCCTGGGCGATGGCGTAGATCTGGCCGTCGGCGCCGCGCAGGGGTGTGGCGATCAGCGTGCCGCCGCGCAAGCTCTTGGCGTTGCCGATGGAGGAGACGTTGATGTCCAGCTGCTGGCCCGGCTGGGCGAAGGGCGGCAACTGCGTCGTCACCATGACGGCGGCGATGTTGCGCGGCTGCATGGTCACGCCCGGCGGCAGGATCACGCCGAACTGCTGCAGCATGGCGGTGAGGCTCTGGCCGGTGAAGGGCGCCTGCGTCGTCTGGTCGCCGGTGCCGTCAAGGCCCACGACCAGTCCGTAGCCCGTCAACGGGTTGGAGCGCACGCCGGCGACGGAGGCAACTTCCTTGATGCGGGCGGCCCGGGCCGGGGCCAAGGGTGCCAGCACGAGGGCCAGACTGAGGAGGAGGACTTGCAGGGACTTCACTCGACTGATTCTGCGGATGCTTGAGCCCGCGAAGCCGCAGAAAAGGGTGGGGAGGGCCCCGCTTTTCAAAACCGCGGGCTGCTGCTGCTGGCGTGCAGGGCATTTTTCACGCTGTAAGGCCAGCGCGCCTCGCCCGACCACTGGCCACCTGTGAAGCACTGAGGCGCCCAGTCGGCACAGCGATCTTTTCCATCTACCTCCCCAATTTCTGGAGACTCGACATGAAGACACGCTTTTCCCTGCTGCCCCTGGTGCTGGCCACGGCCCTGACCGCCATCGCCATGCCCGCCTCGGCCCAGAACCTGACCCGTGAGCAGGTCAAGATGGACCGCGACAGTTTCCTGGCGCTGATGCGCTGGGACGAACTGACCGGCATGTGGGTGCTGAAGTCCGGCATGGAGCCGCCCAAGGGCGTCATGTCGCGCGCCGAAGTGCTGGCCATGCGCGACCAGTTCCTGCGCATGAACGTCTACGACGACACCGTGGGCAGCTGGGTGCCCGTGAAGGCCCCGCGTGACATGAGCACGCTGACGCGCGAGCAGGTCAACATGGAGACGCTGCGCTTTTTGATGATGTACCGCTACGACGAGTCGCGCAACGAGTGGATCAGCCGCATGCGCTGAGGCCCTGATCGGCTGCCGATCGACAACGCCGCCCGACCGTCCGGTCAGGCGGCTTTTCTTCTGCAAGCTTGGGCTCAGGTTGCTTTTTGGGCTGCATGAGATTCTGTCAATCCCAATTCCGGGACGGATCCGGTAAGCCAGTGGCGCAGGGACGACGTTGCGAGGTGAATTCTGGGATACGTGTTTTCCCGCGAATCGTGCCTTTTGCTGCTTTTTTGGGGTGAATTGAAGGGTCTACCCCACCGCTTTGGGGGAGGTGTGTGACAGGTTTCTGAATGTGTGCGTCGGTAAAGTTTTGCGTACCGACCCGAACCGCATTCGTTTGCAACACCTGCCATGCCTCCGCCCTTCGAACCGCTGACCCTGGTTCACGTCGTGTTCTCGTCCCGTATCGCGGGCGGTGAGCGGCACTGCATCGACCTCGCCAACGCCCAGGCCGCCCTGGGTCACCATGTGCACGTGGTCGGTTCGGCGGGCTCGGCGGTGGCCGGCGCGCTCGCGCCTGGCGTGCGCTTTCACGGGCTGAAGCTGCCGTTGATGCGCGGTTGGCGCGTCGCGGCCCTGGCGCGCAGCCTGGGTGCGGACGTCTGTCATGGCCATCTCGGCCCGGCATGCAAGGCCGTCGCGCACGCCCGCCGTGCGGCCCGCGTCGGCACGCTGCATGTGGGCTACAAGGCCCACCACCATGCCCGGCTGGACGGCCTCGTCTGTGTCAACCGCGCCCAGCACGACGGCCTGCCCGCGAGCAGCGCGCTGGCCAGCGTCATCTACAACTGGGCGCCGGAGCGCGACGCCGCTGCGGCGGCCCGCCACACCGACTTGCGCGCCGAACTGGGCCTGGCGCCCCACCAGTTGCTGGTCGGCAGCGTCGGCCGCCTGCATGTCAGCAAGGGCATGGACTTGCTGATCGCCGGCTTCAAGGCACATGCGCCGGCCGACGCCGTGTTGGCCATCCTGGGCGAGGGTCCGGACGAATCGGCATTGAAGGCGCTGGCCGCCGGTGATGCGCGCATCCGCCTGCTGGGCTTTCGCAGCGATGTCGACCAGGCGCTGAAGTCCTTCGACCTGTTCGTCTCGCCGTCGCGCGAGGAAGCCTTCCCTCTGGCCATCCTGGAGGCCATGCGCGCCGGTCGGCCGGTGCTGTCCACCGCCACGCAAGGCCCGCGCGAGATGCTGGCCGGCCAGCCGGCTCGGCTGGTGCCGGTGGGCGACGCCAGCGGGCTGGGTCGCGCCATTGCCGAGGAACTGGCCCGGCTGCGCCTGCTGACGCCTCAGGAGCGGGCCGTGCGCTATGCGACGGCGGCCTACGACCGCGGCAATGCGGTCGCCCGCACGCTGGCCTTCTACCGGGACGTGATGGTCCACCAGGCCGTCCAGGCCCACCGCTTCGAGGACGAGGACGAGGCCTATATCGCCCAGCAGTTCTGATGCTGAAGAGGCCGCGTACCGACTTCTGGCAGGTCGGCGTCGTTCCCGTTCCCGTTGAAGATCTGGACGCCCGCGCCTTGAGCGCCGCGCGCGAGCGCATCACATGGCTGCCCGATCCGGGGCCATGGCGCTACCTGGCCGACCCCTTCGGGCTGGTGAGGGGCGACGCGCTGCACGTGTTCGTCGAGGCCTACGACTACCGTGTCAAGCGCGCCAACCTGGAGCGCCACGAATTCAGCCTGGCCGACCTGACCTGGCGCGGCGTCACGACCGTACTGGACAAGCCTTTTCACCTGTCGTACCCGCAGGTGTTCGAACACGACGGCGAGACCTGGATGGTGCCGGAGAGCTACCAGGCGGGCGAGATCGCGCTCTACCGGGCGACGGATGCGTCTCTGGACCGCTGGGAGCGCGACTGCGCGCTGCTGGGCGGCTTGCCCGGCGCCGACGCGTCGCTGATCGAGCACGGTGGCCGCTGGTGGATGTTTTACACGCTGGTGGGAGCGGGCGCGCGCGACCAGCGCGAACTGCACATCGCCCACGCGCCGGCCCTTGCCGGGCCGTGGACGCCGCTGGCCGCCAACCCGGTGCGCGTCAACCGCGACGGCGCCCGGCCTGCCGGCCGGCCCTTCGTCGCCCACGACGGCGTGCTGACGCTGCCGGTGCAGGACAGCTCTAACGGCTATGGCGGCGCCACGCGGATGCTGCGCTTCCCGGTGCTGACGCCGGAGCGCGTCGTCATCGAGGCCGGGGCCGAGCGCTTGACCGGCGACCTGGCCAGCGACAGCCACACCGCAGGCCTGCACACGCTGTCAGGCTGCGGCGCCCTCACGCTGATCGACGTGAAGCGCATCGACCGCTCGCGCGGCCGGCAATGGCTGGATTTCAAGCGGCGCTTGCGCCGGCTGATGGGCGCCTGACGGGCGCCCGAGGCTCACTTCGGGAAGCGCTCCAGCTTCTTGCCGTCCGGCGGAAGTGCGTACTGCGCCATGTTGAGCTGCATGGCCAGCAGCGTGTAGTAGCCGTTGATGGCGTTCAGGTCGACCACGCCAGGTCGGCCGAAACGCTTTTCGGCACGGGCGTAGGTCGCGTCGGACAGCCGCTTGTTGCGGTGCAGCTCGATGCAGAAGTCGTAGACGATCTCCTCATCCTCGCTCATGCCGGTGGGCCGGCGGCCGTCCGCGATGGCATCCACGATCGTCGGCTTGATGCCGTTCTTCAGCGCGATCGGGGCGTGGACGTACCACTCGTAGTCCTGCGTCCATTCGCGGGCGGTCACCAGGATGGCCAGCTCCGACAGCGTGGTGCCGATGGACGGCTTGTAGCGCAGGTAGTCCCCCATAGAGCGTGCCAGCGTCATGACGTCGGGGCTGTACATCAAGGGCTCGAACGGGCCGAACACCGGCACCTTGCGGGTGGCCAGGAAGTCGGCCGCGGCCTGCTTCTGCTGGGGTGTGTAGGCGTCGGGCGGGATGGTGGGCAGGCGCGGCTGGGCCTGCAGGCTAAGCGCAGGGGCTGCCAGTGCAAGGGCGAGGGCCAGTCTGGCGCTCAGGGGCAGGGCGGGCATGAGGTCTCCTGTTGGGATGGCGTTGCAGTGGACGAGCATTCCTCATCCTTCGCAGCGGCACCAGCGCGTGGACCCTTCCCCGGCAACGGGTGAGGCTTGCATGTGTATTAATGGAGCAATACACTAATGCACATGGTGCGTCACGAAGCAAAGGCAATACAGAACCCGCAGGGTCGAGTTGAAGCTGCTGCATGCTGCGCATGTCCAACGGGTGAGAGTCCCGTCCCGGTAAGCGTCGGAGCGCCGGGTAGCAGACCCCAGGTAGTGGAGGGAGACCTCCGTGCCCGAGCGGGGTGTCAAGAGCCTGTGAACCGGCGAGAGCCGTGTAGCGGGGAGCAAGCACGCGGGCCGCAACATCAAGTGAAGCCTGCAGCCTCGTCACAGTTACAACCCGCAGGCCGAGCCGCTCATGTCACGGCGAAGGCAACACTGTCTGATCGAGAACCGAAGCGAGAGGACGGCTGCGGCGGGGTAGAGGGCGCAGCACGTGTGCAAGGACATGCACGGAACGTGAGAGGCCCGTCTGCGCAGCCCTTGTCGGGGCAAGCGCGCTCATATAAGCCCAAGGCGAAGTTGAGGCGTGCGCAGCGGGAGTCCGAGGGGATCGTAGTACTGGACGATGGCGCGCAAGCGCCGTCGACGAAGGCCGTGCGGCATAACGCGGCTGGAGGGAAGGGTCCCTGCGGTGGTCATGCTGAGATAGTGGGTAAGCGCGAGGGAATGGCCGGCCAGACCGGACCTAACGACCCCGGTGGCTGGGATTCGAGAGAAGACGGGCCACGCGACAAAGTGCGACAACTGCAAAGGCAGCTCTGGGCCGCAGCCAAGCGGGCGCCGGGAAGGCGCTACGTCGAGAAGCGGCTGCGAAGCCTGCGCGTCAAGCGAGCGGGGCGGTACTTGCGAGCGGGTCAAGCCCGGCACTGGGACCGGGCCTACTTCGAAAGCCTTGGATTGCATCGCCTGCGCGGAACGATCCGCTACCCGGGCAAACCTCCTGGCAACGGGAGGGCCGCGTAATGCTGCGAGCCAACAGACCACTGGTAAGCCGTGTGCGGGAAATCCGCACGCACGGTTTGAACGGGGGCGTTGGCTCTGAACCCGGCCCTCGGGCCGTCTAGGAACCAACGTCTACCAATGCCAAACAGCGCTGCCGACCGTTTCGACATCCAGCCGCAGCACGCCACGCCCATCTACCGCCAGGTGGTGGAACAGGTGCAGCGGCTGGTGGCCGGTGGCCAGCTCGTGCCGGGCGACGAACTGCCCAGCGTGCGTGCCGTGGCCGAGCGGCATGCCATCAACCCCATGACCGTCAGCAAGGCCTACAGCCTGCTCGAAGCCCAAGGCCTGCTGGAGCGCCGCCGCGGCGTGGGCATGGTGGTGGCTGCTTGCGCACAGCCCGCCGCGGCCGGCGGCGACCGCCTCGCGTTGCTGGAGCCAGCCGTGCAGGCCCTGGCGCAGCAGGTGCGGCAGCTAGGCATCCCGGCAGACCAGGCCCTCACGGCGTTGGCCCAAGCCCTTCAATCACCGCCAAAGGATCGCTCATGACCCTTGCCCTCGAAGCCCGTCAGCTCAGCCTGCGCTGTGTCGACAGTCAATGGAGTTCTGCGCGTCAGCAGGTGCTGGACCGCATCGACCTGTCCGTGCCCGAAGGCGCCGTCGTCGGCCTCATCGGGCGCAACGGCGCGGGCAAGAGCACGCTGATGCGCTGCCTGCTGGGGCTGGCCACGCCCACCGAGGGTGAGGCACGGCTGCTGGGCGAGCCCAGCCTGGCGCTGAGCGACGCGGTGCGCGAGCGCCTGGGTTATGCCGCCCAGACTCCCGACCTCTTCCCGCGCCTGACGGGCTTGGACCATCTGAACGAGATGGCCGCGGTGTACCCGGACGTGCACCTGCCGGGCGCCGTCGCGCTGGCCGCGCGGCTTGACCTGCCGCTGGGCCGGCGCGCCGATGCCTTGTCGATGGGCGATCAGCAGAAGCTCGCCGTTGTGCTGGCCCTGGCTCACGACCCCGACCTGCTGCTGCTGGACGAACCGGTCGCCAGCCTGGATCCGATCTCGCGGCGCGACTTCATGCGCGCGTTGTTCGCGCTGCGGCGCAAGGCGGCGCCGCGCACGGTGCTGGTGTCCAGTCATTTGCTCAGCGACCTGGAGCGGGTTGTGAGCCACGTGCTGTTCCTGCGCGAGGGCCGGGTGCAGCTCTTCATCGAGTGGGACGACGCAGTGGAGTACCTTCGCTGCGTGCCCTCAGCCCAGCCCGACCCGGCTGGCCTGCACTGGAGCGCCGCCCAGGGTGGGCAGTTGCTGGTGGACAGCCGCCAGCGACCCGAGGCCGCCGGCTTGGCCGGGCTGGGCATGGAAGACCTGCTGGAGGTGCTGAACACATGATGGCCATCGCCACCACCACGCCGGGAGGTGAGCCGCGGGCCTTCGGGTTGCCGCTGCTGACCCGCCTGCTGCCGGGCCTGGTCAGTGCCATCGCGTTGCTGCCGGCCTCGCTGGCCCTGGAGTTTCACGGCATGGTTCGGGTGCTCCTGCCGTTGCTGATCATCCAGGGCAGCTTGCTGGCCTTCGGCGCCTGCGTGCTGGCCTTGGCAGCGCACGACCGCCTGTGTCAGTGGGAGAGCCGCGCCGCGCCGCTGAGCGCGCGAGCCCGTGTCCGCGCCGGGTTGCTGGGCGACCTCTGGCGCATGGGCGCCACCGGCGCGGCCGGGCCATTGGTGCTGGCCCTCATGCTGGCGTGGCGGGGCGACAGCTGGGAGCCGGTGCGCAGCGCGCTGGCAGTACCGGCTGGGTGTCTGTGCGGCGGTCTGGTCGTGCCGTTGAGCTGGCATGGCCGGGCGCCCCGCCTGCTGCTTGTGCCGGCGCTGGCCGGCCTGGCCGTGCTTCTGGGTGCGCCGGGCGGCGGCGATGTGGGTGATGGCTGGCACCTCCTGGCCGTCGCTGCAGCCACCGTGCTGCTGTGGCGCTGGCTGACTTCGAGCCGCGCGCTGGCCATGCTGTCGCCGCCGTTGCCCTGGCCCCGGCCCGCGGCGTGGCTGCGTCGGACGACGGCCTACCAGACCTGGCGCGTGACCAGCGGCCTCGAGCCGACGGCGCCGGCCCGCCAGAACACTGACCGCTACCGGTTCGCGGGGGTGTTGCTGCCGCTGATGTGGCTGCCTCAGCTCGTCGGCCAGGCAGACCGCTTGCGCTGGTTCAGTTGGGGCCGGGTCTACGACGGCGCCTATGACGGCATCATCTATGGCGGCTGCATGTTGCTGGTCGCCCTCATTGCCGCGAGTTGTTACGTGGCGCCGCCGCTGCACTGGCGCCTGCGGCTGGCGCCGCGCCGCATGAGCCCGCAGCGCTGGGCGGTGCGCATGGTGCTGGGATCCATGGCTGCCGCGGTGGTCTTGTTCACGGTGGCGCTGGCCCTCGTCGCGTTGTTCCACAGGGATGGCAGCCAGCACATCAACGCCGGCACCTGGCTCTCAGTCACGGGCGACGTGCTGCTTGCGAGCAGCTTTCTGCACTGGCAGCGCGGCCGGCGCTGCCCGGCGTGGCTCGGCCTGGCCATTATCCTGGGCACCCCCGCGCTGATGGCCGCGTTGCTGTACGGCCTGGTCTGGCTGGGCTTTGCGCCCCAGCGAGGCCCCGTGTGGCTGGCGCTGCAGCTGGCGCTGACCGTGCCGCTGACGTTGGCAGCGATACGCGCCTGGAGCCGCCGGGACCTCAACGAGGTGAGCTGAGGTCATACTGGCGCGCTTCGCCCCGGAGGTTCATCGATGTCCCTGAGCGCCGAGATTGACGCAGCCGCCCTGGCCCTGCAAGCGCAGGTCATCGCCTGGCGCCGCGACCTGCACCAGCACCCGGAGCTGGGCAACCGCGAATTCCGCACCGCGTCCATCGTTGCCGAACATCTGCGCGCGCTGGGCCTGGATGAGGTCAAGACGGGTGTGGCCCACACCGGCGTCGTCGGCCTGCTCAAGGGCGGCAAGCCCGGCGGTGCTGTGGCGCTGCGCGCCGACATGGACGGCCTGCCCGTCACCGAAGAGGTGGAGCTCCCCTTTGCCTCGAAGGCCCGCGCGGTTTGGAACGGCGAGGAGGTCGGTGTCATGCACGCTTGCGGGCATGACTGCCATGTCGCCATCCTGATGGGCGTGGCCAGCATCCTGGCCGGCCTGCGCGAGCACATCGCCGGCACGGTGAAGTTCATCTTCCAGCCTGCTGAGGAAATGCCGCCCGAGGGCGAAGAGGGCGGCGCGGCGCTGATGATCAAGGAGGGCGTGCTGGAGCACCCCACGCCCGGCGCCATCTTCGGCCTGCACGTCACGTCGCGCCAGCCGGCCGGCGTCATCGGCTACCGGCCCGGGCCGACGATGGCGAGCAGCGACAAGCTCAAGATCACCGTGCAGGGCAAGCAGACCCATGGCGCAGCGCCCTGGCTGGGTGTGGACCCCATCGTCACGTCGGCTCAGATCGTGCTGGGCCTGCAGACCATCGTCAGCCGCACGCTGGACCTGAACCGCGAGCCGGCCGTCGTCACGATCGGCGCGATCAAGGGCGGCGTGCGCGAGAACATCATCCCGGACTCGGTCGAGATGCGCGGCACCATCCGCAGCTTCGACGAGGGCATGCGTGACGCCATCCACGAGCGCGTGACGCTGCTGGCCGAGGGCATCGCCGCGGGCTCGCGCGCGACCTGCAAGGTCTGCATCACCAAGAACTATCCCGTGACGCGCAACGACCCGGTGCTGACCGAGGCGATGGTGCCCACGCTGACCCGCGTGGCCAGTACCGGCCCGCGCCCCATGGGCATCGAGGTCGTGCCCAAAGCCACCGGCGCAGAGGATTTTTCCTTCTTCCAGCGGCTGATCCCGGGCCTGTTCTTCTTTGTCGGTGTGACGCCGCCGGACATCGAGCCAAGCCAGGCCTACTCCAACCATTCGCCGCGCTTCGTCGTCGACGAGCGCGGGCTGGAGGTGGGGGTGCGCGCACTCGCCCACCTGGCCGTGGACTACCTGGCCTCGGTCAAGGGCTGAGCACGCCGCCCCAGGCGACGCTGCGCAGGCGTGCGGATTCGCCGCTGTCCTCCATCTGCTGCAGCATGGCGGTCAGTCGCGGCAGCAGTTCGCGGTGGCGCTGGTGCAGCAGCGGGTACAGCGGCGTCACGCTGAGGGGCGTGGGCAGGGTTGCCAGGCCGGACATCTGCTCGGCGTCGGGCTCGGGCTCGCCGGCTGCCTGCGTCAGCAGCGCGATGTCGATGGCCTCGGTCCGCAGCAGGCGCAGCAGATCGGCGTGCGTCGTCGCCTCCAGCTTGCGCGGCACGCTGGCGAGCAGGTTCTCGATCAGCACGATGCCGCGCGGGTAGCCGACGCGCAGTTGAGCCAGCGCAGCCCAGTCGACGGGCCCCGGGCCACGCTGGCGCACCAGGCCGATGACCTTGACCGTTGCGATCGCCACGGGAACCAGCAACAGGCCGGGGTGGTCCTGCCCGAGGGCACGGATGCGCAGCGCCTCGCCGTCCAGCTGGCCCTGCTCGGTCATGCGCAGCGAGCGGCGCAGCGGCAGGGCTTCAAAGCTCACTGCCAGCCCCAGGCGCTGGAAGGCCCGGCTCAGCACGGCGCGCCCGCCGGGCGCTAGGCCGCTCTGGTCATTGGCGTCCGTGGCGAAGTGCAGCGGCTGTGGCTGCGCGGATGGCCCAAGCGGCAGCCACCCGGCGATCATCACAACGGCTTCGCGGCGCCGCCACAGCTCCATGGCCCCTCATCCCCAGCGTTCGTTGCGCTCCCCTGGGGTGATGGTATGCCGACGGCGCCGGCGCCGGGAGTGTCAGCTCGGCGCGATGTTCAGGAAGAAGCGCGACAGCCAGCCGACCGCGTGGGCGTCCGAAGCGGCGCCGCGGCCGCGCTGCTCGATGCGCACATTGGCCACCGAGGTCGACGGCACGGCATTGCCCTGGCCGATCATGCGTGGGTCCACCTGGCCGGAGAAGCGCAGCACGTCGACGTTGTGGTTCACGCCGATCTGCTTTTCGCCGCTGATCATCAGGTGCCCGTTGGGCAGCACGGCCATCACCACGGCGGTGATGGCGCCGGTGAACTCGTTGGTGTTCTGGTTGCTGCCCTTGCCCTTGTTGTCGTTGGCCGACGTGGCGCCGGCGCTGGCGCGGCCGAAGGAGTTGCCGGCGATGCCGGGCAGGGCCGTCACACCGGCCGACAGGCTGCCGGTCTTGCTCAGCTCGCTGGTGCTGGTCTGCGTGGCTGAGACCTTCTCGGTGATGTTGATGGTCAGCGTGTCGCCCACCAGCCGCGCGCGGTGGTCTTCGAACAGCGGGCGGTAGCTGGCCGCCTGATAGATGGAGCCGTTGGTCGCGGCCATGGGCTGCACCGGTGGCAGGTTGACGACCGGCGTGTGCGCCAGCTCCACCTGGGGTTCGGGGTAGGGCGTGGCACAGCCGGCGAGCAGCGCCGCGGCGAGCACGAGGGCGATCGAGGTGAGGTACTTCATGACTACTTCTCCATTCATCAGGCCGCGCAGCCGGCCGCTCATCCAGCAGCGACCGCAACCTGTTGTGGCTCAGGCTTCACATCGCTACGCGCTATGAGCCTTCACCGAAGCGCAAGCGCTTTGCCGGGCCGTTGGCTGCGCGCCCTGGGGGAGCGCGCGAGTGCTACGGGGGGAGTTAGATCTGGGCGAGCTTCTGCAGCATCTGGTCCGAGGTTTGAACTGCTTTCGAGTTCAGCTCGTAGGCGCGCTGGGTCTGGATCATCTGCACCAGCTCCTCCACGACGTTGACGTTGGACGTCTCGACGAAGCCCTGCTGCAGCGCGCCCATGCCGTTGTTGTTGGGCGCGCCGGTGTTGGGCGTGCCGCTGGCGGCGGTCTCGGCGAACAGGTTCTGGCCCTTGGGGTCCAGGCCGGCTGGGTTCACGAAGTTGGCGAGCTGCAGCTGGCCGACCGTCTGCGGTGCGGCCTGGCCAGGCAGCGTGACGCTCACCGTGCCGTCGTTGCCGATTGTCAGGCTCTGCGCGTTGGTCGGGATGGTGACGCCAGGCAGCAGCGTGTAGCCGTTGCTGGTGACCATCTGGCCGTTGGCGTTGAGCTGGAAGCTGCCGTCGCGCGTGTAGTTGGTCGTGCCGTCCGGCATCTGGATCTGGAAGAAGCCGTCGCCCTTGATGGCCAGGTCCAGGTTGTTGCTGGTCTGCTGCAGGTTGCCCTGCGTGTAGATGCGGGCGGTGGCCACCGGGCGCACACCCAGGCCAACCTGCAGGCCCGTGGGCAGCGTGGTCTGCTCGGTGCTGTTGGCGCCGGCCTGGCGCATGTTCTGGTAGATCAGATCCTCGAAGACGGCGTGCGAGCGCTTGTAGCCATTGGTGGCCACGTTGGCGAGGTTGTGCGAGATGTTGTCCAGCTGGGTCTGCTGGGCTTCCATGCCGGTCTTGGCGATCCAGAGCGAGCGCATCATGGTGGGGCCTCTTTACTGACTGCCAAGCAGCTTGGCGGATTGCTGGCCCTGGGTCTGGGCGATCTGCAGCAGCTTCATCTGCTGCTCGAACTGGCGGCCGGCGGCGATCATGGACACCATGGTCTCGACAGGGCTCACGTTGGAGCCTTCCAGCGCGCCGTCCTGCAGGCGGGCCGCGGCGTTGGCCGGCAGGTCGCCGTCGGCGGCGCGGAACAGGCCGTCATCCCCGCGCGTTAGCTGATTGGGCGTCTCGGGTGTGACCAGTTTGAGTCGGCCCACCGTCGTGGGCTTCTGGTTGGGTGACTTGGCGCTGATGGTGCCGTCGCTGCCGATCTCCACCGCGCTGTTGGGCGGGATGTTGATCGGGCCACCATCACCCAGAACCGGCATGCCGTTGCGCATGACCAGCAGGCCTTCGGCGTTCACGTCCAGCGAGCCGGCGCGGGTGTAGGCCTCGGTGCCATCATTGGCCTGCACGGCCAGCCAAGCGTTGCCCTGCATGGCCACGTCCAGGTTGCGGCCGGTCGGCGTCAACGGGCCCTGGGCGTCGTTGTAGCCGACGGTGGTTTCCAGCGCGAAGGCGCGCGTGGACGCGCCATCGCCACGCACCGGCACGGCGCGGAACGCCTGCAGCTCGGCGCGAAAGCCGTTGGTCGTGACGTTGGCGAGGTTGTGCGAGAGCACGTCCTGCCGCTGCATGGCCGCCTTGGCGCCGGCCATCGAGAGGTAGATCATGCGGTCCATCGCGGGCCCTCAGCGGTTGTCGTGTTCAGCGCAGGTTGACGATGGTCTGCAGGACCTGGTCCTGCGTCTTGATCGTCTGCGCATTGGCCTGGTAGGCGCGTTGCGCCGTCACCATGTTGACCAGCTCGGCCGTCAGGTCGACGTTGCTTTCCTCCAGCGCACCGGACTGCAGGGCGCCCATGTTGCCGTCGCCCGGCACGCCGACGACGGCGTCACCCGAGTTGACCGTGCGGATCCAGACGTTGCCGCCCATGGTCTGCAGGCCCTGCGGGTTGCGGAACGAGGCCAGCTCGATCTGGCCGGCGGGCTTGCTCTGGCCGTTGGAGTAGCGGGCCTGGATGACGCCGTTGTTGGCCACCGTGATGCCGGTCAGCTGGCCGGGGGCGTAGCCGTCCTGGGTCAGGTTGGTCACGGCGAAGCTGCTGCCGTTCTCGCTCGCGCCGGTCATGTCCAGCTGGATGCCGGGGATGGCCAGCGTCGAGTTGCCGCGCGTGCTGGTGCCGGCGGGCACATTCATCGCAATCGCGGCGGTCGGGCTGGTCGGCGAGCCGCCAGTGGGCGGGAAGGTGACGGTCGTATAGGGCGCGGTCGGGTTGCCGTTGGCGTCCAGCCCTATGGCGGCGCCGCTGGCGTCGGTGGCGAAGGGCGTGCCGTTGGCGGTCGCGTAGACGTTCCAGGTGTCGCTGCCATCGGCGGCGGGCTGGGCCTTCTGGAAGTAGAAGGTCACCGCCACGTCCTGGCCCTTGGCGTCGTAGACGGTCAGCGAGGTGGCGTTGTTGTAGGTGGCGCTGTCCTTGAGGTCCATGCCGGTGCCGGTGCCGCCACCGGGCGCCGTGGTCTTCAGCCGGGAGTCGAGGTTGAACTCCATCTTCACGGTGGTCGTCACGGCGGGCGGGATGCCGCCGGTGGGCAGCTGCAGCGGCTGGGCCGTGCCGGGCTGGATGACGCCTGCGCCGTTGGCCGGGTAGCCCATCAGCTTGAGCTGGTCGTTGTTGACGATGAAGCCGTCCTTGCTGACCTTGAACTGGCCGTTGCGGCTGTAGCGCGTGGGGTTCACACCGTCGCTGACCTGGAAGAAACCGCCGCCGTTGATGGCGAGGTCCATCGGGTTATCGGTGGTCGTGATGTTGCCCTGCGTGAACTGCTGGGCCACGGCCTGCAGCGAGGTGCCGATGCCCACCTGGTTGGAGCCCGCGCCATTCAGCGCGGCCGCATAGACGTCGGAGAACTCGGCCCGCGAGCCCTTGGAGCCGAAGGTGCCCGAATTGGCGATGTTGTTGCCGATGACGTCGAGGTTCTTGGACGCGGCGTTGAGCCCGGAAAGGCCTTGCTGGAAGCTCATGAGGAGTCCTTGCTGTCGTGCGGGTGGTGAATCAGTTGACGGCCGAGACGGCCGTGTAGTCCACGGCGCCCAGGCGTTCGAGCTTGAGCTTGAGGCTGCCGTTCTCGCTGTAGACGGCGTCGACCTTGTCGTAGGCGTAGGTCGTCGACGGCACGGCGGCCGTGCCGTTGGCGGCGGTGATGCGGAACTTGACGTCGCTGCCTTCGGCGGCAAGAGCGCCGGCGTTCCAGCTGAAGGTCTGGCGGCCCGAGCCCTGCGCACCGAGTTGCTGGGTGTCAATGACGTTGCCGGCGGGGCCGAGGATCTCCAGCTTGACCGTCTTGGCCGCGCCGTCGAGTTCGTAGCTGCCCGCCGCCGCGCCATTGACGACCTGCAGCTTGTCGCTGGGCACGCTGACTTCGCGGCCCACCAGGGAGATGGACTGCAGCGCCTGCATCTGCCCGAGCTGACCGCCCAGGCTCTTGATGCTGGTGTCCAGCGTGGACAGGCTGGTGACCTGCTGGATCTGCGCCATCTGGCTGGTGACCTGGGCGTTGTCCATTGGGTTGAGCGGATCCTGGTTGTTCATCTGTGCGACGAGCAACTTCAGGAAGCGGTCCTGGGTTTCGGCAGCGTTCTTGGCGGAGACGGTCGGGGTGGCCGTCTTGCTGCCGTTGAGTGCGGTGATGTCCATGGCCTGCCTTCAGCGGTCAGCTTTGACCAAGTTGCAAGGTCTTGAGCAACAGGCTCTTGGCCGTGCTCATCACCTCGATGTTGTTTTGATAGGAACGCGAGGCCGAGATCATGTTGACCATCTCTTCCACGGGATTCACGTTGGAATAGGTCACGTAGCCGTCGGCGTCCGCCTGCGGGTGCTTGGGGTCGTGGACGCGGCGGCCGGGTGTCTGGTCTTCGCTGATGTTGGTCACCCGCACGCCGGCGTTGCCGCTGTCGTTGCCCGCGCCCATCAGCTGGGTCTGGAACACGACCTGGCGTGCCTTGTAGGCCTGACCGTCCGGGCCGGCGACCGTGTCGGCGTTGGCCAGGTTGCTGGCCACCACGTTGAGGCGCTGGCTCTGCGCGCTGACCGCGCTGCCGGCGACATTGAAGATCTGGAACATCGACATGGCTCAGTCCTCCATCAGCCCTGGTTGGGCGACTTCATGGCATCCAGCGTCGTTCGAACGGCGCCATTGATGAAGCGCAGCGTCGCCTCGTACTTCACCGAGTTGTCGGCGAAGCTGGCGCGCTCGCGGTCCATGTCCACGCCGTTGCTGTCCAGGCTGGTCTGGGACTGCAGCGCGTATTCCTTGCCGCTTTCGCCGCGCGCACCGGCCAGCGGTGCCATGTGGCCGCGCTGCGTGGTGGCCAGGGCGCCGGGCGTGCCGACTTCGCCCGTGGCCTCGCGCAGCGCCCGGGCAAAGTCGATCTCGCGGGCCTGGTATCCCGGTGTGTCGGCGTTGGCGATGTTGCTTGCCAGCAAGCGCTGGCGCTCCGCCCGCAGCGTGAGCGCCTGGGTCTGGAAGTTCAGCGTGTCGGTGAGTCGGTTCAACATCTGGGGGCCTCTTTCGAGGTGGCTTTCGAGGTCAAGGGCCGGGATGGCTCTTGCGCAAATTGTCTGAACTACCCCCGAAAACATGAGCGGGATTAACGGGGCCAAAGCCGCTCAATTCCGATCTAGAGCGAGGCCGGTCCTTCCCTAGAGTGACGGCCATGCTGCGTCGACTTGCGTTTGTGCTGTGCTGTCTGCTGACCGGGCTCTCTGCCCGGGCCCAGACCGTGCTCGACCCCGCGCTCATCGAGCGCGTGCGCCAGCTCGCCGAGGCCGCCGCCCGCGCCACCGCACCACCCAACACCCGTGTCGCCGTCGAGATCGGCGCACTGGACGCAAGGCTGCGCCTGGCGCCCTGCCTGCAGATCCAGCCCTACCTGCCGCCCGGCATGGCCGTCTGGGGGCGCAGTCGCATCGGCCTGCGCTGCACCGATGGCGCGGCACGCTGGAACGTGACGCTACCGGTCCGCGTCGCCGTGTACGGCCGCGCCGTGGTGGCCGCCGGTCCGCTGCCGGCGGGCGTGAATTTGTCTCAAGACCAGCTCGCGCTGGCCGATATCGACATCGCAGCCGAACCCGGTGCCGTCTTCACCGACCCCGCCTCTCTGGTGGGCCGCGTGCTGGCACGCCCGGTGTCCGCGTCTGAAGCCGTGCGCGCGCCGGCCCTGAAATCCCGCCAGTGGTTTGCGGCCGGCGAGACCGTGCAGGTGAGTGTGGCCGGCGAGGGTTTTGCGATCGCCTCCGAGGCTCAGGCCATGAGTGCGGGCATCGAGGGCCAGGAGGTCAGGGTGCGTTTCGAGAGCGGGCGCGTCGCCAGCGGTCGGGCCGTCGGCGAGCGGCGGGTGGAGCTTGCGCTGTGAGCAAAGCGCCACGAATCGCCGGGACTGGCGGGAAAAACCTGCCATTTCCTGCTCAAGTTCCTGGTCCAGGGGCCGATACAGGTGGAAACTCCCCTGCAATGCCGCCAGCGGGGCCCGCCCCGTACCCTGGAGAAGCTCATGAAGATCGGTAACAGCCCCGAAGGCGCCGCCAGCCCGCCCAAGGCCGAGCAGCGCCCCGCCGCGCGAAAGCCGGAGGCTACGACCACCACCGACTCCGTCCGTCAGACCGCTGCCGCCCCGGCGCCCAGCACCCGGGTGGCCATTTCCAGCACCGCAAAGCTGGCCGCCAGTGGGGGCTCGGACGACGGCAGCTTCGACGCTGCCAAGGTTCAGCGCATCTCGCGGGCCATCTCTGAGGGTAAGTTCACGATCAACGCGAATGCGATTGCGGACAAACTGGTCTCGAATGCACAAGAATTGCTGAGCTCTAAAGCGAATAAGCATTAATTCCATGACAGCCATCGCTTCGTCTACCGCCCTCAGCCCCGAACTCGAACAGCCCTTGCTGGCCGTTGAGGCTGCGCTGAACCAGTTGGGCGAAGCGCTGGCCCGCCGCGATGCCGCCGCGATCGAGCAGCATTCGGCAGAACTGCACCAGCACCTGGCCCGCGCGGTGCAGAGCTTCAGCGAAGCCGCCCGCACCGGCGGTGTGCCCGCCGCGCTGCGCAACCGTCTGGTGCGCGCCGGTGGCCTGCTGGCCGCCCAGCGCGAGACGCTGGCCCGCGGCAACGTGTCTCTGGACCGCGCGCTGGACGTGCTGATCCCCAGCGAACCCACCGGCCTGTACGGTGCCGGCGGCAAGGCCGAGCGCCGCAGCGCGGGTGGCGGCAGTTACCAGGCCTGACGCACCACGCTTCGAATCAAGCCACCTTGCGAGGTGGCTTTTTTGCATGTGCGTCAGTTGCGGCCGGCCATCACGCCGCCGTCCACGTCCCACACCGCGCCGGTGACCCAGCTTGCCTGCTCGGACAGCAGGAAGGCAACGACGCTGGCGACATCCTGCGGCTGGCCCACGCGGCCCAGCGGGTGGAAGCCGTCGAAACTGCGTAGCGTCGCCTCAATCTGGTCCTTGGCGATGAAGCCCTCGTAGATTGGCGTCGCGACGACGGCCGGTGCCACCGCATTGACGCGGATGCGATGCGGCGCCAGCTCCATCGCCAGATGCTGGGTCAGCGCATGCAGGCCGGCCTTGGCCATGGAGTAGGCCGAGGACGGCGTCGCCGCGATGGCCTGCCTGGCCCACATCGAGCCGATGCTGACGATGGCACCCGGCTGCTGCGTCTGCACCCAATGACGCGCGATGGCCTGGGTCAGGAAGAAGCTGGCGCGGTTGAGGTCGTGATAGGCGTCGTAGTCGGCCTGCTCATGGGCGAGGAAGGGCTTGGGCACGAACACGCCGGATGCATTGACGAACAGCGTGATGTCGCGGTGAGGCCCGTGCAGCGCCTGCGTGGTGGCCGCGAAGCCAGCGGGCGTCGTGATGTCGGCGGCCAGGGTCGCCACGTGGTCCGGCGCCTGAAGCCGCTCGGCCACGGCCTGCAGCTTGGCTGCGCTGCGGCCCACGAGGACGACCCGGGCGCCCTGGTCGAGCAGCTCGGCGGCCACCTGGGCGCCGATGCCGCTGCCACCGCCGACGATGAGTGCCTTGCGGCCGTTGAAGCTTTGAGTCATGCGATCTCCTTTGACTACCATCTAATTGGTAGGTGTTGCGGGCGGAAAAAAATGCCCGTGCGTGCACCTCCGCGCCGCGGTGCCGGGCTGGAACGCTGGGTTGAAACCGGCGCTCAGCGCCAGCAGAGGTCGAGCATCGCGATGCCGACCGTGGAAGGGCCCTGGTCGTTGGCCAGCCCGCGGCCCACGACCATCGCACCTTCCAGTGCACACAAGTAGGCGCGTGCCAGCGCCTCGGGCCGGCTGGCCTGGGCCAGCGCACCCTCGCGCTGGCCCAGCTCGAAAGCCTCCTGCAACCAGCGCAGGTTGATGCTGAAGAAGCGCGCCACCTCGTCGCGCACGGCCTCGGGCAGTTCGTGCGCCTCGGCGCCCAGCATGCCGCAGACGCACAGGCGTCGCTCGCGGGCAAAGGTGGTGTCGAACAGCTCCGCGTAAGCGGCAAGCCGATCGCGGGCGCCTGCATGCTGGCCCTCGATGCGCAGCAAGGCCTCGCGGAAGCGGTGTGTGTAGCGCTGCACCACCATGGCCGCCAGGTCTGCCTTGGTCGCGAAATGGTGATGCACGCTAGGCTTCTTGATGCCCACCTGCTGCGCCACGTCGTCGTAGGAGAAGCCGTTGTAGCCCTGCTGCTGCAGCAGCCCTTCGGCGGCGTCGACGACGCGTTCGGCGGCGGGGCTGAGTTCGGAGAAATGCTTCATGGCAGGCCGGTCAAGCCGGCAGGGGCTGTCGTTGACGAGAATTTACCTACCTATTGGTAGGTTTGTCAAGCAGCTTCGCCAGGATCAGGTCGTGGCCTTGCGGCGTACCGAGTCCAGGTAGGCATGGCCGTCCGGCGGCAGGCCGCTTCGCTGCGATGCCCAGATCATTTCGCCCAGGGCATCCATTGCCGCGTGATGGGCCTCGTGCCGCGAATTGCGTCGTGCCGCCAGCAGATCGATGGCCTGGCGGATGCCAGAAGGCTGGTCGATGGCGTGCTGCTCCGTGATGGTCAGGTGCATGGACAGGTGCAGGAAGGGGTTGGTGCGACCTTCCTCCACGGTGTAGACCTTTTCCAGTGCGCCGGCTTCGTCGGCCAGCTCTGCGTGGTACTCCGGATGCTCGGCGATCCAGTCGGCGGCCAGCGCCTCCATCGGGATCAGCGGCGCGCCATCGCGCCATTTGCGGTAGGTGGCGCAGAAGAAGCGCCGGACTTCGAGCTGGGAGGGAGCGAACATGACCCGATTGTCGCCAGTCACGCAAAGTCAGTCCGGCTTGCTGGCGATGGGCCTTGAGCGCCGAGCCCAAGTCGGTAGGGCGGCGCAGGATGTCCATTGTTCTGTACCTATTGAAGGAATCTTCTCAATAGGTCAAGAATTCAAGTCAATCCCTGGGGGCTGGCTTGTCCCAGCCGCCGCGCTGCGCCCGGCGGTGCGCGTCCTCCGCCTCGCGCTCCGCGGCCAGCAACTGCTCGAACTGTTGGCGACCCAGCTTGGCGGCGGCGATCAGCGCGCCTTCGTCGCCTTGCAGCGGCACCATGGTGTTCAGCACGTCGATGTTGTGCCGCCTGAACCGCATGGCCTGGCGGCGCGCGGCATGAGGTTCCATGCCGGTCAGCTCGAGCACGCTGCGAGCGCTCATCAGCGCCGAGTCAAAGGTTTCTCGCTCGATGTGGCGCACGCCGGCCTCGTGCAGTTGGTAGTAGTGCTGCACGTTGCGAGCACGCGCCACGACGGTGAGCTGCGGGAAGTGCTCGCGGGCCAGCTCGGCGATCTCCACACTCTGGCCGATGTCGTCGATGGCGATGACCAGGATGCGTGCCGTCTCGGCGCCAGCGGTCTTCAGCATGTCCAGCCTTGTGGCGTCACCGTAGTGCACCGTCCACTCGAAGCGCCGCAGGCTCTCGATTGCCTCGGAGTCGTGGTCCAGCACGGTGGCTTCCATGCCGTTGGCGCGCAGCATGCGGGCCACGACCTGACCGTAGCGGCCGCTGCCGGCAATGATGATGGGTGCGGGCGGCGGGGGCGGTGCCTCGCCGCGCTTCTTCAGGCCGCGGCGCGCGAGCTTCTGCGACATCAGCCGGTCGCCACCGGTCAGCAGCAGCGGCGTGAGCGCCAGCGACAGTGCGACGGACGCGACCAGCGCCGAGTTCTGCGCCGCGTTGATCATCCCTTCGCTCTGTGCGAGCTGGAACACCACGAAACCGAACTCGCCGCCCTGGGCCAGCAGGATGACGAAGGCCGGCCGCTCGACCAACGGGATCTTCATCGCCTTGGACATGGCGACAAGCACGGCGATCTTGCAGACCAGCAGCGCCGTGACCAGCAGCACGACCAGGCCCGGCTGGGCCGCCACGGCCTTGAGGTCCAGCCCCATGCCGACGGCGATGAAGAACAGGCCCAGCAGCAGGCCCTTGAACGGCTCCAGGTCGGTCTCCAGCTCGCGGCGGTATTCGCTTTCGGCCAACAGCACGCCGGCCAGAAAGGCGCCCAGCGCCATCGAAAGGCCCACCAGCTGCATCAGCGCTGCGGTACCGAGCACCAGCAGCAGCGCCGCGGCCGTGAAGATCTCGGGCGTCTTGCTGTGTGCAATCCAGCGCAGCGCCGGCCGCAACAGCAGCCGGCCGCCAAACACTATGACGACGATGGCGCCCAAGGCCTTGGCGGCGGCGATCCAGGTCTTGCCGTCGCCGTCGTCATGCCCGCCGCTGAGCGCCAGCACCGGCACCAGCGCCAGCACCGGGATGGCTGCGATGTCCTGCAGCAGCGCGACCGACAGGATGCTCTCGCCCGCCGTCGTGCGGCCCAGGTTGCGCTCGGCCATCACGGCCAGCGCGACGGCCGTGGACGACATCGCCAGCCCCAGGCTGACCACGACGGCCAGCCGCCACGCGTGGCCGGTGGCCAGGCCCACGGCTGTTAGCACGGCCGCGCAGCCCAGCAACTGCACGCTGCCCCAGCCGAAGATGGGCCGGCGCATGGCCCACAGCCGCTTGGGCTCGAGTTCCAGGCCGACGAGGAAGAGCATCAGCACGACACCGAGTTCCGCGACCTCGGGGATGGCGGTGGACTCGGGGATCAGGCCCAGCACCGCTGGCCCGATCAGCACGCCGGCGACCAGGTAGCCGAGGATGGAGCCCAGGCGCAGCCAGCGCGCCAGCGGCACGGCCAGCACGGCGGCAGCGAGGAAGACCAGGGGGAGTTGCAGCCAGCCACCGTGACTCATGCGTCGCTCCCTGCATCCAGTGTCGAGAACAGCGGGGGCCGCTCGTCCAGCGCTACCGCCTCCTCGTCGCCCACGGCAGGCTCGACGATGTGCTCGCACCACTCGGGGTAGCGCACCAGCCGCTTCACGAACAGCTCGGCGTGGGCGGCGATCTCGGCATCGGTGGCCCGGTGGGCCGCGTGCAGGATCTGCGGCGGCAGGTAGTTCATGCCGCAGGTTCGTGCCGACTGCTGGTAGGGCAGCAGGAACTCCGTGATGGGGTGGTGGTTGTGACCGCCGGGCGCGTAGGCCTCGGCGCCGCCGCCGGTGGAGGCTACCAGCCAGAAGTCCTTGCCGTGCAGTGCTGTGCCCCCTGGGCCGTAGGCCCAGCCCAGGCGCGGCACCTCGTCCAGCCAGAGCTTCTGCAGCGCCGGCATGCTGTACCAGTAGATGGGATGCAGCATGACGACGAGCTTGGCGGCTTCCAGCGCGCGCTGCTCGGCGTCGATGTGGATGTGGAAGTCCGGGTAGAGGCGATACAGGTCGCGCAACTCGACGCGGCCGGCGGCCGGGGACGCGCGCAACGTATCGAGCACGGTGCGGGTCGCGTGGGAACGGGCCAGGTCGGGGTGGGCGGCGAGGACGAGGATGTCGCGGACGGTACTGTCAGGCATGGTGAGCTAGGTTACCGTCCCGGCACGACAGTCTTACTTCTCGTCAGCCCGAATGCGCATCTTCGACACCCTTGCCGACCTCCAGGCCCAGATCGGCCAGCCGCTGGGCCACAGCGACTGGATCGCCGTCGACCAGGCGCGTGTCAACGCCTTCGCCGAGGCGACGGAGGATCGGCAGTGGATCCACGTCGATCCCGAACGGGCCAAGGCCGGTCCGTTCGGCGGGCCCATTGCGCATGGCTTCCTGACACTGTCGCTGATCCCGTATTTCTTCGAGACGGGCTTTTCGGTGGCCGAGACGCGCATGGTCGTCAACTATGGCTTGAACAAGGTGCGCTTCACGGCGCCGGTGCCGGTGGGCAGCCGCCTGCGCGCGGCCTTCAAGCTGCTGGCCATGGACGAGGTGGCAGGCGGCGCGATGCAACTCACCGTGGAAGTGGCCATCGAGGCCGAAGGCGCGACCCGTCCGGTCTGCGTGGCGGAGAGCCTGGCCAGACATTACCGCTGAGTTAGACGCAGGCGGATAGCATCGCGGCCTTTCCAACGACCGCTTTCGTTTTCCGCCATGGCCTCCAGCCTGCTCGTTCTGCTCGACGACATCGCCACGCTCCTCGATGACGTGGCGACCATGACCAAGGTCGCCGCCACTAAGACAGCGGGCGTGCTGGGCGACGACCTCGCGCTGAACGCACAGCAGGTCACCGGCGTCAACCCCGACCGAGAACTGCCGGTGGTGTGGGCGGTGGCCAAGGGCTCGCTGCTGAACAAGGCCATCCTCGTGCCAGCGGCGCTGGCCATCTCCGCGCTGGCACCCTGGGCCATCACGCCGCTGCTGATGATCGGTGGCGCCTACCTGTGCTTCGAGGGCTTCGAGAAGCTGGCGCACAAGTTCCTGCACAGCGCCGAGGAGGATCAGGCCCACCACGAGGAACTGGTCAAGGCCATCGCTGATCCTCAGGTTGACATGGCCACCTACGAGCGCGACAAGGTCAAAGGTGCCATCCGCACCGACTTCATCCTGTCGGCCGAGATCATCGTCATCGCGCTGGGCACGGTGGCCAGCGCGCCGCTGCAGACGCAACTGGCCGTGCTGGTGGCGGTTGCGGTGGCGATGACCGTAGGGGTCTACGGCTTCGTGGCCGGTATCGTGAAGATGGACGACGCGGGGCTGTGGCTGTCACGCAAGCCGGGTGCGGCGTCTCAGGCCGTGGGTCGCTTCTTGCTGGCCGCGGCGCCGCGTCTGATGAAACTGCTGACGGTGCTGGGCACGGCAGCGATGTTCCTCGTCGGTGGCGGCATCCTGGTGCATGGCATCGCGCCGCTGCACCATGCCATTGCGCACCTCGCCGAGAGCCATGCCTGGCTGGTGGCTGCGGTGCTGGAGAACGGGGCCAATGCGCTGGTGGGCGTTGCTGCTGGCGCGTTGGTGCTGGCCGGTGTGGCAGCGGTGCAGAAGCTGCGCGGGAAATGATCCCGAGGGATCAGTTGGGCGAGTACGCCAACCGCACGTAGATCGGCGCGAAAGCCTCGGCCTGCGTGATCTCCAGAAGGCGCTCGCGCGCCAGCTCCAGCATCGCGATGAAGGTGACGACGATGACGGCCTGGCCGCGGGTCACGTCGAACAGGTGCTCGAACTCGACGAAGCGCTGGCCCTGCAGTCGGCGCAGCACGATGCTCATGTGCTCCCGCACCGACAACTGCTCGCGGCTGATCTTGTGGTGCTGGTTGAGCTTGGCACGCTTGAGGATGTCCAGCCAGGCCTCGCGCAGGTCGTTGGTGTCGACGTCGGGGAAGCTGGGTGACAGCGACTGCTCGATGTGGACCTGGGCGCGCTGGAAGTCGCGTCCCAGCACCGGCAGGCGGTCCAGCCGCGCGGCTGCCAGCTTCATCTGCTCGTACTCCAGCAGCCGGCGCACCAGCTCGGCACGCGGGTCCTCGACCTCCTTGCCGTCCTCGCTCTTCTTGGGCGGCAGCAGCATGCGCGACTTGATCTCGATCAGCATCGCGGCCATCAGCAGGTATTCGCTGGCGAGTTCCAGGTTGTGCTGGCGGATCTGCTCGACATAGCTCAGGTACTGGCGCGTCACATCGGCCAGCGGGATGTCGAGGATGTTGAAGTTCTGCTTGCGGATCAGGTACAGCAGCAGGTCCAGCGGCCCCTGGAAGGCTTCCAGGAAGACCTCCAGCGCATCCGGCGGGATGTAGAGGTCCAGCGGCATCTGGAACAGCGGCTCGCCGTACAGGCGCGCCACAGCGACCGCATCCACCACCTCGGGCATGTCCGAAGCAGCGGCCGCGGCTTGGCTGGCTTCGTCAGCCACGGCCATCGTCACGGCTTATTTGTCGGACGTCTGATAGACGTAGGGCTGCTGAGGCACCTTGGCGTCATTGAAGTCAGCCTGCGCGGCGCGGTCCTGCGGCTTGTCCCACAGCAGGGCGCGGCCGGCGCGTTGCTCGGCTTCCAGCGTGGGGCGCTTGGCCTTGAGCTGCTCGATGAAGGCGGTGACTTCGGACTTGTAGGGCTTCCAGAACAACGGCATGGTGTGTTTCTCTGACTAAGAGGCTGATTTTAGATCGGCGATGCTGGGCACGATGGCGGCGTCACCCAGTTCGGCGGCGAGCCCCGAGCGGCGCAGCAGCGACAGGGGCTGCGCATTGACGTGGGCGAGCACCAGCGCGATGCCGGCCTTGGTCAGCGTGCGGTGCAGTTCGCGCAGGGCTTCCAGGCCTGATGTGTCCATGACAACGAGGCGGTGCATCTCGAACACCACGGCCCGCGTGCCGATGGGCAATTGCTCGGGCAGCGCCTCGATCTTGCCGACGGCGCCGAAGAACAGCGCGCCGTACAGCTCATGGGCCACCACGCCCTCGGGCAGCGGGCCGGCGTCGAAACGGCTGATGGTGAACAACTGGCCCATACGCCAGACGAAGAAGACGCAGGAGGTGATCAGCCCGACCTCCACGGCGACGGTCAAGTCGGTCACCACCGTCAGCGTGAAGGTGCCCAGCAGCAGCGTGCGGTAGGTGAAGTTGAAGCGACGCAGCCGCGCGAACTCGTGCCAGTCGCACATGTTCCAGGCCACGACGAGCAGGATGCCGGCCAATGCCGCCAGTGGCACGTGCTGGGCCAGCGGCGCGACCGCCAGCAGGATCAGCAGCAGCGCCAGTGCGTGTGCGATGCCTGCGACCGGGCTGGTGCCGCCGGCGCGGATGTTGGTGACGGTGCGCGCGATGGTGCCGGTGGCCGGCAACCCGCCGAAAAGTGGCGCGACGAGGTTGGCGAGCCCTTGTGCCATCAGCTCCTGGTTGGGGTCGTGGCGGGGTAGGTCGGGGGTGAGCTTGTCCGCCACGCGGGCGCACAGCAGCGATTCGATGGCACCCAGCAGGGCCAACGTCAGCGTGGGAATGACCAGCTGGCTCATGCCCGCCCAGCTCATGGCCGGCCAGGCCGGCGCCGGCAGGCTTCGCGGGATGCCGCCGAAGCGGCTGCCGATGGTCTCCAGCGGCAGGGCCAGCCATGCGGCGGCCGCCGTGGCGCCGGCCAGCGCGATGACCGTGCCCGGCAGCAGGGCCAGCCAGCGCCGGGCGCCGGACAGGGGCCGCTCGCGGTCGATGTTCTTGGGCCACAGCAGCACGACCACCATGCAGGCCAGCGCCGTGGCCGGTGCCCAGGGATTGAGCGAGCTGGCGTGCGCCGACAGCGCCGCAAGCTGGCCGAAGAAATCGGCGGGCATGCTGGGGATGCCCAGACCCAGGAAGTCCTTGATCTGGGCCAGCGCGATCAGCACTGCGATGCCATTGGTGAAGCCCGTGACGATGGCCACCGGGATGTAGCGAACCAGCACGCCCAGCTTGAGCGCACCCATGATGAACAGCAGCACGCCGGCACCCATGGTGGCCAGCAGCAAGTTGGCCAGCCCGTGGCGCTGCAAGATGCCGTAGACCACCACGATGAAGGCACCGGCCGGCCCGCCGATCTGCACGCTGGAGCCGCCCAGCAGCGAGATGAGCAGGCCCGCGACGATGGCCGTGGCCAGTCCTTGCTCGGGCCGCAGCCCGGAGGCGATTGCGAAGGCCAGAGCCAGCGGCAGCGCGACGATGCCGACCGTCAGGCCGGCGCCGAGGTCGGCGACAAAGCGCTCACGTGTATAGCCCTGCAGCAGCGCGAGGCTGCGCGGGCGAAAGGGGTGCAGGCGGGGCAGGGGCATGGGATCTCCGAGAGCTGTGCAGCGACGCGGCAGGCGTCGCTCTCGGAGGTCCGCAGTGGTAGCGCTCAGCGATGAAGCGCCTGCGCCGCGAAAGTCCCAGGGGCAATCGCGGCGAGTTCACGGCGTGTCAGCGCACCCGCATGCCCGGCAGGGCACCGGGGAAGGGCTCCAGCACGAAGATGCCGGGGTGGGCCTTCTCGTCGGCGTGGCTGGCAGCCAGCACCATGCCCTCGCTGACGCCGAACTTCATCTTGCGCGGCGCGAGGTTGGCAACCAGCACCGTGAGCTTGCCTTCCAGGTCCTCGGGCTTGTAGGCGCTCTTGATGCCGCTGAAGACATTGCGCATCCTGCCTTCGCCGGCATCCAGCGTTAGGCGCAGCAGCTTGTCGGAGCCCTCGACGTGCTCGGCCTTGACGATCCTGGCGATGCGCAGGTCGACCTTGGCGAAGTCGTCGATCTTGATCTCGGCGGCGATGTCCTCGCCGCCCGGTACGACCTTGGCCGCGGCCGGCGCCTCGAACAGCTGTTCGACCTTGGCCAGCTCGACGCGCTGCATCAGGTGTTGATAGGCGCCGATTTGGTGGCTGCCCAGCGCGCGGGCGCTGTCGCTCCACTGCAGCGGGTCGACCTTCAGGAAGGCCTCAACCTGTACGGCCAGTGCCGGCAGCACGGGCTTGAGATAGATCGTCAGCAGACGGAAGGCCTCGATGCAGACGCTGCAGACGTCGTGCAGCGCGGCGTCCATGCCGTCTTGCTTGGCCAGCTCCCAGGGCTTGTGCTGGTCGACGAACTCGTTCACCTTGTCGGCAAGCGCCATGATCTCGCGCAGGGCCTTGCCGAACTCGCGGGTCTCATAGAGCTCTGCGATCACGCCGCTCTGGCCGCGCAGCGTGTCCAGCAGCATGCGGCCCTCGACGCCCAGGTCGGCGCTCAGCCGGCCGTCGAAACGCTTGCTCAAGAAGCCAGCCGCGCGAGACGCGATGTTGATGAACTTGCCGACCAGGTCGCTGTTGACGCGGGCTGCGAAGTCCTCTGGGTTGAAGTCGATGTCCTCGACCTTGGCATTGAGCTTGGCGGCGATGTAGTAGCGCAGCCATTCGGCGTTCAGGCCCAGGCTCAGGTACTTCAGCGGGTCCAGGCCGGTGCCGCGGCTCTTGCTCATCTTCTCGCCGCCGTTGACGGTCATGAAGCCGTGCACGAAGACGTGGTTGGGTGTCTTGCGGCCGCTGAAATGCAGCATCGCGGGCCAGAACAGCGTGTGGAAGTAGGTGATGTCCTTGCCGATGAAATGGATCTGCTCAGTGGACGGGTCGTTCACGAACGCGTCGAAGTCACGGCCGATCTTGCCGAAGTAGTTTTTAAGCGAGGCCAGGTAGCCGATGGGCGCGTCCAGCCAGACGTAGAAATACTTCCCCGGTGCGTCCGGGATCTCGATCCCGAAGTAGGGCGCATCGCGGCTGATGTCCCAGTCGCTGAGGCGGTTCTTGCCTTCCTCGTCGGGTTCGAACCATTCACGGATCTTGTTCAACACCTCGGGCTGCAGGCGGCCTGGCTCCTGCGTCCACTGCGTCAGGAAGTCCACGCAGCGCGGGTCGCTCAATTTGAAGAAGTAGTGCTCGCTAGTCTTCAGCACCGGCGTCGCGCCGGACAGCACCGAATAGGGGTTCTTCAGCTCGGTGGGCGCATAGACGGCGCCGCAGACCTCACACGAATCGCCGTACTGGTCCTTCGCGCCGCATTTGGGGCATTCGCCCTTGATGAAGCGGTCCGGCAGGAACATGGACTTGGCCGGGTCGAAGAACTGCTCGATGGTCTTGGTCGAGATCAGCTCGTTGTGGCGCAGCGCCAGGTAGACCGACTTGGACAGCTCGTGGTTCTCGGGGCCATCCGTCGAGTGCCAGTTGTCGAAGCTGATGTGAAAGCCGTCCAGGTACTGCTTGCGACCGGCCGCGATGCCGGCGACGAAGTCCTGGGGCGTCTTGCCGGCCTTTTCGGCCGCGATCATGATCGGCGCGCCGTGGGCGTCGTCCGCACAGACGAAGTGCACCTGCGAGCCCGCCATGCGCTGGAAGCGAACCCAGATGTCGGCCTGGGTGTACTCCATGATGTGGCCGATGTGGAAACCGGCGTTCGCATAGGGCAGGGCAGTGGTGACGAAGAGCTGGCGAGACATGGGCGCGGCGGAGCGAGGCTGACGAGAACGAAGCGACGGATTTTAGGTTTGCGGCGTGGCGGGGTCGGCGGGGGCGGACGCCGCCTCGCCATCGGTCTGCGGTTCGTCGGGCGCGCTGCCGTCGTCCGGCTTGCCACTCAGCTTGCGCTGGCGCTTTTCTTCGGCCTTGCGTTTCTTGGCCAGTTCGCGCTGGCGTTTTTCGTAGCTGTAGTTCGGGGTGGCCAAGGGCGGTCTCCTGGGAGCGCCCGCACGCGCGGGCAACACCCAATGTAACCGGCTGCTCCGCGGGCGATGCCCCGCACTTGGCAAGGAAAGCTACAGAACGCCTCAAGGAAGGCGGCTAAGTCACTGATTCGTAACACTTCCAAAAGCTATCCACCGAGTCTGTGGAAAACTTTGTGGAGAACCCCGCCTGATCGACGCCAAGCCCTTGTGCAATGCGGCTTCGCTTAGGTTGCCCATTTTTTAAGCAGCGTTGAGTCGGCTATATGAATCAATGACTTAGCGTAAGGGCACGGGAGGGGAGTGGGGCGCTGGGCCTCAGGGTCCAAAAGGCTTGACGGTTGCCAGATATGGGGATAAGTCAAGCCGCGGCGGGCGGATGTCACGGGTCTGGATGACAAGTCCATGACGTTGTCCCCGTCCGCTGTGGACAAGTCTGTGGGCCGGTTGCCGACAGCAACGCTAAGTGCTTGATCGGCCACTGTCCCACCTGGGTTGCCCGTTTTTTAGGCGGTCGCGGCGGCGCGGCGTTGGGGGCAGTCCCCAAGAGGCGGCGAAGAGGCGGCGGCTAAACTCGCGGCCTTTTGAGCGGTGGCATGGGGCAGATGAGGCGCAGATGGCGGATTTGACGAGGGAGAGTGGCGGGCGCAGGAGCGCTGCGCGCACCGGCACTTTCGAATTGAAGTCGCGCCGCTTTAGCCTGCTGGGTCTGGTGCTGCACAGCGCCGACATGGCCGAGATCGCTGCCGACTGGGCGCAGCGGGCCGGCCATGGCGGCTTCGAACATGAGCCTGTCGTCATCGACCTGAGCCTGCTGCCGCGCGCCGCGGCGGCTTCGGCCGCGCCGCTCGAAGGCCAGGCGCCGCTGGCGCTGGAGGGTCCAGCACCGGTCGACCTGAATGCGATCGTCGAGATGCTGCGTGCCAGCCAGTTGCAGCCCGTGGCCGTGGCTGGCGCCACCGCCGAGGAATTGGCGCTGGCCCACGCGCTGGGACTTGCCGATGCCGCCGATGAGCCCGCCGCCGAACGGGCCGTGCCCGCGGACGGCGTGCGCGAGGTGGTGCGTGAAGTGGTGCGCGAGATCGTGGTTGAGAAGATCGTCGAGAGACCCGCCGCGCCGGCGCCGACGATGGTGGTCGACAAGCCGCTGCGCTCCGGACAGCGCGTCTATGCCAAGGGCGGCGACCTCGTCGTGCTGGCGCTCGTGAACCATGGTGCCGAGGTCATTGCCGACGGCAGCGTGCATGTCTATGCACCGCTGCGCGGAAAGGCCATCGCTGGCGCGCGCGGCGACACGACGGCGCGCATCTACGCCCACAGCCTGGAGGCGGAGCTGCTGTCGATTGCCGGCATCTACCGCACCACCGAGAACCCGCTGCCCGCTGATGTAGCGGGCAAGCCGGCGCAAGTCTTGCTCGACGGCGAGAAGCTGCTGATGCAGCCACTTGCCTTCTGATCACCCGATTGAACTGAACGAACAGGAAAGCTCCAGATGACCAAGATCGTCGTCGTCACCTCCGGCAAGGGCGGGGTCGGCAAGACCACCACCAGCGCGAGCTTCGCCACCGGCCTCGCGATGCGCGGCCTCAAGACCTGCGTCATTGACTTCGACGTGGGCCTGCGCAACCTCGACCTCATCATGGGCGTCGAGCGGCGCGTGGTCTATGACCTGATCAACGTCGTCAACGAAGAGATCAAGCTGACCCAGGCGCTGATCAAGGACAAGCAGCTCGACAAGCTCTACATCCTGGCCGCCTCGCAGACGCGCGACAAGGACGCGCTGAAGCAAGAAGGCGTGGAGCGCGTGCTGGAAGAGCTGAAGGCGATGGAATTCGACTACATCGTCTGCGACTCGCCAGCCGGCATCGAGACCGGCGCGCTGATGGCCATGCATTACGCCGACGAGGCGTTGGTGGTGACCAATCCCGAGGTCTCGTCGGTGCGCGACAGCGACCGCATCCTGGGCATGCTCTCCAGCAAGACCAAGCGCGCCATCGAAGGCGGCGAGCCGGTCAAGGAGCACCTGCTCATCACGCGTTACAACCCGAACCGGGTCGAGGGCGGCCAGATGCTGAGCCTGGACGACATCCACGAGATCCTGCGCACGCCGCTGATCGGTGTCATCCCCGAGAGCGAGAGCGTGCTGCAGGCGTCCAACCAGGGCACGCCGGCCATCCACCTGGCGGAGACCGACGTGGCCGAGGCCTACAAGGATGTTGTCGCGCGTTTCCTGGGCGAAGACAAGCCGATGCGCTTTACCGAGGCTGTGAAGCCGAGCTGGTTCAAGCGCGTCTTCGGCGCGAAGTGAAGGGAGCCATGCGATGGGATTCCTGAACTTCTTCCTCGGCGAAAAGAAGAGCTCGGCCAGCGTCGCCAAGGAGCGGCTGCAACTCATCCTGGCGCACGAGCGCAATGGGCGCAGCTCCAGCCCGGACTATCTGCCGCAGCTGCAGCGCGAGCTGGTGGCCGTCATCAGCAAGTACGTGTCGATCAACCCCGACGACATCAAGGTCCACATGGAGCGCCAGGGCGACCTTGAGGTCTTGGAAGTGAAGATCGAGCTTCCGGAGCCGGGCGGCCGCTAAGCCGACGGCCTGGTGGCGCGGGCCTGCTCGCGCCGCATGAACAGGTACAGGCTCTCGACCTTGGCGCGCGCCCAAGGCGTCTTGCGCAAAAACTTCAGGCTGGACGACACGCTGGGGTCGACCTGGAAGCATTTGATGGCGATGCGCTGGCCCAGCTCGGGCCAGCCGAAATGTTCGACCAGCGCGGTCACGATGGCCTCCAGGGTGAGGCCGTGGAGTGGATCTTTGGACGTGGTCGTGTTCATTCGTGCGTGAACTGGTCTGAGTTCTTGCCCTTGTACTGGGCGTAGTAGCGCTTGATCTCGGTCATGTCGGCCTCGACATCGCCGCTGGGCCTGAACAGCGGCCCCAGGCCCACCAGTTTGCGCGGGTAGTCCATGTAGGCCATCACGATGGGCAGCTCTGCGGTGACCGCAATCCAGTAGAAGCCGGTCTTCCAGTAGATGGTCTTGCTGCGCGTGCCCTCGGGTGGCACGATGAGCTGTACCGGGCCGTCGGCGTTCTGCAGCGCCTCGGCCGACGCGGCGACCAGGTTGTTGGACTTGCTGCGATCCACCGCGATGCCGCCCAACCAGCGCATCAGCCCGCCAAACGGGAACCTGAAGATGGATGTCTTGCCCATCCAGTAAGGCGTCAGGCGCAGCGCGAAGGCGGCGAACAAGGTGTAGGGCAGGTCCCAGTTGCTGGTGTGCGGCGCGGCGATGAAGACGCTCTTGCGGGCTTCGGCGGGCAGTTCGCCCTGCACGGTCCAGCCGGCCAGCTTCAGCCAGACGAGTGAGACACCACGCAACAAGGTACTGACGCCAGGCGTCGTGAAGATGGTGCGATGCATGCCCGCGATTGTCCCGCCGCCGCGGCCTGCCTCAATCTGAGGCAACGCAAGAAAAGCCTTGATGTGCCAACCACTTGCCGCTTATGCCCGCAGGCTGTTCACGGGGTTGTCCACAGACACTGTGGATGACAGGCGCGGCCCATGCTCGCCGTCCTGCAGTCTGTCGCAGACGCACTTGTGCCGGCACGCGCCGGCCGCGATGCTCTGCGCCGTCCCAACCCCGTCACTGCATCCATGCGCCACTCCCAGATCCCGACCGCCGTCCTGCTGGCCCTGCTGATCGGCACGGCCCAGGCCGGCCAGCCCGTCACGCCTGCCGCAATGTCCGCCTATGCCGACCAACTGCTGGACCAGCAGAAGATCGCCCGCGACGGCCCGGGCATCACCGTGCTCGTCGCCCGTGGCGACCGGCTGCTCTTCAAGGGTGCTCGCGGCATGGCCAGCGTCGAGTTGGGCGTACCGATGCAACCCGACAACCTGCTTCGCATCGGTTCGGTCACCAAGCAGTTCGCCGCTGCGACGCTGCTGAGGCAGATCGACGAGGGCAAGGCGAAGTTCGATGACCCGCTGTCCAGGTTCCTGCCCGACTATCCCAACGGCGCCAACATCACGCTGCTGCAACTGCTCAACCACACCTCGGGTGTGAAGAGCTACACCGGCATCCCCGGCTACATGGGCAACCCAGTGCGGCGTGACCTTGGCACGGCCGAGCTCATCCAGGAGTTCAAGGATCTGCCCGCGGATTTTCCGCCCGGCGAGAAGTGGGCCTACAACAACTCCGGCTACGTGCTGGTCGGTGCCGTCGTCGAGGCCATCTCGGGCAAGCGCTGGTACCAGGCGCTGGACGAGGCGCTGCTCAAGCCCGCTCAGATCACCAGCGTGCAGTTCGAGGCCGGCGACCAGCTCTTCAAGGGCATGGCCCGCGGCTACACGCTGAACGGTGCCGGCCAAGTCGCGCCGGCCGGCCTGCTGAGCATGACGCAGCCGCATGCCGCTGGCGCGCTGATCAGCAACACGGAGGGACTGTGGCGCTGGAATCAGGCGCTGCATGGCGGCAAGCTCATCAGCAAGGCCAGCTACGAGCGCATGACCACGCCGGAAGGCCCCGCCAAGGCGTCCAACTACGGCTTCGGCATCGCCGCCGCCAAGTTGCGCGACCAGGTCTTGCTCACGCACAACGGCGGTATCCATGGCTTCGTGTCGACGCTGAACTACCTGCCCGCCAGCCAGACCACCGTCGTCATTCTGCGCAACAGCGATGGTCCGGGTTTGAACATGGACCTGGTCGCTCGCAAGCTGGCGGCTTTCGCCATCGGCGCTCCGTTTGCCGAGCACAAGGCCGTGGCCGTGCCGCCCGAGCAGCTCAAGAGCGCCGAGGGGCTGTTCGCCCGCGACGGCAAGCAGACCCGCACGCTGAGGTTCAAGGATGGCGTGCTGCAGAGCCAGCGCACCGGTGGAGGCGTGACCAAGCTGATGCCGCTGGGGCAGGACCGCTTTGCCTTCCCGGATTCCCTGAGCGAGCTGCAGCTCGAGCGGGGCGCCGATGGCAAGGTGGTGGCGCTGCGCGTGTTCAACAACGGCGAGAGCGACGGCGAACGGTGGGTGCTCAGCGGCGAGCTGCCGCCCGAGCGCGCGTTCATCAGCCTGAGCTCGGCGCAAATGCAGGCGCTGGTGGGCGACTACAGCTCGCCGCAGTTCTCGATCAAGGTCTTCATCGACGACAAGGGCCGCCTGCTGGGCCAGGCGCCGGGCCAGCCGTCGTTCGAGCTGCTGGCCAGCACGCCGCGCCAGGCCCATGTGCCGCAGGTCGGCGCCCAGCTCGACTTCAGCGCCGAGGACGGCAAGGCCGGGTCGGTCACGCTGACCCAGGGCGGCCAGACGCTGGTGATGCCGCGCAGGTGAAGCGGTGAGATTCAGGGCTGCCGCAGCGTCACGTCGCTGCGCGGCTCGGCCACGCAAGGCAGGATCAGCCCTGCGGCCTTTTCTTCAGCGGACAGGCCGGGCCACGGGATGCGGTGCACGATGCTGCCGCTCACCAGTTGCGCGATGCAGGTCCGGCAGGTGCCATTGCGGCAGGACCAAGGCAAGGCGATGCCGGCTGCCAGCGCGGCGAGCAGCACGGGCTGGTCCGGCGCACAGTCGAAAATGGCGTCTTGCGGCTCCAGCCGCACCTTGAACGTTTCCGATGACATCGCCCCATCTTGCCAGCACCGCTGCAACGCCAGCCGTGGCCGCCCGCTACCTCGCTGGCTATCCGCCCGAACTGATCACCCAGGCCGAGCAGCTGCGCCTGGACGGCCGCCTGGCCGACCACCTGGCCCGCCGCCTGCCCGAGCGCCACGAAGTGCGCAGCGATGGCGCATTGTTCGACTACGTGCAGGCGCTGAAGGCCCGCTACCTGCGCAACGCCGAGCCGCTGAACTTCGTTGGCTACGACGCCAAGCTGCGCGTGCTGCAGCATGCCCTGGGCACGCACACGCGTCGCACGCAGGTCCAGGGCAACAAGCTGAAGATGCGCCGCGAGATCCGTGTTGCCACGCTGTTCAAGGAGGCGCCGGCCGCGCTGCTGCGCATGATCGTCGTGCATGAGCTGGCGCACCTGCGCGAGCTGGAGCACAACAAGCCCTTTTACAAGCTCTGCCAGCACATGGAGCCGGACTACTTCCAGCTGGAGTTCGACCTGCGGCTTTATCTGATGCTTCAAGAGGAATCGAAATGATCCTCCTGGCTCCCATGGAGGGATTGCTGGACCACATCTTGCGCGACGTGTTGACGCGCGTCGGTGGCGTGGACCGCTGCGTGTCTGAGTTCATCCGCGTGACCGACCAGTTGCTGCCCGCCCGTGTCTTCACGCGCATCGTGCCCGAGCTGAGGAACGGCGGCCGCACCGCCGCCGGTGTACCGGTGCATCCGCAGCTGCTGGGCTCGGATGTGAACTGCCTGGCCGAGAACGCCGGGCGTCTGGCGGAGCTCAGGCCGGAAGGCATAGACCTGAACTTCGGTTGCCCGGCCAAGTGCGTGAACCGCCACCGCGGCGGCGCGGTGCTGCTGGACGAGCCCGAGCTGATCCACGAGATCGTCGCCGCCGTGCGGCGCGCAGTGCCTGCCGACGTGATGGTGTCCGCCAAGATGCGCCTGGGATACATGGATGACAGCCGCACGCTGGACGTGGCGCGCGCCATCCACGCAGCCGGCGCGCAGGAGATCGTCGTGCACGCACGTACCAAGGCCGATGGCTACAAGCCGCCGGCCTACTGGGAGCGCATCGCTGCGGTGCGTGAGGCCGTGCCCATCACCCTCATCGCCAACGGCGAGATCTGGACTGTGGAGCACGCCGCGCTGGCTCGCGAGCGCAGCGGCTGCGAACACCTGATGCTGGGCCGCGGCATGGTGGCCGACCCTGGCCTGGCGCTGCGCGTGGCGGGCCAGCGCGTCGAGCCCGTGCCCTGGCGCGAGCTGCTGCCACTGATGCAAGTCTTCTTCAACCAGGTGAGGGCCACGGTCGCTGCCAGGCACCAGGGCGGGCGCCTCAAGCAGTGGCTGCACTACCTGAAGCGCGCCTACCCCGAGGCCGACGCCGCCTATGCCGAACTGCGCACCGAGAACTCGGCGGACGAGCTGGCCCGGCGCCTCTTCGCTGCGGTCTGAATCACGCCAGCTCGAAGGCGGCGCGCATCGCATCGGGCAGGCTCATGCGTCGGCCCTCCTGTTCCAGGCGATCGACATCGCGGGAGCTCAGGTGTGCCGCCAGGCCTGCGGCCAGCTTGGCGCGGTCTGCGGCCTCGTTGGGCTGGCGCTGCGTCTGGCCATGGGCCTCGAACTCGCGGTCTGCCACACCGGCCAGGCGTGCGGCCATCGCCGCACGACCGGCATGAAGGTGCAGCAGGGCCAGCGCATCCAGCGACACCCACAGCTGATCTTCCAGGTTCAGCCAGCCCAAACGCCGCGGGCAGTCCAGCGCCACCTCGCGGGCGCGGTCTAGGCGTCCATGGGCGATGAGTGCACCGATCAGGTTACCTATCACCGTGGCCAGGCAGACCAGATCGCCGGCATCGCCCGGGTTGGCCAGCAGCGCCTCGCCCAGTTGCACGGCCAGCGCCAGTTCGCCGGCGGCACGCGCCTGGTCGGCCAGGTTCAGCCGGGCGCGCACCACGCCAGCGACGAAGCCGCCGCGCTCACAGATCTCCAGTGCTTCGCGGTAGCAGCGCCTTGCCTCCTCGTGCCGACCCGAAGTCAGGTGCAGCACGGCCTCCGTCGTCATCCCGCGCTCCAGAACCGCGGCAGGCCAGCCTGGGCTTTCAAGCCGGCGCGCCGCCGCCAGCGTCGCGCGCGCCTCGGGCCCGTCAACACGCCAGTTGAAGGCCAGTTCCACCAGGGCCAGGTATTCGCCACGTTGGTCGCCCAGCGCTCGGTAGAGCTGGGAAGCGCGCCCGGCGGCCTCGCGCGCCAGCCCCGGGTGGATGACACTGTGGCAGCGCGCGCAGGCCCACCAGAAGCGCGCGATCACCGGTGCCGGGATGGCAGCTGCCGTGGCTTCGTCCGACAGGCGGGCTGCCAGCGCCAGCGCATGCGGCCGCGCTTGCGGCGCGCGTGGCATCCAGAGCGGCGCGCTGGCGCCGAACAGCGCCGCTGCGCTGGCCAGATCATGGGCCTGTCCCCAAGCCAGCGCTGCCCACAGGCCCGGCAACTCAGGCTCGTAGCGGGCATTCCAAGCCGAGTGAGGCAGTCGCCAGGATTCTTCGTAGGCGTCGTCGAGCAGCCAGCCCAGGCCAGCCCCGTGGCGCGCCTGGGCGAGGGCGGTTTCACCCGCTTCGGCGAGTTTGTCCAGCGCGAACAGGCGCATGGTTTCCAGAAGTCGGAAGCGCCGCTGCTGCTCACCTCGGTCCACGCTGACCAGCGAGCGCTCCACCAGCGTCAGTACGGCAGCCACGGCGTCGGCTGCCGGCAGCTCCGCGTCAGCCAGTACCAGCGCAGCACCCTCCAACGAAAAGCTGCCAGGGAAGACGGCCAGGCGACGCAGCACGCGGCGTTCACGCTCGGCCAGCAGCTCGTGCGACCAGCTCAGCGCCGAGGTCAGCGCGTTTTGCCGCGACGCCCGGCGCGCGTCACCCGGTGCCAGCAGCGTCAGCCGCTGGTGCAGCCGCGCGGCCAGGCCGTCCACGCCCAGCGCGTCCAGCCGCGCCGCGGCCAGCTCGATGGCCAGCGGGTTGCAGTCCAGCGCCTCGCAGATCTCGGCGGCCTTGTCCGCCTTTTCATGACCCATATCCCCGGACCGCGCGGCCAGCAGGCGCAAGGCATCGGCCAGCGGCAGCGGCTCCAGGCGGTGCACGCGCTCGCCTTGCGCATGCAGCGGCACCTGGCTGGTGACCAGCAGGCTGACGCGCTTGGTGTCCCGCACCAGCGCAGCGACGAGCTCGGCGACGTCGGCGGCGCAGTGTTCGGCGTTGTCCAGCACCAGCAGCAGCGACAACGGTGCCAGGCGGGACACCAGCATCGCCAGCGACTCACTTTCACCGTGTGCGTCCTGCAGGCCCAGCACGCGTGCGACGGCGGCAGAAACGGGCTCCAAGTCGCGCAGCAGCGTCAGGTCGACCCACCAGGCGCCGTCGGCAAAGTCCTCGCGCAGGCGCAGCGCCAGCGCCTGGGCCAAGCGTGTTTTGCCGACGCCCGGGCCGCCGCATAGCGTGACGGCCGGGTGGTTGCTCAGCAACGTGGCGGCCTCGGCCAGCTCGACTTCGCGGCCGATCAGTGCGGGCAGGCGCTGGGGCAGGTTGCCGCGGCCAGCCAGCGTCAGCTCAGCCGTGCTGCCGTCAGCCACGTCCAGGACCGGTAGCGCAAATCGGTAGCCAAAGCCGGGGATGGTCGTGATGGCTTCGGAACCCAGCAGCTTGCGCAGTGTGCCCACCTGCACGGCCAGGTTGTTCTCCTCGACGACCACGCCTGCCCAGACGCGCTTGAGCAGGTCGTCCTTGGCCACCAACTGCCCCGCGCGCTCGACGAAGGCCACCAGCAGCGCGAAGGCACGTGCCGTCAGCGCCACCTCGCTGCCGCGGCGGAACAGCAGTCGCTCGATGGGCAGCAGCTTGAATTCGCCGAAGCGGTAGTGGGTGGTGGGCACGGGCTCGAATTTATCGAGATTTCAAACCGGCTAAAGGACGCAGCCCCCCCCAAGAAAAGAGCATGACGCCAGGCCGGTCGATCCCCGACGGGCTTTCTTCAAAGGATGCGTCATGCCCAAGTTCGTCATCGAAAGAAACATCCCCGGCGCCGGCCAGCTCAGCCCCGAGCAGCTGCAGGCCATCTCCGCCACGTCTTGCGGCGTGCTGCGCGACCTGGGTCCAAGCATCCAGTGGGTCCACAGCTATGTGACTGACGACAAGATCTACTGCGTCTACAACGCACCCGACGAGGCTAAGGTGCGTGAGCACGCACGCCTGGGCGGCTTCCCGGCCGACCAGGTCGCGCAGGTGCGCCGCATCATCGACCCGGTCACGGCCGAACTCTAGTCGTGCAGCTTGGGGCACCAGTGCGTGCCCCGTTCCTTGGGTGTCGGGTCCAGGATGGACCAAAGCACCGCGATGGCCGGCGCGGCGCGCGAGTCCTGGCCAGGGGCTGCCATGGCCTTGGGCATCTCGCGGGCCCGGAACCAGCGGGCCCGATCGCCGTCCCGCTTGAAGGCAACCAGCGCCGGGGCTTCACGGCCGTCAGGCTGCAGCTTGCCGAGATCCACGGCGTCATCGTCACTGAGCGTTTTCACGCAGTCGATATCACGCCGGCCACACTCCAGGGCAAAGGCGCATTGCCGCACACTCGCGAGCGGCCAAAGATCTTCAGTGCCACGCGATGCTTGATGTCGGTGCCATTGCGGTTGACGGCGCCCAGCCAATGGGTCCACATCGGTCAAGGGTGCTCACGCTGCGGGCCCTACATCCAGAAGCAGGTCTCGAGCATTTCGTGGCGGGCGAACAGGTCGAGCAGGCTGACATCAACGGCCTGCTCGTCCTCGGCGCTGGCGCCGGGAAAGGGCGTCCGGGCCTCTGAGGCCAGCCTGCTGGCAGAAGTGAGGTGGGACATGCGGTGACGCACGCTGCGGACACGTCGTCATCATCCGCCGACGAGCCTGGCGGGTGGCATCGGGCGCCGCCGCGCCGTCGTGCAGGCCGGCCCTTGCGAGATGCCGAGAGATTGTTCACGGCGCAGATGGTCTGCGGCCTGCAACTCGATGGAGGGCCGATAGCATCCGCGGCTTTTTGACATGGAGTGCCTCATGCGTT
>JACPYV010000098.1 GCA_016195825.1 Burkholderiales bacterium | reverse complement strand
CCGGACCTGGACGTGCTCGAAGCACTGGCTGCCCAGCACGCGCCGCGCGCCTACCTGACCGTGTCAGTGCTGCACAACCCCACCGGCCACAGCCTCAACCTGGCTGGTGCCCACCGCCTTCTGCGGCTGGCCGACACGCACGACTTCTTCATCGTCGAGGACGACAGCTACGGCTTCCTGGCGCCCGAGCATCTGCCGCGCCTGGCCGCGCTGGACGGGCTGCGCCGCGTGACCTACGTGTCAGGCTTCTCCAAGGTGCTGACGCCGGCCTGGCGCGTGGGCTACCTGGCTGCCGCGCCCGAACTGCTGCGCGCGCTGACCGACACCAAGCTGCTCGATGGCCTGACCAGCTCGGCCGTGCTGGAGCGCGCCGTCGCGCTGTGCCTGGAGCAGGGCCGTCTGCGCCGCCATGCCCAGCGCCTGCGCGAGCGGCTGGCCGCCGCGCGCCAGCGCGTCGCGGCGCTGGCCTCCCAACAGGGCTTCGTCTGGGCCGCGCCGCCCGACGGCCTGTTCGGCTGGCTGGACGTGGGCGTGGACACCGAGCGCCTGGCCCAGCCGCTGCTGGACGCCGGCTGGCTGATCGCCCCAGGCGCCCTGTTCAGCGCGACACGCACGCCGGGCTCGCTGATGCGCATCAACATGGCCACGTCGCAGGACGCGACCTTCTGGCGCGAGCTGCGCGCGGCCGCAGACGACATCCGCACCCGGCCTGCGACTCCCTAACTTCGCCCCCCCGATTCACGGGACGCGCCACTGGCGGGCGGCGGCGCAGGCGAGTCAACTCGTGGCTCGACCAACACAGGGAGACCCCATGCCACTCGACAAGTTCCCCTTCCGCAGCCTGCTCGGTGCCGTTGTCGTCGGCGCCGCGCTGGCCGCGTCCTCGCTGCCGGCCCAGGCCAGTTTCCTCAGCGGCGTCTCGGTGCGGCTGATTGCACCCGGGGGCATCCAGGGCACCCCCGTCACCTCCATCGACACCACACAGTCGGTCGCCCTCGCCGACTTGGCCACGGGCATCTTCCAGGGCGACAACGGCGCCATCGGTGGCAACAACCTCGGCACCTTCGGCTACATGCTGATCGGCGAGACCATCTTCTTCGACAGCGCGACGAACTCGATCCGGCTGCATGTGGCGGGCGGCTCCGATGACGGCACCACCATCACCACCGGCTACCTGGGCAACGGGACGGGACATGCCCGCTACGAGATCAGCGGCCTGGACATCGGCGCTGCCATCACCGGCTTCCAGTCCTACGCCTTCAACGGCTACGGCACCTCCGGCACCTCCGGCCTGCTGAGCCCCACCACGCCGGCCGACTACATCCAGATCTCCGGTAACACCCTGGTCTTCGACCTGGACCAGCTCACCTTCGTGCGCCCGGCCTCGGGCGGCAGTGACGCCTTCGCCGAGTTCCGCATCAACCTGACCACCGACCCCGGCACGGGCGGCGGCGGTGGGGGTGGTGGTGGCGGCAACCTGCCCGAGCCGGCCACGCTGGCGCTGTTCGCGATCGCAGCGCTGGGCGCCCGCGCGGCGCGCCGCCGTGCCTGACGGCGGCTTCACGCTGGCCCGTTTCGAGCCGCTGATCGGCAGCCGCTTCACGCTGCGACTGGACGATGTCGCCGCACTGCCCGCCCAGCTCATCGACGCCCACGCCAGTCCCGGTGCCGGCTTGGCGGGCCGGCCTCCGTTCAGCCTGACCTTCGAGGCCCCAGCCGAGCCGGCACTGCCGCAGCGCATCTACCGGCTGGAGCACCCGCAGCTCGACCCGCTGGACATCTTCCTCGTGCCGGTGGCCCGCACGGCCACCGCTCTGCAATACGAAGCCGTGTTCGGCTAGGAGACCCCCCATGTCCGATCAATTCGTCGGTGAGCTCCGGTTGATGAGCTTTAACTACGCGCCCAAGGGCTGGGCCCTGTGCAACGGCCAGATCCTGGCCATCAACCAGAACCAGGCCCTCTTCGCGCTGCTGGGCACCACTTACGGCGGCGACGGCGTGAGCAACTTCGCGCTGCCCGATCTGCGGGGCCGCGCACCTCTGCATGCCGCAGACAGCATCGCCCTGGGTCAGCGTGCCGGCCAGGAAGCCGTCACGCTGACCACGGGCCAGATCCCCGCCCACACACACACGCTGACCGCCACCGGCGACCTGGCCAACGCCAGCGTGCCCGGCGGCGCTGTGCCGGCTGCCAAGGGGCGGGGCGGCATGAACCGTTTCGGCCCTGCCGGCAACGACACGCTCATGGACCCGAGTTCCATCGCGGCTGGCGGCGGCAACCAACCCCATCCCAACATGCAGCCCAGCCTGGTGCTTAGCTGGGCCATCGCGCTGGTGGGCATCTTCCCCAGCCGTAACTGACACAAGGAGATTGAGATGTCGGACCCCTATCTGGGCGAAATCCGCCTCTTCGCCGGCAACTTCGCGCCAGTCAACTGGGCGCTTTGCCAGGGCCAGCTGCTGTCCATCGCCGAGAACGACGCGCTGTTCAACCTGATCGGCACCACCTACGGCGGCGATGGCCAGAGCATCTTTGCGCTGCCCGACCTGCGCGGCCGCGTACCGGTGCACCAGGGTCAGGGGCCGGGCCTATCGCAGCGCACGATGGGCGCGCTCGTCGGCACCGAAAGCGTCACGCTGACCCCCGCCCAGCTGCCCGCGCACACGCACCCGCTGCATGCCACCACGGCCGCAGCCACCATCACGACGCCAGCCGGCGCCCTGCTCGCCACCACCACGGCCGACAGCTATGGCCCCGGCCCGGCGACGACGCCGATGGCCGCAGGCGCCGTCGGCCCGGCCGGCGGCGCCCAGCCGCACGAGAACATGGCGCCGACGCTGACGGTGAACTACATCATTTCGCTGGTCGGCATTTACCCGTCGCCCACCTGAGGAGCACGACATGTCCGAACCCTTCCTCGCCGAGATCCGCGTCATGCCCTACAACTTCGCGCCCAGGGGCTGGGCGCGTTGCGACGGTCAGCTGATGCCCATCAGCCAGAACACCGCCCTCTTCTCTCTGGTCGGCACCTACTACGGTGGCAACGGCACCAGCAACTTCGGGCTACCCGACCTGCGCGGCAACCTGGCCATGGGCCAGGGCCAGGGCCCGGGCCTCAGCGACCGCGTGATCGGAGAGGCGATCGGCACGCCGACGGTCACGCTGCTGACCCAGGAAATGCCGTCGCACAGCCATGGACTGATGGCCGGTATCACCCCCGCGTCGACCAGCCCCGCCAACACCGCGATGTCGCCGACGGCCACCGGGGGCGGCAACGTCTACCGCGCGCCGGGTGCTGCTGCGCCGATGGCCGCCACCGCCATCGGCCCGGCGGGCGGCAACCAGCCGCACGAGAACCGCCAGCCCTACCTGGCGCTGACCTTCTGCATCGCGCTGCAGGGCATCTTCCCGTCGCGCGGCTGAGCGAGCCTGGCATGGACTACCGCCTGCGCGCTGCGACGCCTGCCGACGAAGCCTGGCAACTCGCGATTTACGCCAGCACGCGCGCCGACGAACTGGCGCTGACCGGCTGGCCGCGCGAGCAGTGCGAGGCCTTCGTGCGGCAACAGCACCAGGCGCAGCAGCAGCACTACGCGCGGCATTTCCCGCACTCGGCCTGCCACCTCATCGTCGTGAACCCCGACGAGGTGGCCGGCCGGCTGTGGCTGGACACACGCAGCAACCGCCTGCACATCCTCGACATCGCACTGCTGCCCGCCTGGCGTGGTCAGGGCCTGGGCACACGCTGCCTGCAGGCACTGGCGCAGGAAGCCCAGGCCGGCGGCCTCGCGCTGGGCATCCAGGTCGAGATCCACAACCCTGCCCGGCGGCTCTACGAGCGGCTGGGCTTTGTTCCCGACGGCGAGCCCCAGGGCCTGTACCAGGCCATGCTGAGACCCGCCCCCGCACCGCAGCCCGAGGAGTGCCTGCCATGATGAACAAGCGCAATTTCCTGAAGGGCAGCGCGACTGCCCTGCTGGCCGGCAGCGGTGCACCGGCAGCCCTGGCCGCGGTACCCGCCAGCCTCGGCCAGTTCGCCGGTCAGGCGAGCTGGCAGGCGCACCTGGGCCGGACGTTCGAGGTCGACGGCCATGCACTCATGCTGCAGGCGGTCGACCAGCGGGCCAGCCGCCAGGCCGGCGAACAGTTCAGCCTGACCTTTGCCGGCGCGCTGCCGCCGGGCTTGGGCGATGGCCTGCACACAGTGAGCCATGCGGGCAGCGGCGCCGTGCAGCTCTACCTGGCGCGCACGCCGCTGGGGCTGCGGGCCGATTTCTGTCGCCTGAAAGGCTGACGAATAGGTCACGACCCAGGCGGGTTTGGCGGCCGGCCGGCCCCGGGCCTGCCGGCAGAATGCACGATGGACCGCCTGCAAGCGGCGTTCCGCCGTGGCCATGACCGAACCCTTGAAATTTCTCGTTGTCGACCCGCTCGCCGGTGTCCAGACCTTCGCCCGCCAGCTGCTGCAAGGCCAGGGATTCACCGCCGACAGCATCCTGTGCTGTGCTGACCCGGACAGCGCGCTGGCGCAAGGCCTGCTGTTCAAGCCGGACTTCCTCATCACCGACTGGTTTCCCAAGTCCTCGCTGACAGGCCTGCGGCTGTTCCAGCGCCTCAAGGAGGTCCAGCCGCGCCTGCACCTGTCGCTGCTGAGCTTCGATGTCTCGCCCGCACATGAGCTGGAGGCCGAGGCCCACGGCGCGCATTTCCTGCTGAAGAAGCCGTTCACGGCCGAGCAGCTGAAGGCGCAGATGGCACGCTCGCTGGAAGCACTGGCCAAGAACTCGCCCGGCCTGCATGGCCAGGTGCGCGACGTGATGAGCCAGGCACGCCAGTCCCGACCCATGCCGCGCGTGGACCTGCCCGTCATCCCGCCGCAGCCGGTCATCAAGCCGGGCGACAGCGTTCGCTACAACGGCCAACGCCATGTCGCCCAGTACGTCGTGCACCGCCCGGGCGAGACCGTCGTCCAGCTCAAGGGCGTGCCGGCGCTGATCCCGCTGGACAAGCTGCAGCCGCTCTAATCAGGCCAGCAGGCTGACCACCATCAGCAGCGGGTAGGGTAAGGCCACGGTCGGCCGCAGCGCACTCTTCAGGTATTGCGCCACCAGCCCCAGGCCGCGCGGGCGACTTGCGGACCAGTCGCTGTGCAGCTGCATGGCAGCGCCCTCGCCCGACTTCAGACCGGCCTCGATGACCAGCAGGCGTTCGCCCAGCCGTCCCTGGAAGGTCTTCAGCACGCCCTCCTGCAGCCACAGCAGGGCCAGCAGCGGCAACGCCAGCATCGAGTCGGGCACGAACACGACGACGGCAAAGGCCGCCAGCTTCACGCCCAGCGCCAGCGCTTCGTAGCGCTCGTGCTGGGACTGCAGCGCCAGCCATTCCTCGTTCAACGCGTTCATTTGGCTTCGAGGATTTCCCAGCGCTCCATCAGCGCCAGCAGCTCGGCGTCGATGTCCGCGGCGCGGTCGGTCACCTCGGCGATGCGCGTCGCGCCCTGCGTGTACAGCTCGCTGCCGGCGAGCAGTGCATTCAGCTGCTTCTGCTCGGCCTCCAGCGCGGCGATCTGCTTGGGCAGCTCCTCCAGCTCGCGCTGCTCCTTGTAGCTGAGCTTGCGCTTGGTCGCGACGACCGGGGCCGGCTCGGGGGCCGGGGCAGGCGGCACGACAGCAACGGCGGCGGCGGCCGGTGCTGACTTGGCCTGCAGCGCCGCGGCGCGCTTGGACTGCGTGAGCCAGTCCTGCACGCTGCCCTCGTACTCGCGCCAGCGCGCCTCGCCCTCGTAGACGATGGTGGACGTGACGACGTTGTCCAGGAAGCGGCGGTCGTGGCTGACCAGGAAGACCGTGCCGTCGTACTCGGCCAACAGCTCTTCCAGCAGCTCCAGCGTCTCGATGTCCAGGTCGTTGGTGGGTTCGTCCAGCACCAGCACGTTGGCCGGCCGCGCGAACAGGCGCGCCAGCAGCAGGCGGTTGCGCTCGCCGCCGGACAGCGTGCGCACGGGCGAGTTGGCGCGCGCCGGCGAGAACAGGAAGTCGCCCAGGTAGCTCTTGACGTGCTTCTTCTGCGAACCGATCTCGATCCACTCTGAGCCCGGGCTGATCGTGTCGGCCAGCGTGGCATCGAGGTTGAGCGTGTCGCGCATCTGGTCGAAATAGGCGACCGTCATGCGCGAGCCCAGGCGCACCGTACCGGTGTCGGGCTGCAGCTCGCCGAGGATCATCTTCAGCAGCGTCGTCTTGCCGGCGCCGTTGGGGCCGATGAGGCCGACCTTGTCGCCGCGCAGGATGGTGGACGTGAAGCCGCGCACGATGGCGCGGTCGCCGTAGCTCTTGCCCACGTCCTCCAGCTCGGCCACGATCTTGCCGCTGGCGCCGCCGGTGTCAATGTCCAGCCTGACCTTGCCCTGCACATCGCGCCGCGCGGCGTGGGCCAGGCGCATGGCCTCCAGGCGCTGGATGCGCGCCACCGAACGCGTGCGGCGGGCCTCAACGCCCTTGCGGATCCAGACCTCTTCCTGCGCCAGCAGCTTGTCGAAGCGCGCGTTGAACAGCGCCTCGTTCTCCAGCTCGTAGGCCTTAGCGGCCTGGAAGGCAGCGTAGTTGCCCGGGTAGCCGCGCAGCTGGCCGCGGTCCAGCTCGACGATGCGGTTGGCCACGTTGTCGAGGAAGGCGCGATCGTGCGTGATGAGCAGCAGCGAGCCCTTGAAGTCGTTCAGCAAGCCTTCCAGCCAGGTGATCGCGTCCAGATCCAGGTGGTTGGTGGGCTCGTCCAGCAGCAGCACGTCAGGCTGGGCCACCAGCGCACGGCCCAGGGCGACGCGCTTCTTGAGGCCGCCGGACAGGCTGCCCACCAGGCGCGAGCCGTCCAGGTCCAGGCGGTGCAGCGTCTCTTCAACGCGCTGCTCCCAGTTCCACGCGCCGATGTGCTCGATGCGCTCCTGCACCCAGGCCAGGTCGTCGTTCTCGTCGTGGATCTCATAGCGCTCGCGCAGCGCCTTGTGCTCGGCCACACCCTCGCTGATGACGTCGAAGATGGTCGCGTCGCCGCGCAGCTCGGGCTCCTGCGGCACGTAGACGTTGGTCAAGCCTTGCTGCTGCTGCAGCAGGCCGTCGTCGAGCTTCTCCAGCCCGGTCAGGATCTTCAGCAGCGAGGACTTGCCCGTGCCGTTGCGGCCGATGAGGCCGACGCGCTCGCCCACCTCCAGCGAAAAGTTGGCGCCGTCGAGCAGCGCGACATGCCCGAAAGCAAGATGAGCATTGGAGAGGGAGAGAACAGCCATCCGCCGATTGTCCCCCGACGGCTCAGATGGCCCTCAGCGACGGCGTGGCCGACAGGTGCGCGAGCACCTGTCGCATGGCTGCCGGGTCGCTGAGCAAGCGGCGATGGCCCAGGCCCTCGGTGACGTACAGACGGCCAGCAGGCAGACCTGCCAGCAGCGTCTCGCTGCCGGCGAGCGGCGCCGTCACGTCGCCCCGATCGTGCACGATCAGCGTGGGCTGCTCGACGCGCTCACCCAGCCAGGCGGGTTCGAAATGCCCCAGCGACACGCCTTCGCGCTGCTCGATGTGGCCGCGCATACCGGCTGCCAGGCTTTCACTGCCACCCATGGCCTGGGCGAACCAGCGCAGGAACTGCCAGGGCGGCGGCGCCAGCGCGATGAGGGCCACGCGCCGTGCCGGCAGGCCGCGGGCCAGCGCGTGCGACAGCGCCATCGCGCCGAGCGAATGCGCCACGACGCCGTCCCAGGGACCGAAGCGTGCGGTGACGGCGAACAGCGCCCGCACCCACTGCAGCAGGTTGCTGCGCCAGCCGCTGCTGCGGCCATGTGCCGGCAGGTCCAGCAGCACGGGGTCGAAACCGGCCGCGGCCAGCGTGTCACCCAATGCACGCATCTGCTGCGCATCGCCGGCCCAACCGTGGGCGAGCAACACCTTCGGCACCCCGGCGGCAACGTCGCCCCGTTGCCAAACGCTGACATGACCGCCCTCGAAGGGCAGGCGGCGCTCCATCCACGGCAGCGGCACGTCACGCGAGCGGGCCAGCCACTTGGTGGGCATGGGTGTGAAAAAGAGGGTCAGCGCGGCCCGCGCGCCAAGGTCGGGCGACAATGGTGAAGAGCGCGTCCATCTCGAACACCATCTGCTCGGCATCGAGGTCAGCGCGCAGGTGGCCCATTTCCACGGCCTGCAGCACGGTGCGGCGCAGCGTGGCGCGCCAGCGCAGCACGCCGTCCAGAAGGTGCTCGCGCACAGGGCCCTCGCGGTCGTCGTACTCGAAGGCGCCGGCCGTGTAGAGGCAAGTCTTGTGGCGATCCACGTCGCTGGCCCAAGCCAGCCAGCGGCGCATGACGGCCTGCAGCCGCGGCAGGCCGCGTGCCTCGCTCATGGCGGGCAGGAACACGGTCTGCAAGAAGCGCCTGTCGAACTCCAGCAGCACGGCCACCTGCAGTTGCTCGCGCGAGCCGACGCGCGAGAACACGCCGCTCTTGGACAGGCCCAGGCGCTTGGCGACCTCGCCGATGCTGATGCTCTCCAGACCCTCGGTGACAGCCATGTCCAGTGCCGCGCCGACGATGGCGGTCAGTGTGGTCTCGGCGCGTTCACTGCGGGTTTCCATGCCAATAATTTAGCACGACCGTGCGATGACCGTCAAAGCAACTGAGCGGCGTGGTGGCGCAGGTGGTCGTCAACGAAGCTGGCGATGAAGTAGTAGCCGTGGTCGTAGCCGGCATGGCGGCGCAGGGTGAGCGGCTGGCCGACGCCGGTGCAGGCGGCCTCCAGCAGCTCGGGGTGTAACTGCTCGGCCAGGAACTTGTCGGCCAGGCCCTGGTCGATGAGGATGCCGCCGGGATAAGGCGCGGCGCGCTGGCTCTTCATCAGCTCGCTCGCGTCGTGGGCTGCCCAGGCGGCCCGGTCCTCCCCGAGATAGCCGCTGAGCGCCTTGCGGCCCCAGGGGCAGCGCATGGGCGCCGCGATAGGCGCGAAGGCCGACAGCGACTGGAAGCGGCCTGGGTGGCGCAACGCCAGCGTCAATGCGCCGTGGCCGCCCATGGAGTGGCCGAACAGGCCGGTGCGGCTAAGACCGGTCTCGTGCTGCACCAGCGGCAGCAGCTCATTGAGCAGGTAACTTTCCATGCGCCAGTGGGCCGCCCACGGCTCGCGCGTCGCATCCAAATAAAAGCCCGCGCCAACGCCGAAGTCCCAGGCCTCGCTCTCGCCCGCCACGCCGGCTCCACGCGGGCTGGTGTCGGGCATCAGCAGCGCCAGGCCCAGCTCGGCCGCCAGCCGCTGCGCCCCCGCCTTGATGGCGAAGGTCTCTTCGGTGCAGGTCAGCCCGGCCAGGAAGACCAGCAACGCCTTCGGCCCCGGCGGCACGAACAGCGCGAAGCGCATGGGCAGGCCGATCTCGGCCGAGTCGTGGCGATGGAATCGCTGGGTGCCGCCAAAGCAGCCATGTTCGGACAACAACTCCATTGAGATCCTTCAGCGGGGCTTGGCCATGTGTTGGTCGACCGCGTCGAGCAACGCCTCGGGCGCTTCGGCGTCAGCCGGTGTCTCATTGTTCAACACCGCCTGCATGCGCGCCGCGTCCAGGTCACCGGTCCACTTGCCGACGACCACCGTGGCCACGCCGTTGCCGATCAGGTTGGTCAGCGCACGCGCCTCGGACATGAAGCGGTCGATGCCCAGGATCAGCGCCAGCCCCGCCACCGGCACGCCGCCCACAGCCGACAGCGTGGCCGCCAGCACGATGAAGCCGCTGCCGGTCACGCCCGCCGCGCCCTTGCTGGTGAGCAGCAGCACACCCAGCAACGTGAGCTGCTGCATCAGCGTCATCGGCGTGTCGGTGGCCTGGGCGATGAAGACGGCGGCCATGGTCAGGTAGATGGACGTGCCATCGAGGTTGAACGAGTAGCCGGTCGGGATGACCAGGCCCACGGTGGACTTGCGCACGCCCAGGTTCTCCAGCTTGGCCATCATGCGCGGCAGTACCGACTCGCTGGACGAGGTGCCCAGCACGATGAACAGCTCTTCCTTGATGTACTTGATGAACTTCCAGACCGAGAAGCCGTGCAGCCGGGCGATGGTGCCCAGCACGATGAAGATGAAGATCAGGCAGGTCGCGTAAAACGCGCCCATCAGCTTGGCCAGCGACAGCAGCGAGCCCACGCCGTACTTGCCGATGGTGAAGGCCATGGCACCGAAGGCGCCGATGGGGGCCACCTTCATAATCATGCCGACGATGGCGAACAGCACGTGCGAGGTCTTCTCGATACCGTCGAACACCAGCGTGCCGCGGCCGCCGAAGCGGTGCAGCGCGAAGCCGAACAGCAGCGCGAACAGCAACACCTGCAGCATCTCGCCCTTGGCGAAGGCGTCCACCACCGTGGTTGGAATGATGGCAAGCAAGAAGTCCACCGTGCCTTGCAGCTTGCCCGGCCCGGTGTAGGCGGCGATGCCCTTGGTGTCCAGCGTCTTGGGGTCGACGTGCATGCCGTCGCCTGGCTGCAGCAGGTTGACGACCACGAGGCCCACCACAAGGGCCACGCTGGAGACAACCTCGAAGTACAGCAGCGCGTAGCCGCCGGTCTTGCCGACGCGCTTCATGTCCTCCATGCCCGCGATGCCCACCACCACCGTGCAGAAGATGATGGGCGCGATGATCATCTTGATCAGCTTGATGAAGCCATCGCCCAGCGGCTTGAGCGCCTCGCCCGTCTGCGGGAAGAAGTGGCCCACCAGCACGCCGATGACGATGGCCGTGATGACCTGGGCGTAGAGCGAGCGGTAGATGGGCGGGCGCCCGGTGGGGGTGGCTTGCATGCGCGTCTCCAATCAGTTCTTCGGACGGAACTGGCTTGGGCGGCAGCTTAGGCGCGATGGCGAGCGGTGGGGACTGTGGGTTCCCACATGAATTGCAAAGTGGAGGCGGGGAGACCGCGTTTGACGGGTACGCGTCAGCTCGGTGCGTTGCCGGGAGTCCCGCCCGGCAACGCACCGAATCGAAAAGCCATTCGCAAGAACAGCCCGATCAGAACTCCACCACCGCCCGGATGGACTCCCCACGCCGCATCAGCTCGAAACCCTCGTTGATCTGCTCCAGCTTCAGCTTGTGCGTGATCAGCTCGTCGATGTGCAGCTTGCCCTCCATATACCAGTCGACGATTTTGGGCACGTCGGTGCGCCCGCGCGCGCCCCCGAAGGCGCTGCCTTCCCACTTGCGGCCGGTGACCAGTTGGAACGGCCGCGTGGCAATCTCCGCCCCGGCCGGTGCCACGCCGATGATGATGCTGCGGCCCCAGCCCTTGTGCGTGCACTCCAGCGCCTGGCGCATCAGCTGCACATTGCCCACGCATTCGAACGAGTAGTCTGCGCCGCCGTCGGTCAGCTGCACGATGTGATCGACCACGTTGGCCACGTCCTTGGGGTTGACGAAGTCCGTCATGCCGAAGCGCCGCGCCATCGCCTCGCGCGCCGGGTTGATGTCCACGCCAATGATGCGACCGGCACCGACCAGCTTGGCACCCTGGATGACATTCAGCCCGATGCCGCCCAGGCCAAAAACCACCACCGTCGCGCCCGCCTCCACCTTGGCCGAGTACAGCACCGCGCCCACGCCGGTGGTCACGCCGCAGCCGATGTAGCAGACCTTGTCGAAGGGTGCGTCGGGGCGGATCTTGGCCAGCGCGATGCCGGGCACGACGATGTGGTTGGAGAAGGTGCTGGTGCCCATGTAGTGGAAGATGGGCTGGCCGTTCAGCGAGAAGCGTGAGGTGCCGTTGGGCATCAAGCCCTTGCCCTGCGTGGCGCGAATGGCCTGGCAGAGGTTGGTCTTGCGGCTGAGGCAGAACTTGCACTCGCGGCATTCGGGCGTGTACAGCGGGATGACGTGGTCACCGGCCTTGAGCCACGGCACCTTGCTCTCCAGCACGACGCCGGCGCCCTCATGGCCCAGCACGGCCGGGAACAGGCCCTCCGGGTCGGCACCGGACAGCGTGTACTCGTCGGTGTGGCAGATGCCGGTAGCCTTGACCTCCACCAGGACCTCGCCGTCACCCGGGCCTTCCAGGTCCAGGGTTTCGATGGTCAGCGGGGCGCCGGCCTTCCAGGCGACGGCGGCGCGGGTTTGGATGCTCATGTTTGCTCTCCTGCAGGTTGAAGTCGGTTCAGCGCGGCGACGAATTCGCGCGCTTCGATGCGGCACAGCCGCAGCCGCCGCAGCAGCCACGGCGTCAGGTCGTGCTGGCCCAGGTGCTCCGGCCAGGCGCCGGCGTCGCCGTCGGGGATTTCGGCCGGGTCGGTGCCCGTGGCGGGTTCGCCCTTGAGCACATCCACACAGGCCTTGCGGGCCAGCGGCAACGCGGTCTCGGCCCGCGCCACATCCAGCCGCGCGGTACGTCGCTGCACCTGGTGCTGCACGGCGCCGAGCAGCGCCATCAGTCGGTAGCCGTGGCTCAACGCGGCCTCGATCTCGGCTTCGGGCAGGCGCACGCTCTCCGGTTCGACCCGTGTGCGCTGCGCGGCGGCGGCCAGCGCGGCCAGCGCGGCGTAGGCTTGCTGGCGGCTCAGCCGCTGCGCCAGTTGCTCCTCGGCGCTGGGCATCCAGCGCAACATGTTGGCCGCATGCCGCGCCAGCGCGCCGCGCAGCTGCGTGGCCAGCCGCGGCACGGCAGCGCGCTCCCAGGACGGCAGCACGAAGCTGAACAGCCAGGCGAGGCCCGCACCGATGAGGGTGTCGGCCAGGCGCTCGACGATGGCCGGGTCGCTGCCCGGGTCCAGCATCAGCGGCTGCAGAAGCGCCATCAGCGTGGCCGCCGTCGCCGCGACACGGTAGCGGCGGTTGACGTAGGCGTGCGCCGTGCCCACGGCGGCGATGAAGCACAGGCTAAGCGCCGGCACCGAATGCACATGCGCCAGCAGCAGCACCAGCAGGCAACCCTGCACGGTGCCGATGATGCGTTCGTTGCGGCGCGACAGCGTCTGCTCAAGGTTGCCGCGCAGCACGACGGCCACGCTCAGCATCAGCCAGAACGGGTGCGCCGCCCACGGCAGCACCGCACCCAGCGCATAGGCCAGCGACAACGCCAGCGCCGAGCGCAGTGCATGCCGCATGACGCCGGACTGCAGCGTCAGGTGGGGCTTGAGGGCGGCCAGCGGCCAGCCCTCGGGCGACACGAAGGGCGCGAGCTTCTCGGGCGTCCACGGGCTGTCCACGTCGTCCTGCCGGGCCTGCCGGGCCACCATGGCGCTGACGTCATCCAGCATGTGGCCCAGGCGCGACTGCAGTGCCGACACGAGGTGGGTGCGCGAGTCACCACCGGGCGCGCTGACATCGGCCAGCCGCGCCGCGAGCTGGGCCCGCCAGGCGTCCGCCGACACCTCGGGCAGCGGCGCGCCCAAGGCCACCGTGTCGGCCAGCGCCGCCAGTACGTCGGCCAGGTGGCGCAGCGTGTCGGCCAGCGCAGCGCGCCACTGGCGGCCGGGGAAGTCCTGGCCCAGCAGCTCGGTGTCCAGCCGGCTGGCCAGCAGCAGGTCGCGCAGCTCGATGAGGCCCAGCACCAGGTCGGTCTGACGGCGGCTGCGCGCGGACCGGCGCGCGGCGAAGACCTGATCGCGCGCGGCCTGCAGCGCGTCGGCCAGTACGACGTCGTCGGCGATGGACGCACGGATGCTGGCATCGGCGCCGCCCACCGCGCCGGCGATGCGCTGGGCGCGCGAGCGCAGCCGCTGCTCCGTGGCCCGCAGCGCGCCCGCCAGGGCCAGCTCGCGCAACCGGTGGCGCAGCACGACGGCGCTGGCCCGCGCCCAGCCGGCGTAGACGCAGCCGCCCAGGCCCACCCAGGCCGCGTGCTCCAGCGGCGAGGTGGCGCCGGCCGTGCGGTCCCAGGCCATCGCGAACACCATGGCCAGCACCGGCGAGAACGACAGCGGCCCGGCACGCAGGCCCCAGGCCAGCGCCATCAGCGACAGGAAGGTGACGACGGCGACCAGCGCGACGGTGGCCACGAGCGAGCCGTCCGCCAGGCCCACGAGCCCGGTCACCAGCGCCGCCACCAGTGCCGCCGGCAGCACCCGCGGCAGCACGCGCTGCGGCGGGTTGGGCACGTCGGTCAGGCTGGCGCAGACGGCGCCGCCCACCGCCGCGAGACCTGCGGTCTCGCCGAACAGCGCGCCCACGACCAGATGCGTGGCGGTGACCCCCAGCGCGACGCTGAGGCCGTTCAGGTGGGCGGCTTCGAGGCGCTGCAACAGCTTCATCACTTGACCAGCATCTCCATCACGCGGCGCTCGCTGGCCGGCAGCTCGTGCACGGAGAACCAGGCCGACTTCTCGGCGCGGTAGATGTACTGCGGCGGCGTGCCAGCGGCCATGCGCTGCCTCAGCGGCACCAACGCGGCTTGGGCGACATCACCCTGCCCTTGCGCTTGCAGCGCCGCGGCGCGCACGATAGCTGCCAGGTCGCTCCAGGCCCCCCGCGCCAGCGCTTCGTCCGCACTGCGCAGGGCGGCCGCGGCATCGTCGTCAATGAGGGCCAGCCAGGCCTTCAGCGCCAACGTGTCGGGGTCGTGCGGGTCGAGGATCAAGGCCTCCTTGACCTGCGCACGGGCCGGCTCGGTGCGGCCGGCGCGCAGCAGGTCCAGCGCGTAGTCGCGGCGCAGCGGCACCAGGCCCGTGCGCAGCCGCAGCACGGCCTCGTACTGCTTGAAGGCCTCGTCCCAGCGCCCGGCCAGTGCCAGCGCGGCGGCCCGGCCCCACAGCGCCTCGGGCTGGTCACCCTGGTAGGCCAGCACGGCGTCGTAGCTGGCCAGCGCCTGCGGCACCTGCCCCAGGCGGCGGTGGTGGTCGGCCAGCGCCAGGTCGACACGGAAGCGGTCCTCGCCCTTCAGCGCGCCGGCCTCGCGCGCCAGGCCGGGCACGACCTCGGCGGCCAGCGGCGCACCGCCATGCCACAGCGCGTCAGCCGTCGTCACGCGCAGCGCGCCGCTCTTCGGGTGGCGCGCCAGCGCGCGCGCGGACAGCGCCTGCGCGGCCGTGCCGTTTCCTTCCAGCGCCAGCGCGTAAAGGCGCGCGACCAGCGCGCTCTCGTCGTCGGGTGCGAGCTCGAGGGCGCGCTCGAACAGCGGTGTCGCCTCCGGCAGCTTGCCGTCCTCCAGCTTCTGATTGCCGGCATTGACCAGCGCGATGGGCAGGCTGGCCCGCGTGTCGCGCTGTGCGAAGAAGCGCTGCACCCGCGCGCGCAACGCGGGGTCCATCTGGATCAGGCGCTCGCGCACGATCTCGCGGCCGTCGTAGCCGTCGCGCCGGGGTGAGGCCTCAGCATTGGCGCCTTCGGCAAAGTATTCCCACACCGAGCCGCCGGCATAACGCGACAGGAAGCCCGCGTTGGACTTGTCGGATGCCTTCGCGTCGCGGGCCTTGGCCTGCTGGTACAGCGCCTCGATCTCGCGCGCCTGGTCGGCTGTCAGCACGCCATGCACCTGGTGCGTCAGCTCGTGCAGCACAGTGTTGTACTTGTCGAAGATGCTGCGCTCGACGTCCTCGATGCCGGTGACGGTGAAGTAGCCGCCCATGCCGCGCACGTCGTCCCACAGCCGCGAGTCGTAGTCGATGCGGGCGTCCTTCAGCGCGTGGGCCTGCGGTGTCTCGGACAGTCGCATGGCCATGGGCTTGATGAAGTGTGTGGCGCCACCTTCGACCAGTACGGGGATGAAGGCCTTCCACGGCGCGACCGACAGCGCGACGCGCTTCTGGTGGCGCGGCGACAAGTCCTTCCAATTCAGCACGTAGCGCTCGATGCCGGGCACGACGGGCATGGGCGTGGCGGCGAAGCGGCGCTCGTAGGCAGCGCGGTGCACGTCGACGGCAAAGCGCTGCGACTCCAGCGCCTTGGCTGCGATGGCGTGCGCGCGGCCCAACTGCGGGCAGCGTTGCAGTACGGCGAGGCTGAGGCTCAGCGCGGCGTCGAAGTCGCCCTGCGCGAAAGCGTCGGATGCACGCTTCACGTCGGCCATCAGCGGCGCGAAGCCGTCCCCCAGTCGGGCAGCGAGCTGGGTGTAGTTCTCGCGCGCATAGCCGTTGCCAAGCAGGTAGTGCGCCGCCTCGTGGTGGCGGTTCAGCGCCACGGCGCCCTCGGCCGCAGCGATGGCGTCTTCGGTGCGGCCCAGGCGGATCAACGTGTCGGCCAGCGCCGCCAGGCCGTCGGCGGTGCGCTCGGCAGCCAGGCCTTGCTCCAGCTTCTGCAGCGACGCGTCGAATTCCCGCAGCTGGTAGTGCCGCTGGCCCAGGCCGCGCAAGGCCTGGGCCTTGTCAACGGGCCGCGTGGCGGTTTCCAGCGCGCGCTCGAAGCAAAGCCGCGCCCGTTCGAAGTCGCGCCGGTCCAGCGCCAGGCGGCCGGCAGCGAGCAGGTCGACAGCGTCGGCCCGGGCATCGCTCAGCACACCGTGCGTGCGGCGGTCAATGGCGGCACCATCGTCGCGGGCGGACAGCCAGCGGTAGATCAGTTCGCGCTCAGCCACGCCGGGCCTGGGCGAGCGAACCAGCGCGTCGAGTTCGGCACGCGCCGGGACGTACTGTTGCTCGGTCAGCAGCGTTTGCAGACGCGCGGTGTCGGCGGCCGCATTTGCGGCGGCCAGGGTCAGACAGACAGCGAGGCCAACGGCCAGTTGACGCCAGGGCATTCGGGCAGCTCCGTGAACAGAGCCGGCATGCTAGGCCCTATTCGTTTGGGGCAGCCCAACCGGGGGCTAGGCGGTGCAGTTCAGCTCTTCCTGCGGCGAAGCCCACCACCCAGCAACCCGAGACCCGCAATGCCCACAAGCGCAAGGCTCGCCGGCTCCGGGAGGTCGTTGACCCGGAAAGGCATGGGGTTCTGCAAATTGTCTGCCTCGTGCTGGGGGCCGACCAGGAAGGGAGGGTTCAGGAAGGGCTCGAAAAACGTGATGACGGTGCAGCCGACGGCCTGTGCTGCCGCCGGGCAGGGCCCCAGTGTGTTGATGACCGCCGGCAGGCTGAGGGGTTGGCCGGCGATCTCGCTCATCCAAATCTCAAAGGTGATGGGGCTGATGCCAAAGTCGCCGAAGTCCAACGTATCGGTCTTTGCGATGTAGTCATAGACCCCGACTTGCCCTGGCGCGATGTACGGGGCAAATGAAACATTCACCGGATAGCTGGGTCTGTCCTTCGAGTCCGGTAGCGTTGGCAACCCGATGGACAACCTGGCTTCATCGAGAATGAGGAAGTTGGCGGTGTTGTTTTGCACGGTGAACTTGAAGGTCGCCTTGTTGCCCTCCAGGATCGGCGAATTGGACTCCTGCGCCACGATCTGGATGCCGGTCGGCGAGTTGAAATCCACCGGGTTGAGCACCGGCAGTACCGGATCCGCACGCGCCCCCGCGAAGCAGGCGATTGCAGCCAGGAACGCCAGTGTCCTGGTCACGAGCAATGAGCCGATTCTCATGGAAAATCTCCTGCTGACAGGCCCTATGCGCAGGCTTGCAGTGCGTGCCGCCAATGCGCAAAGACGAATCCGCCGACGGGCGCGTTCAACCGTGACGATCACCGCACACGGTCACGCGACCATTCAACAAAGATATGCGCTGGCTCGGCCCAATCCATCGCTCACTCGCGGGTGAACTCGGGCTGCGATGGGGCTTGAAAGCTGGGGCACGGCAGACTACGTGCCGTTGACGATCCGACGACGAGCCTCACCTCGCCCAGGACGCGGCCGTTATCCGTTGGCCTCAATCGTCGGAGCTGAAACCCGACGCCTTGACGACCGGCCCCCAGTACTCGCGCTCAGCCGCCAGGCGCCTGGCGTAGTCGGCCGGGGGCAGGCTCAACGGCTCGAAGCCCAGCTTGGCCAGCGCCTCGATGACGGCCGGCTCGCGCACGGTGGCGCGGGCCAGGTCAGCCAGCTTGTCGACCACGGCCTGCGGTGTTCGGGCCGGCACGAACAGGCCGTAGCTCTCCACACCCACGATGCCCTTGAAGCCCTGCTCCTCGAAGGTGGGCACGTCTGGCACGAAGCGAGAGCGGGCCTTGTCCGTCACGCCCAGCAGCCGCACCCGGCCCGAAGGCAGGTGGGGCAGGAAGTCGCCGATGGAGAAGCAGCCGGCGGCGATCTGGCCACCCATCAGGTCCTGCATGCCTGGCGCGGCGCCGCGGTAGGGTGCGTGCGTGAGCTTCAGGCCCGCGGCATGCTCGAACTGGTTGCCCAGGAAATGCGGCATCGCACCGGCGGCCGGCGAGGCGTAAGCGGCCTTGTCGGGGTTGGACTTCAGCCAGTCGGCCAGCTGGGCCAGCGTCTTCACCGCGGCCGGCACCATGGGGCCCACGCCGAAGCCGCAGGTGGACAAGGCCAGCGGTGCGACCGGGATCACATCGGTCGCCGGGTTGTAGGCCAGCTTGCGGTAGGCATGCGGGTAGATGGTGAACATGGACGATGGGCTGAGCAGCAGCGTCTGCCCGTCCGGCGCGGCGTCATTCAGCCCGGCGATGGCGATGCGGCCACCGGCGCCCACCTTCTGCTCAACGAGCACGGTCTCTGCCAGCTTGCCGCGCCAGGACTCAGCGACACGGCGCGCCGTGGTGTCCACCGAACCGCCGGCCGGGAAGCCGACGAGGATGCGCGGCGGCTGGCCTTGCGCGCGGGTGGCGAGCGGCAGGGCTGCGAGGGATAGCAAGGCGTGTCGACGAGGGATCATGTCTTTTGTCTCCTGGGCTCGTTGTCGGGGGCAGTGGACTGTGCGGTCGCCACCCAAGCCAGGCGCTCCAGGCCGGCCTTGAGTGTGAGGCCTTGCTCGCCGAGGGCGGTGACCAGGGCAGCGTCATGGGCGGCCACGGCCGCTTCGAGCGGGGTGAGCCGGCGTTTGCCGGCCGGCGTCAGGTGCAGGCCCCAGGCCCGGGCGTCGCCGGGCCTGTCGCGGCGCTCTGCCCAGCCCTGGGCGGTGAGCCAGTCGGTCAGGCGCAGCGCGCCGCTGCGGTGCAAGCCCATCGCCTGGCCCAGCAGGCCCTGGCGCAGGCCGGGGTTGCGGGCGATCAGCACCAGCGCTGCAAAGCGCTGCGGGCTGACGTCCCACGCAGCGGTGGCGCGGTAGAAGTCCAGGTACAGCGCGTTCTGCGCGCGGCGCAGCGCGTAGCCCAGCAGGCCGTCCAGCGGGCCGTAGTCCACGCCGGGCACGGGCAGCATCAGGCCTTCCGGTTCGGGGCTGTCGGTCTTGTTCACCCGCCCAGATTAGGTTTGGTTGCACTGTGCAACCATCTCGCTTACCCTGAACGGCATGGACATCGTCATCGCAGGCGGCGGCATCGGCGGGCTCACGGCCGCGCTGGCGCTGCACGCGCGCGGTCACCGCGTGACCGTGCTGGAGGCCGTGCGGGAGCTGAAAGCCCTGGGCGTGGGCATCAACCTGCTACCGCACGCCGTGGCCGTGCTGGACGAACTGGGCCTGCTGCCGGCGCTGCGTGGGATGGCCGTGGAGACGTCGGCGCTGGTCTTCGCCAACCGTCACGGCCAAGCCATCTACCGCGATGCGCGCGGCCTGGAGGGCGGCTACAGCCACCCGCAGTTCAGCATCCACCGCGGGCAGCTGCAGATGCGGCTGTGGGCCGAGGCCGGCGCCCGTGTCACGGTGCGGGGCGGCCAGCGCGTCGTCGGCGTGCGCGATGAAGGCGGGAAGGCCATCGCACTGGTCGAGACGGCGGACGGCCCGCGCGAGCTGGTGGCCGATCTCGTCGTCGGCGCCGATGGCATTCACTCTGCGCTGCGCCGCCGGCTGGCGCCGGATGAAGGCGCGCCCTGCTGGCGCGGCGTCATGATGTGGCGCGGCACGTCCTGGGCGCCACCGTTCCTGGACGGCCGCACCATGGTGCAGGCCGGCCACAGCCGGGCCAAGTTCGTCGTCTACCCGATTGGTGCGCCGCGGGCCGATGGGCTGCAGCTCATCAACTGGATCGCTGACCGCCGCGTGCGAGAACCCGCGTCCGGCCTGACAGCCCCGGACCGAGCCGACTGGAGCCGCGCGGGCCGGCTCGACGACCTGATGCCCACCTTCGGTAGCTGGCATTTCGACTGGCTGGACGTGCCGGGCCTCATCACGCGCGCCGAGCAGATGCTGGAGTGGCCCATGGTGGACCGCGACCCGCTGCCGCACTGGCGGCTGGGGCTCTCGACGCTGCTGGGCGACGCCGCCCACCCCATGGTGCCCATCGGCTCCAACGGTGCAACGCAGGCCATCATGGACGCGCAGTCGCTGGCCGCGGCACTGTCGGCCCACGCTGACCTCGACACCGCGCTGGCCGCCTACGAGGACGAGCGCCGACCACTGTGCGCGCGCATCGTCGCGATGAACCGCCGGGAAGGGCTGGACGCCATCCTCGACCGCGTGGAGGCGCTGGCGCCGGACGGCTTCGCGCGGCTGGCCGACGTTATCGACCCAGCCGAGGTGGCCGCTGAGATCAACGCCTATAAGGCTGCCGCCGGCCACCGCACACGCGATACCGCTTGATCGGCGCGGCAGCGGCGAGGATCATCGCCGCCCATGCCCTCACCCAAGCTGGGACGTTCGGTCCCGCCGCATGAACGCTTTCCCGTCGCCTGGTACCAGCCTGACGTGTTGTGGACGGCCGCCCGCCAGGTGCTGTCCTCGCTGGACCAGCTGCGCAACCGCGACGGCCGCGAGAGCCAGCCGCTGCCGCTGTTCATCATCGACCGCAGCGAGCCCGAGAGCGACGGCGACTTCGCGGGCGAGTTCTGGTTCGACTTCATTGCCGACACCGGCGACGGCGGCAACGCGGTCTACGCGGTGGCGAGCGCCGCGCTGGCCGACCAGCTGAGCCTGGACGACGGCCAGCGCGTGGCGACGCTGCCCCGGGGCCAGTTGCTGCTGTTCGGCGGTGACCTCGCCTACCCGGCTGCCAGCACAGACGACTACCGCTTCCGCTTCGTCGAGATGTTCGAGGCCGTGCGTAACGACCACCGGCCGACCCGCGTGCGCGGCCGGGCGCTCACGCTGGCTGCCATCCCGCAGAACCATGACTGGATGGACTCCATCTCCACCTTCGGCCGCTACTTCACGCGCGGCAAGGACTCGGCGCCGCTGCTAGGCGCCAAGATCCCGCAGCGCCAGTCCTACTTCTGCGTGAAGCTGCCGCAGGGCTGGTGGGTGCTGGGACTGGACTTCGCGCTGGACCACGACATCGACCGTGACCAGTACGAGCAGTTCGAGGCCATGCTGGGCGAGCGGGGCCTGACGACTGACGGCCGCACCCACCGCATCGCCGACACCGACAAGGTCATCCTCGTCTACCCCGAGCCCTACTGGACCCGGCCCATTGGCGACGGCGCCGACCCGAGCCACCCCAAGCGCTACCAGCGGCTGGAAGGCCTGCTGCGCGCCCGCGTCAAGCTGCGCCTGGCGGGCGACCTGCACCACTACATGCGCTGGGACTCGGTGTCCTGGGGGCGCATCGTGACCTGCGGCTGCGGCGGCGCCTTCACGCACCCAACGCACACCAAGACGACAACGCGGCCGGTGCGACTGGACGAGTTCGACACCCGCGACTGCATCCCGCCAGAGCCCATGGAGCCGCCGCTGGGCCGCCCGGCCCTGGCCGTCGGGCTGACCGAGGACGACCACCCGGGCTGCGAGTTCGAGCGCGTCGAGGCCACGGCCTACCCCGCCGCCGCCGCGTCGCGCGACGCCTGCCTGGACAACCCCTGGGCGCTGTTCCGCCGCGACGCCGGCCGCTGGAGCGGCAACTACAGCTTCGCGCTGCTGGTGGGCCTTCTCTACTGGTTCAACGCCTACCTGAACTCCATGCCCTTCGTGGACTCGTTCAAGGCCGACGGCTTCCAGGCCATGTGGCGCTTCGGATTGGGCGACTTCGGGCCGGTGTTCCTGCTGTGGCTCAAGGCCATGGTGTTCAGCCCGCTGGGCTTCCTGATCAACCTGCTGATGGCCTTCGGCTGCATGGTCATGGGGCGCGAGGCGGTGGACGAGCTGTCGCCGGCGGACGGGCGCCTGTGGCGCTGGACGGTGACCTGGGGCATCGGCGCCTTGCACGCGCTGGTGCACGTGGTGGCGGTGTTCAGCCTGGAGTTCCTGCTGCACCTGGCGGTGGGCGAGCTGGGCTGGATAGGCAACCGCACCCAGCCCACGGGCCTGATCCTGCACTCCTGCCTGGTGGGCCTGGGCGTGTTCGCGGCCGGCGCATTGGTGGGCGCCTTCATCTTCGGCACCTACCTGGCGCTGATGTGCTGGCTGGGCTACCTGACCAACAACGGTTACGCGGCGCTGGGCGGACAGGACCACAAGGGCTTCATGCGCTTTCGCGTCGACGCGAGCGGCGAGCTGACGGCCTGGTTCGTCGCGCTGGACCGGGTACCGCGGAAGTGGAAGCGCAATGCTGCGGCGACGGGGCCTGTGTGGGTGGTGGATGATGACGAAGCAACGCGTCCTCGAATCCGTGACCACTTCCAACTTTGAAATCCTTCCGAGGCGTCCCGCCTAGCCGCCAGTAGTCATGCCTCGATTTTTCATGACGGTCGCACTCGTCATCGCGTCGGTATCGACGGCGATCGCCGCCGACGAGCCGGGCGCGCTGAATGACGAGGCCTTCCTGACGCTGCGCGACCTGTCGAATCTCCGCGGCTGTGCCTCGCATTGCGCACGAACCGCAGTGGCGCTGCTGAAATCACGCCGATATCAATGCGCCAGCGCCACCGCCGACCCGCACATCGTCTGCATGGAGCCGCAGCGCCGATGGCAGGCGTCGATCGACAAGAAGATCCTCAAGAATGGGATGGACGAGGACATGCTGCTGCACGTGGAGCTGACGCTCGCCAACCCTGAGCCCCGGTCCATGGAGGCGTTGAGAGTCGCCTATTTCCCGCTCTGGCATCTCGGCAGCTTGGCGCTGCCGGAACATGGGCCCATCACGAACGAGATCTACCGTCGTGCCGACAAGGTGGATGTGTCCATGAGCGTCAGCATGAGTACGCGCATGCTGGAAACGGCCAGCGATATCGTCAGCATGGCCATCGTGCGCAGAACCAGCGGAGCGAACGGCCTCAGGCCTTGAGCATCTCCGCAGCAATCAGCCGCACCGGCGCATTGCCATAGCTCAGGAAGGCCTCGTGGAAGGCCTTGAGGCTGTAACCGGGCCGCGCCTTCAGCTGCTCGCGCAGCGCAAAAATCTCGCTGTAGCCGCTGAAATAGCTGGTCAATTGCACCGAGGTCAGCTGCACACGACGCCATTTCTCGGCGGCCTCGCGCTCGGTCTGGAAGGCCTGGCGCACCAGCAGGTCCAGCGCGTCTTTCCTGGCCATGCCCAGCACATGGACGCTGTAGTCCAGGATGGTGTTGGTGACCGAACGCAGGTGCCACTTGCCCCACATCAGCGTCATCTCGGGCGACGCGCCGTAGCCGCTCTCGATCATCATGCGCTCGCCGTAGACGGCCCAGCCCTCCACCATCGCGCCGTTGCCGAACAAAGCCTTCACCTTGCTGGGCACGCGGTTGGCGTAGACCAGCTGGGTGTAGTGCCCGGGGATGGCCTCGTGGATGTTGAGGATCTGCAGGATCCAGTGGTTGTACTCGCGCAGCGAGCTCTCGGCCTCGGCGGGCGACAGCTCGTCCAGCGGGGTGACGTTGTAGTAGGTGCGGTCCTGCGGCCGGTAAGCGCCGGGGGCCTCGATGCTGGCGCCGGCCACGCCGCGCTGGTAGACCGGCGTCTCGCGCACCGACAGCGGCTTGCTCGCATCCTGGGTCAGCAGGTCGTGGTCGCGCACCCAGGCCTCCAGCTGCGGGATCTGCGCACGGATCTCGTCAACGAAGCGCTCCCGGGCGACGTGCCGCTCACTGAGCTTAGAGATGACGCGGCCGATCAGCGCGAAGCGGTCGGCAGGCGCCGCCTCGCTGCCGATGACCGTGGGCCACAGCGCCGCTGCCTGCACCTGCATGCTGGCCAGCACCTCCTCGCGGCGCTGCAGCGCCAGCTCGTAGGTCTCGCGCGCGCTGCGGGCGGACTGGATGTCGTGGGCGAACTTGGGCTCGTAGAGTTCGGCGCCCAGGCGCCAGGCGCGCTTGGCCGTCGGCAACAGGCGCTTCAGATGCGCCACATAGCCTTGCACCGCGGCGCGCGCCTGTGCCAGCGGCACCCGCCAGGCCGCCGCCTGACCGGCCTCGGCGGCGCGCCTGGCGATGTCGTCCAGCACGCTGATCACGCCAGGTGCCTGCTGGATGGCCAGCTCCGTGTGCTCGCGGGTGACCCCGGACAGGCTGGCCTGGGCCGCACGGTAGTAGGCCGGCAGCGCGGCGACACGTGGCTTCAGCGCCGTCAGCCGCTCGGGCAGCGGCGCGTAGTCGGTGTTGAGCAGCAGGTCCAGCGGACCCGCAGGGTTGTGCTCGGACGGGTTCCAGGCCCATTCGCGCAACGTGTACAGGCGCCACAGATCACTGCGGATCTTGCCAATCAGCAGGGCGCGGTCCATGCGCTGACTGACGGTCAGGCTGGCCTCGGGCACCCGCTCGAAGTCCTCCAGCGAGCGTTGGAGGTAGGCCTTCATCAAGGCACGCTGGCCGGTGTCCGGCAGCGTGATCTTCGGCGCGAACTCGAAACGGCCGGCCGCCACCGCGGCATCGGCGTCGAGCAGCCACAAGGCTTCGAGGAAGGCCTCGGTGAGCTTGTCGAAGGGGGTGTCCTGGGCCAGGGCGGGCAGCGCGAGGCCGGACAGGCCCAGCGCGGCGAAGTCGCGACGCCTCATCACGCCGCCCGGCTGACCGAAGGCGTGAGACGCCCCCTCGGGGGGCAGCGCACGCAGTGCGAGTGGGGGCCGGCTCATGCCAGCGCCGCCTCGAGCGCGTCAACGAACATCGCTGCCACGTCGAAGCCGGTCTGGTCCGTGATCTCCTGGAAGCAGGTCGGACTGGTCACGTTGATCTCGGTGACGTTCTCGCCAATGACGTCCAGGCCCACCAGCAGCAGGCCGCGCGCGGCCAGGATGGGCCCCAGGTACTCGGCGATCTCGCGGTCGCGGGCGGTCAGCTCGCGCGCCACGCCCTTGCCGCCGGCCGCGAGGTTGCCACGCACCTCGCCGCCCTGCGGGATGCGCGCCAGGCAGTGGGGAACCGGCTTGCCGCCGATGATGAGGATGCGCTTGTCGCCCTCGGCGATGGCCGGGATGAAGCGCTGCACCATAAGGGTCTGCGCGCCGTCCTTGTTCAGCGTCTCGATGATGGCGCCCAGGTTCAGGCCATCGTCCTTGACGCGGAAGATGCCCATGCCGCCCATGCCGTCCAGCGGCTTGAGGATGATGTCGCGGTGCTCGCCATGGAAGGCGCGGACCTCGGCCGGGTCGCGCGTGACCAGCGTGGGCGAGATGAACTGCGGGAACTCCATGATCGCCAGCTTCTCCGGATGCTCGCGCAGGCTGGAGGGCTTATTGAAGACGCGGGCGCCCTCGCGCTCGGCCTGGCTGAGCAGGTGGGTGGCGTAGAAGAACTCGCTGTCGAAGGGCGGGTCCTTGCGCATCAGCACGGCGTCGACGTCGGCCAGCGCCACGTCGGCGGTGGCCGTGACGGTGAACCAGTCGTGCGCGTCACCCGTCAGCGCGATCTCGCGCGCCCCCCGCGCCGTCACGCGGCCGCCGCGGTGCCAGACGAGCTGGCGGGCCTCGCAGGCGATGAGGCTATGGCCGCGCAACGCGGCCTCGCGCATCATCGCGAAGGTGGAGTCCTTGTAGGTCTTGAAAGTGGAGAGCGGGTCGGCAACGAAGAGCAGCTTCATGGTCAGGCGCAGTGGCTACAGCGCCGGCCAGTGTTGCACAGCGCGCTGCGCCGCGTGCGGCTAGGGGCGCCGCCAGGCGGTGACGACGATCGCCACGCCCCCGGCCACGACGGCCCAGAAGGCCGCGCCGATGCCGAACAGGCTGAGGCCGGAGAGGCCCACCAGAAAGGTCAGGATGGCCGCATCGCGGTGGGCCTCGTCCTTCAGCGCGGCAGCCAGCGCGCCGGCGATGGTGCCCAGCAACGCCAGGCCGGCGATCGCCGCGACCAGCTCGCGCGGGAAGGCAGCCAGCAGCATCGCGACGGCGCCGCCGGCCAGGCCGATGACGACGTAGAACAGCCCCGCGGCGATGGACGCCGTGTAGCGCCGTGCCGGGTCCTCGTGCGCCTCGCGGCCCATGCAGATGGCCGCCGTGATGGCGGCGAGGTTGAAGGCATAGCCGCCGAAGGGCGCCAGCAGCGTGGTTGCCGCGCCGGTCACGGCGATGGACGCCGACACCGGTGTGGCGTAGCCGCTGGCGCGCTGGGCGGCGACGCCGGGCAGGTTCTGCGAGGCCATCGTGACGATGAACAGCGGCAGGGCCACGCCGATGGCGGCGTGCCAGCTGAAGCTGGGCGCCGTCCATGACGGCCGCACGAAGACCTGGGTCGTGTCCAGGCCTGCGAAGCTCAGCCGCCCCTCGCCAAGCGAAAAGGCGATGCCGACCAGCAGCACGCCGGGCACCGCGTAGCGCGGCCACAGGCGCCGGCCCAGCAAGTAGGCAACGGCCATCGCCAGCACCAGGCCCGGCGCCGTCTTGACGCTGGTCACGGCGTCCAGCCCGAAGCGCGCGAGCACGCCGGCGAGCAGGGCCGAGGCAACGGCGACGGGGATGCGGTCCATCAGTTTCTCGAACCAGCCGCTGGCACCGGCCCACACGATGAGCAGGCCGCAGACGATGAAGGCGCCGACCGCCTCGGGCATGTCCAGCCCTGCCGTCGACGCCAGCAGCGCCGCGCCGGGCGTGGACCAGGCCGTCAGCACCGGCTGGCGCGTCCACAGGCTGAGCACGATGCTCGTGATGCCCATGCCCAGGCCCAACGCCCAAAGCCAGGAGGCGGTCTGGGCCGGCGTGGCGCCGAGGGCGACGGTGGCCTGGAAGATGATGGCGACGGAGCTGGTGTAGCCCACCAGCACCGCCACGAAGCCGGCGACCACGGTGGACGGCGAAAAGTCTTGCAGCAAACGACGCATGCGGCCAGCATAGCCGCGGGGGTCATGGGAGGAGTTCAAGCGGATGTGCCGGTTTCTGGCGTACTCGGGCGACGCGATTTTTCTGGAGGACCTCGTCTGCAAGCCACGCCATTCGCTGGTGCGGCAGAGCCTGCAGGCGTCGGAGGCCAAGACAACCACCAACGGCGACGGCTTCGGCATCGGCTGGTACGGCGAGCGTGACTCGCCGGGCGTCTACCGCGAGGTCATGCCGGCCTGGAGCGACGAGAACCTGCTGGCGCTGTGTGCCAACGTCAGGTCGCATCTGTTCATGGCGCATGTGCGCGCCGCGACCGGCGGCGGCGTGTCGCGGCTGAACTGCCACCCGTTCCACCTCGGGCGCTACCTGTTTATCCACAACGGCCAAGTCGGCGGCTTCGGCAAGGTGCGCCGCCGACTGGAGGCCCAGCTGCCTGACGATCTGTACGAGCTGCGCCGCGGCGCGACGGATTCGGAGCTGCTGTTCCTGCTCCTCATGGCGCGCGTGCAGGCCGGCACTGCCATGGCCGACGCCGTGCGCGGGATGCTGCACGACACGCGCGACGCGATGCTTGCGCTGGGCATAGACATGCCGCTGCGCTTCTCGGCTGCACTGGCCGACGGCGAGCAGCTGTGGGCAGTGCGCTGGGCCAGCGACGGCCACCCGCCCACGCTCTACCTGAAGCCGCAGCGCGGCGGCTGGGCGATCGCGTCGGAGCCGCTGGGCGACGACGCCGAGGCCTGGACCGCCATCGCCGGCGGCCGTCTGGTGCACGTGCGGGATCAGGCCATCACGCAGACCGCGCTGGACTGAACCACCACAGCGGCACCGCGCCCGCCGCAAGTACGGCCAGGCCCACGACGGCGCCGGCCTTCACGTAGACCAGGCTGGCCCACAGCAGGTAGGCGCTGCAGGCGCTGAACAGCAGCGGCAGCCACGGGTAGAGCGGCACGCGGAACGGCCGCGGCTGCTCGGGCTCACGCCGGCGCAGCACGATGAGGGCTGCGCCACTGAGCGTCAGGAAGCCCCAGTAGACGGGCGACAGGTAGTCCACCATGGTCGCAAAGCCGCCGCGGGTCACGTCGCCCAGGGCCACCAGCGCCAGCGCCACGGCCGAAGTGGCGAAGACGGCCGCGCTGGGCGTGCCGCGACGCGCGTTCCAGCGCGCCAGACGCCACTCGGCAGCGATGTCGCGCGCGGCGGCGTAGGTCGTGCGCGGGCCGGCGATGAGGATGGCGTTCATGACCGATAGCGCGGTCAGCGTGACAACGCCCACCATCAGCAGCTCGGCACCGCGGCCGAAAGCCAGGCGCATCAGCTCGGCCGCCGGCGCCTCGCTGCGCGCCAGGCCCGGCAGGCCCAGCACGCGGACATAGGCCCAGTTGGCCAGCAGGTACAGGGTCATGACCAGCCCCAGGCCCAGCAGCAGCGCGCGGACGATGCCGCGCTTGTCGTCGCGCATCTCGGCGGACAGCGTGGCCGCGTCGCTCCAGCCACCGTAGGCCAGGAAGACAAAGACCATGGCCATGCCCCAGTCCGGCATGGCTGTAGCCGTACCTTGCGTGGCTGGCGGCAGGCCGGCGAGATGCCGCGCGCCCGCGCCCAGGCCCAGCAGCAGCAGCCCGGCAATCACCACGGTCATCAGGCCCAACTGCGTGCCCAGGCCCACGCGAACACCCAGCAGGTTCAGGCCGGTCAGCGCCACGATCAGCCCGGCCGCCAGCAGCGCGCTGGCATGCGCGCCCAGCCAGGGGCTCAGGTCGACCACCTGGCCCAGGTAGTCGCCAAACACGAAGCCCAGCAGTGCCATGGAGCCGGTGTGGATGACGGCAAAGCGCGACCAGGCGAACAGGAAGCCCAACCGATGGCCGTAGGCGCGGCGCAGGAAGTGGTAGTCGCCGCCGGCGTCCGGGAAGGACGCGGCCAGCTCGGCAAAGCACAGCGCGCCGACGAAGGACAGCAGCCCGCCCAACGCCCAAGCCAGGTAGAGCTGCCCAGCCTCGGGCAGTGCCTGGGCAACCATGGGCGAGGTCTTGAAGATACCGGCGCCGACAACCATGCCGACGCATAGCGCCGCCGCGTGCCGCGCGCCTAGACGACGTTCAGGGATGGGCAATGACATGAGCCCGCGATGCTAAGGCTCGCAGCTCCGCGGCCGGCAAAGCCGGACGCATCCTCGCGCGACTGCCGTGGAACCGGCTCTGCCCGGCCACTGGCAGTTGCCAGGGCCAGAGGCCTTGTCCTTCGCCAGGCACAAGCGGTCCTCAGGACCGTGTGTGCCGGGGCTCAGACCCCTAGAGAGGGCACGCGAAGCGCGTAGGGGGTGGGCTTAGATCTCGACCTTGCTGCCGAGTTCGACGATGCGATTCGTCGGCAGGTGCAGGAAGTCGGCTGCCGCAGCCGCATTGCGGTGCATGCTGGCGAACAGCTTCTCGCGCCACAGCGCCATGCCCGAGCCGATGGTCGGGATGATGATGTCGCGGCTCAGGAAGTAGCTGGTCTCCATCTCGTCGAGCTGCACGCCATGCTTCTTCAGCAGCTCCAGCGCCTCGGGCACATCGGGCTCGTTCTTGAAGCCGAAGTGCAGCGCAACCTGCCAGCAGCAGTGGCCCAGGGCCTCGACCTCGCAGCGTTTGTCGAAGCCCACCCAGGGCACCTCGTGGTGCTTGACGGTGACGAACACGTTCTGCTCGTGCAGCACCTTGTTGTGCTTGAGGTTGTGCAGCAGCGCGTTGGGCGTGGATCCCTTCTCGGACGACAGGAACACGGCCGTGCCGGCCACGCGCGTGGGCGGGTTGATGAAGACGGCCTCAAGGAATGCGGTCAGCTCAATGGCGTCCTCGCGCAGCTTGTCGGACAGCTGCTTGCGCCCCTGCTTCCAGGTCAGCATCAGCGTGAACATGCCCACGCCGATCAGCAGCGGGAACCAGCCGCCGGCGGCGATCTTCAGCAGGTTGGAGGCCAGGAAGGTCACGTCGATGAGGAAGAAGATGCCGGTGGCGGCGATGCACAGCGCCAGCGGGTACTTCCAGCCGTAGCGGATGACGAAAAAGGTCATCACCGTCGTGATCGTCATGTCGATGGTGACGGCCACGCCGTAGGCACCGGCCAGCTTGGTGGACGAGCCGAAGAAGACGACCGCGACGACCACCAGCGCGAACAGGCCCCAGTTGATGAAGGGCACGTAGATCTGGCCGGTGTCGCGCACGCTGGTGTGCAGGATGCGCAGCCGCGGCAGGATGCCCAGCTGGATGGCCTGCTTGGTGACCGAGAACGCAGCCGTGATCAGCGCCTGAGACGCGACGATGGCCGCCGCAGTGGCCAGCAGGAACAGCGGGATCTCGGCCCAGGACGGTGCCAGCAGGAAGAAGGGGTTCTGCACGCCCTGCGGGTTGTCCAGCAGCATGGCACCCTGACCGAAGTAGTTGACGACCAGCGACGGCATGACCACGCCGTACCAGGCGATGCGGATAGGCTGCTTGCCGAAGTGGCCCAGGTCGGCGTAGAGCGCCTCACCGCCGGTGACGACCAGCACGACGGCGCCCAGCGCCACGAAGGCCACCCAGCGGTACTCCAGGCAGAAGCGCAGCGCGTACAGCGGGTTGACGGCCGCCAGCACGCGGGGGTTCTCGAGGATGTGCGGCAGGCCCAGCAACGCCAGGGTGGCGAACCACAGCAGCATGACCGGGCCGAAGGCCTTGCCGATGCCACCGGTGCCGAACCGCTGCACGGCGAAGAGGCCTGCGATGACGACCAGCGTCAGCGGAAGGATGGCGTCGTGCAGCTGCGGCTCGTAGACGTCAATGCCCTCGACGGCGCCCAGCACCGTCATGGCCGGCGTGATGACGGCGTCGCCGAAGAAGATGGCCGTGCCGAACAGGCCCACCAGCAACAACGTGCGGCGCAGCGGCGGCTTGTCGTTCACCGCGTTGGTGGCCAGCGCCAGCATGGCGATGAGGCCGCCCTCGCCGTTGTTGTCGGCACGCAGAATCAAGAGCACGTACTTGATCGAGACGACGACGGTCAGCGTCCAGAACAGCAGGGAGAGCACGCCGAGAATGTTGTCCGGCGTGGTGACGACGTGGCCGCCGTGGAAAACCTCTTTCAGTGCGTACAGCGGGCTGGTGCCGATGTCGCCATAGACCACCCCCAGCGCACCGAGGGTGAGACCCGCCATCGCCGAGGGGCTGCGAGCCGCGTGGGAAGAACTCACTTCACGAGGGCCACCGGCTTGGGGTGGCGTTTGTTCGAAAGTGGGGATTCTGCGCCCGATTTTGGATTTTTGTGCAGTGCAGCAAACCGCACAAACGAGTCTTGACTGCCCCCGCGCCCAGGCGTAATCGCGCGGACTTAGGCCGCTTCAGCCTCGGCCTGCGGGTCGGTCGCCTCCAGCTCGTAGCTGGCGGCCAGCATCGCCAGCCGGCCGATGACGCCGTACATGTAAAAGCGGTTGGGGGCGCTGGCGCCAGGCTTCTCGCCGGGACGAGGCAGGTGGGGTGAGTCGGCAAAGGCCAGCGGCACGTAGCTGGCGCCGGGGGCGTTGAGGTTCTCGTCGATGCCGCGGTGGGCGTGCACGCGGTAGAAACCGCCGACCACGTAGCGGTCCATCATGTAGACCACCGGCTCGGCGACAGCCTCGTGCACGCGCTCGTGCGTGGGCACACCTTCTTGCACGATAACTTCCTGGCCGAGGTTCTCGGGCAGGCGCTGTGCCAGCGCCTCGATGTCCTTGGCGTCGCGCACGGTCATGACACCCTTGCCGTAGCTGCCCACGTCGCTCTTGATGATGACGAAGGGCTTCTCGTTGATGCCGTATTCCTTGTACTTGCGGCGCACCTTGGTCAGCTGCGCGTCGGCAGCCGTCTGCAGGGCTTCCAGGCCCTTCTTGCCGTGCAGGTCCACGCTGGTGGACATGGGCGTGATGAGCCAGGGGTCCATGCCGAGCAGCTTGCCGAAGCGCTTGGCCACTTCCTCGTAGGCGCGGAAATGCTGGCTCTTGCGCCGAACCGTCCAGCCGGCGTGCAGCGGCGGCAGCAGGTATTGCTCATGCAGGCCCATCAGCTGTGGCGGCGTGCCGGCGGAGAGGTCGTCGTTCAGCAGGATGGTGCAAGGGTCGAAGCCCTTGAGCATCAGCCGGCCGCGCTTGCGCACCAGCGGCTCGATGGTGATGCTGCTGCCGTTGGCGATCGCCAGCTCGGTGGGCTCGGTGATGCCGGTGTCCAGCGTGCCGAAGCGCACGTTCAGGCCGGCCTGCGTGAAGATGCGGGCCAGCGTGGCAAGGTTGTCCAGATAGAAGCTGCAGCGCGCGCCGGTCTCGGGGATGACCAGCAGGTTGCGCGCCTCGGGGCAGATCTTCTCAATGGCGGCCATGGCCGCCTGCACGGCCTGCGGCAGCATCTGCGGCGTCAGGTGGTTGAAGCCGCCGGGGAACAGGTTGGTATCCACCGGCGCCAGCTTGAAGCCGGCGTTGCGCAGGTCCACAGAGGCATAGAAGGTGGGCGTGTGCTCCATCCATTCCAGCCTGAACCAGCGTTCCGTGGCCGGCATGGATTCTAGGACGCGGGCCTCCAGCTCGTTGATGGGGCCGTTCAGGGCGGTGATCAGATGGGGAACCATGGCCGAATGATCTCAAACTCGATGAGGGCATCCCAATTGGGGGCGCCCGCGCGGATCACAAGACGCCGTCCTCGCAGCAGGTGCGGCCACGCCCGGCGTGTTTGGCGCGGTACAGCTGATCGTCCGCCCGTTTGATAGCGGCGGCCAGTGCCTCGCCCGGCGCCAGGCGCACCGCGCCGGCGCTGAAATCGGCGACGAACCCCAGGCTGGCCTCGCAACGCCGCCGCAGCGCCTGGTGCAGCCGCATGTCCAGCCGGCCAAAAGCGCCGGGCTCGCAGTGGCGCAGCAGCAGGCAGAACTCCTCGCCACCGTAGCGGCCGACCAGGTCGCTGGCACGCAGCTCGCCGCGCAAGACCTCACCGGCCAGCTTGAGCACCTCGTCGCCGACCGGGTGGCCGCGCTCGTCGTTGATGCCCTTGAAGTGGTCCAGGTCCAGCATCAGCAGCACCGGCATCTCTCCGGCCGTGCCCAGCGCGCGGCTGGCGCGGCCCATCCATTCGCGGCGGTTCAGCAGGCCCGTCAGCGGGTCCAGCGAGGCCAGCCGCACCAGCGCCTGCTCGGCCGCGTCGCGGTGGGCCAGCAGGAAACCCATGGTGCCCAGCACCAGGCTGGCGTTGAGCAGCATCAGGTGGGCGAAATTGAGCGGATGCGGCGCGATGAAGCGCGGGTAGGCCTCGGGCCAGCCCAGCACCAGGGCCGCGCGCCCCAGCGTCAGCAGCGCATTGGCCGCACCGGCCACGCCGCACAGCCAGCGCCAGCGCACCCGGCCGGCGCCGTGCAGCAGCAGCCAACTGGCCCAGGTGATCTGCAGGCCGATGGTCAGGTTGGTCAGCCCGGTGGCGACCTTCTGATCGCTGAAGACCAACACATGCACCAGGCCCAGCATCAGCGGTGGCACCACCAGCCAGCGCCGCGGGACCGCCAGGCCCAGGAAGCGCCCGGCCGTCAGCGTCATGGCCGAGGCCGAGCCGCTCAGCGCCATGACGCCCAGCGTCGCCAGCAGGCGCGGCGCCGTCAGCGTCGCGCCGATCAGCAGCCCGAAGCCGGCGGCCTGGCCGAACAGCATGAACTGCCAAGCCTGCAGGCCGCTGCGCACGCGGATGCCCACGCTGACGATCAGCGCCAGGCTCATGAGCAGCGCATTGACCAGCACCGCCGCGAGCAAGGTGAGGACGTCCATGCGGGCCAGCATAACGGCCGGTCCCGGCGGGCCGGAAATTAAAAAAGCCGCCCCGAGGGGCGGCTCCACTTGAGCGGCGACCGGCCTTCAGGCCCGGCCGCAGGAGATCACTTGTGGTACGCCGTCTCGCCGTGCGACGAGATGTCCAGGCCTTCGCGCTCTTCCTCTTCGGTGACGCGCAGGCCGATGGTCAGGTCCACCAGCTTGTAGGCGATCAGCGAGACGACACCCGACCAGACGATGGTCACACCGACGGCCTTGGCCTGCACGATGAACTGGCTGGCGATGGAGTAGGCCTCCGGCGTGGTCGCGGCAGCGGTGAACCAGTCGGTCGGGAAGCTCGGACCACCCAGGGCCGGGCTGTTGAACACGCCGGTCAGCAGCGCGCCGACGATACCGCCGACGCCGTGGACGCCGAAGACGTCCAGCGTGTCGTCAGCACCGAGCAGCTTCTTCAGACACGACACACCCCACAGGCAGGCGAAGCCGGCGACGACGCCGATGACGAGACCACCACCGATACCGACGTTGCCGGCAGCCGGCGTGATCGCCACGAGGCCGGCGACGGCACCCGAGGCAGCACCCAGCATCGAGGCCTTGCCCTTGAGCAGCGCTTCACCCACGCACCAGGCCAGCACGGCAGCTGCCGTGGCGGCGAAGGTGTTGATGAAGGCCAGAGCCGCGAAGCCGTTGGCTTCCAGGGCGGAGCCGGCGTTGAAGCCGAACCAGCCCACCCACAGCAGCGAGGCACCGACCATCGTCAGCGTCAGGCTGTGCGGCGTGAACTGCTCTTTGCCGTAGCCGATGCGCTTGCCGATCATGAAGGCACCCACCAGGCCGGCAACCGCGGCGTTGATGTGCACCACCGTGCCGCCAGCGAAGTCCAGCGCGCCCCACTGCCACAGCAGTCCGGCCTTGGCGTTCGTCGCGTCGACGACGGCGGCGGACGTGTAAGCGTCCGGGCCTTGCCAGAACCAGACCATGTGGGCGATCGGCAGGTAGCTGAACGTGAACCACAGCACCAGGAAGGCCAGCGCGGCGGAGAACTTGATGCGCTCGGCGAACGCGCCGACGATCAGGCAGCCAGTGATGCCGGCGAAGGTAGCCTGGAAGGCCGCGTAGACGATCTCCGGAATGACGACACCCTTGCTGAAGGTGGCCGCATTCGCGAAGGTGCCGGCGACGTTGTCCCAGATGCCCTTCATGAACAGTCGGTCCGTGCCACCGATGAAGGCATTGCCCTCGGTGAACGCGAAGCTGTAGCCATAAAGGAACCACAGCACGACGATCAGCGAGAAGCCGACCATCACCTGCATCAGCACCGACAGCATGTTCTTGCTGCGCACCAGGCCACCGTAGAACAGCGCCAGGCCCGGCACCGTCATCAGGATGACGAGCAGCGTGGACAACATCATCCAAGCGGTGTCGCCCTTGTTGGGCACTGGCGCCGGCGCGGAGGCTGCCTCGGCAGGCGCGGAGGCAGCGGCTGCAGCAGGAGAGGCATCGGCCGCGGAGGCGGCGGGAGCCGCCACGGTGGCCGCCGCGGCAGGTGCGGAGGCCGGATCCTGGGCCCAGGCGGCTGGCGCCAGCAGGCCGGCAGCGAGCGCAAGGCCGGCAAGGAGTTTCTTCATTTGAGGGTTCTCCAAACGGTTGTTATGGACGCGCGCTTCAGAGCGCGTCGTTGCCGGTTTCGCCGGTGCGGATGCGTACGACCTGATCCAGCGGCGACACGAAAATCTTGCCGTCACCGATCTTGCCGGTGCGGGCGGAGGCCTCGATGGCCTCGATGACGCGCTCGACGACGTCGTCGTTCACCGCCGCCTCGATCTTGACCTTGGGCAGGAAGTCCACGACGTACTCCGCACCGCGGTACAGCTCGGTGTGGCCCTTCTGTCGACCGAAGCCCTTGACCTCGGTGACCGTCAGCCCCTGCACACCGATGGCGCTCAGGGCCTCACGCACCAGCATGGACTTGCCCATGAACTTGCCGTTCACGGGGCTGGCGTAGGTCGTCTTGTTGGCGTCGGTGCCGATGATGGCGCCGCTGACCACCAGGCCCGAGAAGTCCTTGGCCAGCGTCAGCGAGTAGTCGGTGTACGAAGCCGCGGACAGGTGCTTGACCGACTGGTGGCCGACGTGGGGCGCCAGGCTCAGGCCGTCACCCAGGTCGAAGGTGGCCGTCACGTCGAAGTAGCCGCTGTTCTTGCTGTCGGGGTAGCCGAACAGGTTGGTGGTGCTGTGCGAGTACTTGGCCGTCACCGGGCCGAAGGTCAGCGCGCCGTACAGCTCCAGCGTGTTGGCGCTGGGGTTGAGCTTGTTGCTGGGGTAGAGGTATTGCAGCAGGCCGACGTCCAGCGTCAGGCCCTTGGCCACCTCGGTCTTGTAGCCGCCGTACAGGTCCACCTCGACCTGACCGTCACCGCCGGCGTCCTTGATCCACTTGATCGTCGAAGCCCAAGTGCCGACGTAGAAGCCGTTGGGGGCGGCGTAGTCGATGCCGCCTTGCAGTGCCGGCTTCAGGCGGGACTGGGAGATGCCGCGGTAGCGGTACTCGCTGACGACGCCGACGTTGAACGACAGCGGGTCCGGCGCCGGCTCATCGGCGAACGCGGG
>JACPYV010000105.1 GCA_016195825.1 Burkholderiales bacterium | reverse complement strand
GCGAGCGGCTGGGTGCCGAGCGGTCCGAACAGCGCCTCGAGCCCTGCCTTGAGCGCCGCGAAACCGATGATCGTCTCAACGCGCTCGGGCTGGAACAGGTACTTCACCATGTACAGCACGAGCAGCGCGCGCATGCCGTAGTAGGAGAAGCGCTCCCACATCTCGGTGAAGAAGAGCACGAAGAGCTGGTTGGGCTGGCCGAGGATGGCCATGGCCGCTGGCGGGGTCGCCGCGCGGCCGGTCGCGGCCAGGTCGGCCGTGGTGGTGGAAGAGGTCACGTCGTTCGTTCCAGGTGGGCCCGGTAGGGCGGGCGAGCAGGCGGGTAGCCCGCAGGTCAGCCGGAATTGTCCGGTCTGGGGCGGCGTTTCCGCCGCCGTCCGGCCCAGGGATTGCCCTGACCGCGCCCCCTGGTTTCAGGGCGTCGCGGGGCGCGACATGCCCGCGGCAGCCGCGACCGACGGTTCGCGCTCCGGCAGGACGTAGACCAGCCCGGGGCCGCTGCCCAGCGCGGGCAGCACGACCTGGTCAAAGAAGGCCGGGTCGACGACCACGCAGCCCAGTGTGATGCGCCGGTCCTGCAGCTTGGCCGATGCCAGCCGCTCCGGCCGGCGCTGGCTGGCCGGCGCCGGGCGCAGGCGATGGATGGCGAGGTTGGCCTCGTAGTCGAACCAGACGACGCGCTCGCCGCCGAGGTTGCGGCCGGGTTGGGCCTCGAAACGCCCGGCGGGCGTGATCCGCTCCTGCGGCGTCAGGGCTTCGGGGGCCTTGCCCCGCGCGGTCGGTGCCTGCGCGTCGCCGGGCGCAAGCCCCAGCAGGGCGGGTGTGCGGCCCAGCAGACGGCCGCCGGCGTCATACACCGACAGCGTCGCCAGCCGCTTGTCCACGACCGCGAAGGGCCGGCCATCGTGGACGTCATCGGCAACCGGCCTGGCCGTGACCTGCGCGACAACCGGCTGCGCCAGGATGGCACCCCAAGCCGCGACGATGCCCCATGCGCCGGTCCTGACCCGACTCGCCCAACTGCTGCCCACTCGATGCCCCGCTGACGGGTGGCGCAACCGCGCACCAGCCCGGGAGGCAGTCTAGGAAGGCGCGGCGCCCGCGCACAGGCGAGGAGTTCACGGTCTGGCGCTGTTACGCCGCATCGGCCCGGCTTGAGCGACATATTGCGGCGCTGCTGCAGCCGGGAAGAAGGCGGTCAGCGGCTGGCGCTCGGGCAGCACGTAGACGACGGCGCCGCGCCGGCCCAGCTGGGGCCGGACGGTCTGCTCGAAGAAGGCCACGGGCACGTTGATGCAGCCCCAGCTGATGCGGTTGTCGGCCGCCGTGGGCGTGGCCAGGCGCTCCAGGCGGCGCTCCTTCGGGTTGGTGACGCGCACACGGTGCATGGACACGGCGGCGCCGTAGTCCACCCAGACGACCTCCTCGCCCAGCGCGTTGCGCCCCGGCTGGGACTGGAAGCGGCCGGCCGGCGTGGTGCGCTCCTGCGGCTTGATCTGGGCTATGGGCTTGCTGCCGATGCCGGCGACGGACTGGTCGCCGGCGGCGTAGCCCAACAGCACCGGGCTGTTGCCGAGCAACCGCCCGCCCGGCGCGAAGACGTAGACGCGGGCGCGCCGCTTGTCGACGATGGCAAAGGGGTGGTCGCCGTTGTCGGCCTCGCGCACGGCCCAGGCGGCGACGCGGGTCACGTCGGACGGGGCGCTGACGCCCCCGAAATCCAGCCGGCGCTCCACGGGTGCTGGCGCTGGCGCTGGCGCAGCGAGGGTCGGGGCGGCGGGGTGAGGTGCGACCCCGGGCGGGTGGCTGCGCCACAGCCGGCCACCGCCGAAGATGAAAAGCGCGACCAGCGCCATGGCAGCAAACAGCACGCCCTGGCGCAGGCCGGCAAGGATGTCGTCGCGCCGCGTGCGGGCAGCGTCGGCATCCGGGCGGTCTCCGAAACGCATGGTCAGGCTTTGCGAAGACCGCCTGGCGGGCGCGCGATCAGTTGCGGTCGGCGCGGGGGGCGGGCTCGGTGTAGGCCGGCGCCGGCGTCACGGCGGGCGTGCGGCTCTGGGCCGGCTGCGACATCGTGTCGGTCGCGGGCTGCGGCTGGCTCTGCGTCGTGCTGTTGTCGGCCGGCGGCGGCGTGGTGCGGGCCGGGTCGTCGGCAGGCTGCTGCTGCAGCGTGGTGTTGCTTTCCTGCGGCATCACCGTCGGGTCGGCGGGCGGCGTCTGCTCGCTGGGCAGCGGCGCCGCCACGGTCGGCTCGGTCGCCGGCGGCGTTTCCTCGGACTGGGCAACAGCCAGACCGATGCCGCCCACGAGGAAGGCGGCGGTCAGGGCGGTGGTGAGGTGCTTGATGGTGGACATGGCGAACTCCTGTTGATGCGGTAAGGCCAGCAAAGCGCCGACCGGCGACTGCCGGGCATTTCCACCGCGGCTGAGTTCACTCTAGGGCGATGCCCGGCCCCGCGGCGTCGGCTCCAGGCCCGACGCCCTGTAGGAGCGCCCCGCACGCAAAAGCGCCTGGTTACGCGAGGCAGCAGTGCGTTGCAGCCGTTGCCGCGCGCCGTCTTGTCAGAGCTTGAAGTCGTAGTCCACGGTCAGCGGAGCGTGGTCGCTGAACATCTCGCCGGTGTAGATGGACTCGCTGCGCGCCAGCGCCGCGATGCCAGGCGTGGCGAGGTGGTAGTCCAGCCGCCAACCGACGTTGTTGGCGCGCGCGTTGCCGCGGTTGCTCCACCAGGTGTATTGCTCGGCGCGGTCGTTCAGCGTGCGGAACACGTCGACGACACCGCCCTCGTCGAACAGCTGTGTCAGCCAGGCACGCTCCTCGGGCAGGAAACCGCTGTTCTTCTGGTTGCTGCGCCAGTTCTTCAGGTCGATTTCCTTGTGCGCGATGTTGACGTCGGCCACGAGGATGAATTCACGCTCAGCCTTCAGCGCCATCAGGTGCGGGTACAGCGCGGCCAGGAAACGGTACTTGACCTGCTGGCGCTCCTCGCCGCTGGTGCCGCTGGGGAAGTAGACGCTGATGAGGCTGAGCTTGCGGCCTGGCTTGTCGAAGCGCTTCTCCACCCAACGCCCCTCCAAGTCGAACTCACCAATCCCCAGGCCGGTGACGACGTCGCTGGGCTCTTCCTTTGTGTACAGGCCCACGCCGGAGTAGCCCTTCTTCTCGGCGTAGTGGAAGTGGCCATTGAGCAGGCCGCAGCTGCGGAACTTGTCCTCGACCACATCAGCCTGCGCCTTGAGCTCCTGCACGCCGACCGCGTCGGCCTGCTGGCGGTCCAGCCAGTCGAAGAAGCCCTTGCTGGCTGCAGAGCGGACCCCGTTGAGGTTGGCGGTAATGAAGCGCATCGGAGTTAGGGAGAGGGTTGACACGGACGAGTATCGCAGTGCAGCAAATGCACAACACCCCGCACGCTTTCATCATGAAACCGTCATGTGATCTTTACGATCCAGTAGGAATCAGAGGCGCCACAAGCGCCCATTTCTTTGCTCCCGCATGCCCTTCCCCCCGTCAACCCGAGGATTTCTCATGCCGAATCACCGCATTTCCCCGACCCTGCTCGCACTCGCGCTGGGCGCGGCCTTCCCAATGCAGGCAGCCCTGGCGCAGAGCGCGCCGGCGCCCGAGGCCAAGAAGGATGTGAGCCAGCTGGAAGCCGTCATCGTGACCGGCAGCCGCCGAGCCGAGAACCTGAAGGACGTGTCGCTGTCGATCTCGGCCATCAAGTCCGAGGAACTGGACACCTACAACGCCAGCGGCCAGGACGTGCGCGCACTGTCGGGCCGCGTGCCCAGCCTGAACATCGAGTCGGACTACGGCCGCACCTTCCCGCGCTTCTATGTGCGCGGCCTGGGCAACACCGACTTCGACATGAACGCCTCCCAGCCCGTGGGCTTGGTCTATGACGACGTCGTGCAGGAAAGCATCGCGCTCAAGGGCTTCCCGGTCTTCGACATGGAGCAGGTCGAACTGCTGCGTGGCCCGCAGGGCACCCTCTTCGGCCGCAACTCGCCCGCCGGCGTCATGAAGTTCGACTCGGCCAAGCCCGGCAAGCGCCTGGAAGGCTACGCCAACTTCAGCTACGGCCGCTGGAACTCGGCCAACCTGGAGGCCGCCATCAACGTGCCGCTGAACGACGACTGGCAGATGCGCATCGCCGGCATCGTGCAGCGCCAGGACAACCGCGTTCACAACCCGCTGCCCAACGCGACGTCCGACCTGGAAGGCTACAACGACAAGGCGCTGCGCCTGCAGGCCGCCTACAAGAACGGCAACTTCTCGGGCCTGTTCAAGGTCCAGGCCCGCGATTTCAAGGGCACGGCGACGACCTTCCGCGCCAACATCATGAAGCGCGGCACCAACGACCTCGTCGACGGCTACGACGACGCCAGCTACCCGACCGACGGCTACAACTCGCAGACGCTGAAGTCCAGCGAAGTCAGCGCGCGCCTGCGCTGGGACTTCGACGGCGTGTCGCTGTACTCCATCACCGCCCACGACCGCGCCAAGTTCTACAGCCGCGGCGACGTGGACGGCGGCTTTGGCAGCCGCTTCGGCGGCATCCCGGACGGCCCGAAGTACTACCCCTCGGGCTCGACGACGCCCTACCCGTCCGTCGTCCCCTTCGATGCCCAGACGGCCGACGGCATCCCCACGCTGCGTCAAACGACGCAGGAATTCCGCCTGCAGTCCAACACCAGCTCGGCCTTGCAGTGGATCGCCGGCCTGTACTACTTCAACGAGAAGCTGCAGGTGGACAGCTTCAACTTCGACAGCTTCGCTGTGGGCGACCCGCAGAACGGCTACGCCGTGCAGCACCAGACCGCCAAGTCCTGGGCCGCGTTCGGCAACGTGAAGTACGCCCTGACGCCTGACCTCAAGCTCACCGGCGGCCTGCGCTACACGAACGACAAGAAGGACTTCGACGCCGTGCGCACATGGACGCCGGGCAAGGCCAACAACGTCGACGTCATCGGCCCGTTCTACGCCAACCCCAAGTCCACCAACTGGAGCTGGGACCTGGGCGCCAACTACAGCCTGGACAAGTCCACCAGCGTGTTCACGCGCGTCGCCACCGGCTACCGCGCGCCGTCCATCCAGGGCCGCGTGCTGTTCGGCGACGCGATTTCCATCGCCAACTCCGAGAAGGTGCTGTCGGTCGAGGCCGGCTTCAAGGCCGACCTGCTGGACAACACCGCCCGCATCAGCGGCACGGTGTTCAAGTACCGCGTGAAGGGCATGCAGCTGACGGCCGGCTCGGGCTCCACCAACCAGAACCGCCTCGTCAACGCCGCCAAGGCCGAAGGCCAGGGCTTCGAGCTGGATGCGCAGGCCATCATCGCCCGCGACTGGCGCACGACGCTGGGCTTCTCGTACAACGACACCAAGATCAAGGACGCCAACCTCTTTGTGCAGCCCTGCGGCAACGCCAACTTCCAGTTCCTGGAAGCCAACACCGGTTGCACGGTGCTGGACCCGGCCGGCCCGCTGGCAGGCACCGTCAGCATCAACGGCAACCCGCTGCCGCGCGCGCCCAAGGTCACCTGGAACTGGACGCTGAAGTACAGCACCGAGATCGGCGACGGCGAACTGACCGTGCTGACCGACTGGGCCTACAAGGACAAGTACAACATGTTCCTGTATGAAGCCGTCGAGTACCGTGCCAAGTCGGCGCTTGAAGGCGGCCTGCGCGTGGGCTATGGCTGGGCCAACGGCAAGTACGAGGTGGCGGCCTATTCCCGCAACATCACCAACCACCGCCAGGTCGTCGCTGCCATCGACTTCGACAACCTGACCGGCATCGTCAACGAACCGCGCAGCTACGGCCTGCAGTTCAAGGCGTCGTTCTGACCCGAAAGCGGGCATCTGGCCCGCGCCGGTGTAAACGAGTAGAGGCTCGACCCGTTCTAGGGGTCGGGCCTCTTTTTTTGAACCCTAGAATCTTTGTCACATGTCTTCCGCCGCAGCCGACCCTCTCGCCCAGTCCTTTGTCGCCTTTGCCGTGGAGGCCGGCGTGCTGCGCTTCGGTGAGTTCAAGACCAAGGCCGGCCGGCTCAGCCCCTACTTCTTCAACGCCGGCCTGTTCGACGACGGCGCCAAGCTGGGTCGCCTGGCCGGCTTCTACGCCGAGCGCCTGATCGCGTCGGGCCTGGCCTTCGACATGATCTTCGGCCCCGCCTACAAGGGCATCACGCTGGCGGCCGCCGTGTCCATGGAGCTGGCGCGGCGCGGCCGCAACGTGCCCTTCGCCTACAACCGCAAGGAAGCCAAGGACCACGGCGAAGGCGGCACGCTGGTCGGCGCACCGGTCCAGGGCCGCGTGCTCATCATCGACGACGTCATCTCCGCCGGCACCTCGGTGCGCGAGTCCATCCAGATGATCGAAGATGCCGGCGCCACCCCTTGCGGCGTGAGCATCGCGCTGGACCGCCAGGAGAAGGCGGCCGAGGGCGGCGTCGACAGCCCGCAGTCAGCCGTGCAGCAGGTGCAGCAGCGCTACGGCCTGCCGGTCGTTGCCGTGGCAGGTCTTGCCGACCTGCTCGCCTATCTCGACGGCGCGCCCGAGCTGGCCGCGCACCGCCCGGCCGTGCTGGCCTACCGCGAGCGGTACGGAGTCTGATCGACCGTGAAGCGCGCCCTGTTCCTTGCCGGCCTGTTGCTTGCGAACGCCGCCTGGTGCCAGGACGGGACGCCGGGCAAGGGCATCTACACCTGCACGACGGCGGATGGTCGCAAGCTGACCGGCGACCGCCCCATCCCCGAGTGCACGGCGCGTGAGCAGCGCGTGCTCAACCCCGACGGCTCGCAGCGCACGACCCTGCCGCCCTTCCTCAGCCCGGAGGAACGCACCGCCAAGGAGGC
>JACPYV010000104.1 GCA_016195825.1 Burkholderiales bacterium | reverse complement strand
AGGTCTTGGAGTCCTGCAAGGCAGCGTTGCTCACAGGGACAGTCGTGATCTCAGCCATGGCGACAACCTTTCAAACAGGGCTTAGAGCCAGGGACGCCACATCCACACCAGCACATGGGCCACAGCGGCGATCGCCGTGAAGCCGATGAAGCTGGTCATGAAGATGCCGTGGAATTCCCGGGCCTCGTTCTCAGTCAGCCCGGACAACGAGCCTGTTCTGTTTTCAGCCATATCGATAGCTCCTCAAGAATGGCCTGCGGAGGACTCCTTCGGCCAACACCGCGCAGTTCCCGCGCGGCAGGGACTTCCGTGGCAGCAGGCCCACGGCAAGTCGTTCAGGGCATGCGTTCATGCAGATCACGCCAATGCCCCGATGGCCGCCGCGGCCAGCTGCCGCGTATGACCTTCAATGTCTTCAACCGCGACCGCCGCCACGCCGCGGGCCCGCGCCGCAGCCTCGGCGCGGTCGCGCAGCCGTTTGGCGGCCGAGATGCGCACCAGCACCGGCTGCGCCTCCAGCAACTCGTCCAGCAGCTCCTTGGCGGCAGCGCTCCATTCCATCTCGGGCAGCGCGCGGGCCGGCGTGGCCTCCACGCGGTCGAGCTCTGTGCCCAGAGGCAGGATGTGGAAGAGCGCGTCGAACAGCGCGTTGCAGAACTCCTGCACCAGGTAGGTGGCACCGGCATAACCCATGAAGGGTGTGCCGGTGGCGCGGCGAATCAGCGCGCCGGGGAAGGAGGCCGGGATGAAGACCGGCTTCATCGGGCCCTTGGCGCCGGCTTCGGCCAGGTACATGCGCTCGTTGAAGCTGCCGTACATCACCAGCGGCGCCTTCTCCTGCACCAGGGCGCGGATGGCGGCGTTGTCGGTCTTCTCGCCGGGCTTGCGGGCTACCGCGAAGTTGCAGGGCAGGCCCAGCTCGTCCTCGAAGAAGTAGCGCACGCCCCGTGCATAGGTTTCGCTCGCAACGATGGCGAAGCTGGCCGTGCCGAAGAAGTCCTGCGTGACCGAGCGCCAAAGGTCCCAGATGGGCTTGATCGTGGTGTGCTTCTCGCGTGCGATGAAAGGTTCGGGGTCCAGGTGCAGCAGCTCGCCCAGCTGGCGCAGGAAGGCCGTGGTGCTGTGCAGCCCAATCGGGGCCTGCAGGTAGGGCCGGTCCAGCGCCTCGCACAGCAGGCGGCCGAACTCGCGGTACATGCAAACGTTGGCGTCCGCATCGGCCAGCTGCGCCACGTCCGCCAGGTGGCTGCCCAGTGGAAATGTCATGTTGACCTCGGCGCCTATGCCTTCGATGAGGCGGCGGATCTCATGCAGGTCGCTGGCGCTGTTGAACTGACCGTAGCAGGGGCCGATGATGTTGACGCGCGGCTTCTCGCCTGGCGGGCGCTCAGCAAACGGCTTACGCGCCGGCACCTTCTTGACGCCGTACTCCGTCCACAACCAGTACATCGCGCGGTTGGCGCACTGCCACTGATCTTCGTCGATGGTGCGCGGCAGAAATCGGGCGATGGTGGTGCCCTCGGGCGTCACGCCGCCGCCGATCATCTCGGCGATGGAGCCGGTGACGACGACGCTGGGCAGGTCCGGGTCCAGCGTGGCATGGGCGCGCTTCATCGCGCCCTCAGTGCCTTCGCGGCCCAGTTGCTCCTCGGCCAAGCCGGTCACGACGATGGGCAGCTCGTGCGGCGGCAGCGCGTCGGTGTAGTGCAGCACCGAGGTCACCGGCAAGTTCTCGCAGCCCACCGGGCCGTCGATGACCACCTGCAGACCCTTGATGGCCGTAAACACATAGACGGCACCCCAGTAGCCGCCGGCACGGTCGTGATCCAAGACGAAGTTCATCAGACCATCTCCTCCGCCTTGCGCCGCTTCATCACCTTGATGACCTGGCGGCGCGTCTCTGCGCGGAACTCGGGGCGCAGCACGGGCACTTCGGTCCAGATACCGGCGCGGTCGCCCTGCCCCGTCTCGCCGAAGAACTCACGCATCGTGTCAAACCGCGCCTGGTTGGCGATGGCACCGTTGATGACTTGGGCCAGCGACCCCGCGCCGGCCGGTCCCATCAGCGGCCGCGCCGAGATGAGGTTGGTGAAGTACAGCGACGGAATGGCCAGCTCCTTGCAGGCCTGCACCAGCGGCGTGGTGCCGATGGCGAGCTGCGGGCGGTGGCGGTAGACGGCCGCGAGGTCCTGCTCCAGCGACGCCCGGTACTGCACCTCGACGCCATGCGCTTCCAACCAGGCCCGGTCTGGCTCGGACCAGGGCGTGCGCGGGCAGGCGGTGCCGACGTAGGGCACGGTCGCGCCGCTCTCCACCAGAAGGCGCGCCACCAGCAGCTCGGAGCCCTCGTAGCCGCTGACGGTGACGGTGGCATTGATCGGCGACTTGGCCAGCGCGCCGCGGATGGCGGGCAGGATGGCGGCAATCGCCGCTTCGACCTGAGCGCTGGGCACCTCGGCCGCCGCACCGATGGCGCGCAGCCAGGCGGCGGTGCCGTCGGCACCGACCGGGGCCGAGCCCACGATAGGGCGGCCGGCGGCCTGCAGCTCGCGCACGCTGGCTGTGTAGAAAGGATGGATAGCCGCGGCCACCGTGCAGTCCAGCGCGGCGTACAGCTCACGCCATTCGCGAGTCGGCACCGTGGGCCCCACCTTCAGGCCCAGCGGGCCCAGCAGCATGCCGATGACCATGGGGTCGGCCGGGAACAGCTCGCCCAGCAGGCTGACCGTCTTGGCTGCATCCATGCCCTGCTCGCGCCACCCCTTGGGCGCCGCCACCGGACCGGCTTCGGCCTCGCTGCGGGCGCGCTGCAGCATCGCGCCGGCCAGCACGTCCTTGGCCTCGGCATGCGTGGGAACTCCAAAGCCGGGCACGTCGATGCCAATGATGCGCACGCCGTTGATCTGCTTGGGCAGCAACTGCAGCGGCACGCCGCTGGCGGTGGGCACGCAAAGGTTGATGACCACCAGCGTGTCCAGCTTCTCGGGGTCGGCCTGGGCATGAACTGCGTCGCGGATGTCCTCGAACAGCTTGCCGGTCACGAGGCTCTCGCTGTTGAAGGGCACATAGCCCACGCTGCGCTTGGCGCCGTAGAAATGCGAGGTGAAGGTCAGGCCGTAGACGCAACAGGCCGAGCCGCTGAGGATGGTCGCCGTGCGCCGCATGCGCAGGCCCACGCGCAGCGCACCAAAGGCAGGGCACATGCTCTGCGGCTGGTCGTGCGGGCCCTTGGGATAGTCGGCCGCGTAACGCGCCAGCGTCTCGCGCGTGACTTCGCTGTTGGTCTGGCTCTGGGCCAGGGCCATCTCGGGGGTCGCGTGGCAGTTCGACATGGCAGCGTGCTCAGGCGGCGTCGTAGACGACTTCCAGCGTGGGCTTGACCAGATCGGTCTTGCCGACCATGTCGAACAGCGTCGCCGGCTCCATCTGGAAATCTCGCCCGGTCACCTCTGCCGAAAACAGTCCCAGCAATTGGTCCTGCGTCTGAGGCTTGGGCCGTACTGGCGGCGCTTCGCCGACGTTGGTGGCCAGCGTCTCGAACAGTGAGGCCCACTGCGTACCGGGCCGGCCGATGATTTCGTAGCTCGCGCTCTTGCGGCGAATGTCCTCGTTGGCCGGGATGGCGGCCAGCACGGGGATGCCCACGGCTTCGGCAAACGCCGTCGCCTCGCCGGTGCCGTCGTCCTTGTTTATGACCATGCCGGCCACTCCGACATTGCCACCCAGCTTGCGGAAATACTCCACCGCGCTGCAGACGTTATTGGCGACGTACAGGCTCTGCAGATCGTTGGACGCCACGACGATGACCTTCTGGCACATGTCGCGGGCAATGGGCAGGCCGAAGCCGCCGCAGACCACGTCGCCGAGGAAATCCAGCAGCACGTAGTCGAAGCCCCAGTCGTGGAAGCCCAGCTTCTCCAGCGTCTCGAAACCGTGGATGATCCCGCGCCCGCCGCAGCCACGGCCGACTTCGGGGCCGCCCAGCTCCATGGCGTAGACACCGTCGCGCTTGAAGCAGACATCGCCGATGGCCACCGCCTCGCCGGCCAGCTTCTTCTTGCTGCTGGTCTCGATGATGGTGGGGCAGGCCTTGCCGCCGAACAGCAGGCTGGTGGTGTCGCTCTTGGGGTCGCAGCCGATCAGCAGCACCTTCTTGCCCTGCTGGGCCATCATGTAGCTGAGGTTGGCCAGAGTGAAGCTCTTGCCGATGCCGCCCTTGCCGTAGATGGCGATGATCTGCGTGGCCTTGGTGACAGGGCCAGTGGCGACGGCATCCGGTTCGATGGCGGCTTCGGCGCGCAGGGCATCGTTGCGGGGCTGGAAGCGCACCGGCGCTTCCGCCGGGATGGTGGAAGTGCTCATGCGTGGTGTCTCCAGTCCAGGACCATCTTCAGGCAGCCGGCGTCGCTGAACGCTTGGGCATAGGCGTGACCGGCGTTCTCGGCCGGTTCGCTGTGTGTGAGCAGGCCGTCCAGGGACAGCCGGCCTGCGTGCAGCAGCGCGTTCACGGCCAGCATGTCGGGGCGCTTCCATTCGGCAGCCACGCGGATGCGGGCCTCGCGCATGAAGGCCGGCGCGAAGTTCAGCGACAGCGGCTTTGCATAGAAACCCGCCAGCACCACCTCGCCGCCGAAGGCCAGCCGGCCGATCAGGCTGTCGAGCAGGCCAGCATCACCACTGACGTCGTAGATGGCCTTGTAGTCGCGGCGCTTGTCGTCGTCCGGGTGCACGACCGAATAGCCGACAGCGCCGTCGGCGCGCGCGGGGTTGGTCTCCCAGACGGTGAAGTCGGTGATGCCGGCCGCCACGTTCATGCGTGCCAACAGGCGGCCCAGCACGCCGTGGCCCACGATCAGGTCGGGCGGCGTGTGCGGCTGGCCTTGCCCGCCGCCAGCCACGCTGTGATACGCCGTGGCGGCCAGGGCCAGCAGCACCGCCTGTTCACCGAGCTTTTCCTCGACCGGCAGGACCTTGGCGCCGGGCACCACCAGCCGCGAGGCCGAGCCGCCGAACAGGCCCTTGACCTCGCCGAAGCAGCGCGCACCGGGCACGAAGACCCGCTGGCCCACCCACTGCGAACTCGCCGGGCCCACTGCGATCACGCGGCCCACCGCCTCGTAACCTGGTACCAGCGGGTAGCCCATGCCCGGGAACATCGGCATGGTGCCGGTCCAGATCAAGCGCTCGGTGCCAGTGCTGATGCCGCTCCACTCCACCTCGACGACGACATCCTCGTCCTCCATCACCGGCAGGCGCAGGTGGCTGAGGCTCAGATGCTCGGGGCGGTCGATGACCACGGCCAGCGTATTCATGAGTCAGCCTCCTGGAATACGACGCCACAGCGACCGGTGGCCGGTGCCTGCGCGGTGGGGTTTCTAGATCTCATGAGAGTCATACTACGCTTACACAATCAAGCGTCAACTAAGATTTACACTTATTTGATCAACCGGCCTCGGCAACCAGCACGCTGGCCTGCAAAGGCAGGTGCGTGCCGAGCCGCATCACGCGCTTGAAGCCGGTCTCGGCCAGCATGTCGCGCAGGCGGGCTTCGCTGCGGGGCTGGCCTCGCCCCATGGCGAGCAGGTAGAAACCGAAGTAGGCATGGCCCATGGCCTTGGCGCCGGGCGTGTCGGCCAGCGGCTCGGCGAGCAGCAGGCGACCGCCCTCTGGCAGCGCGCGGCGCACGGCGCGCAACAAGCGCAAGACCCGCTCATCGTCATGGTCATGCACGACGCGCAGCAGCGAGATCAGGTCGACACCCACCGGCAACTCGTCCACGAAGAAGTCCCCGCCGTGCGCACTGCAGCGGTCCGCCAGGCCCGCCTGCTCGAAGCGCTGCGCAGCACGCGCCGCCACGCCGGGCAGATCGAACACCTGCACCTGCAGCTCAGGCGCATGGCGTGCGGCCGCGCAGGCGAAGGCACCGTCACCACCGCCCACGTCGAGCAGACTGCGGTGGCGTCTTAAGGGGTAGGCCTGCAGCACTTGTTCAGCCACCAGCGGCTGGGAGGCAGCCATCAAAGCCGAATAGGCCGCTAACTGACTCGCCGGCAAGGCAACTGGCGCTTCAGTCCCTGCGTAGGGCCAGAAGCGGGCAAGCCGGCCCGGCGCCGCATCGCCCCGCAGCAGCGCCAGCGGGTCCGCCAGGTCGCGGTACAGCGTGGCGTGGTGCTCAACCATGGCCGACAGGCCCGAATTGCCCGCGAGCGGCGCGCCGAGCGGGCCCAAGCCGTAGCGGCCCTGGGGCCGAGCCTCCAGCAGCCGCAGGGACACCGCAGCCAGCACCAGGCGCTCGGTCCCCGCTTGCGGCAGGCTCAGCCGCAGCGCCAGCTGGGCCAGGTTCTGCGGCCCCTGCGCCAGCAACAGGTCGAACAGGCGCAGCTGCACGCAGGCCAGCAGCACCTGCGAGTAGACGAAGCCGGCCACCAGGTCGAACACCTGGGCCGCGCGGCGCCGCGCTATCCAACGCGTGAGCGGGAACGACTCCGCCCAGCGGCGAAAGCGAGCGCTGCCCAGCAGCCGGTCGCGCCAGGCCAGCGGCGTGTCGCTCCAGTGGGACCCAGGCATCGGCGCGGCAGGCGTCTGCACATTCACGCCACAGCGGCGACCCGTTCCACCAGTTGCTGCGGCACCAGCCGGTTGGCCTCGTGCCGTATCAACTGGCGGAACTGCGACGCGCCAGGACAGACCGGCACCGTGAGCAGCGTGGCCTGCACCAGGCGATGGAACTCGGCCAGCGCACCCTCCAGGCCCAGCTCGCGTGCGGTGCTGGGCCGGCCCAGCGCCACATCCTGGCCACCGGGCTTGCCCAACGTTGTAGCGTCCATCATCACGTCGCGGATGTCGTCAGCCACCTGGTAGGTCTGGCCCAGTTGCTCGCCCAGCGCCCGCCAGGGCGCGCCATCAGCACCGGCAGCCTGCGCGCCAGCCATCGTGGCCGCCGCAAACAAGGCGCCCGTCTTGGCCTGCTGGTAGTCGCTCAAGCTCAGCTGCGGCTCGCACTCCCAGGCCTGGCCGGCGACGATGCCCATGGGCATGCCGACCCCCTGGCTGATGGTGCGCAACAACACCGGCAGCCGCGACAGATGCCGCCGAGCGCAGCCGCCCAGCACCTCGAAGGCGGCCACGATCAGCGCATCGCCAGCCAGCACCGCCAGGCGCTCGCCGAACGCACGATGCACCGACGGCCGGCCGCGCCGGGTCTCCGCCGCATCGAAGCACGGCAGGTCGTCATGCACCAGCGAAGCGCAATGCAGCAGCTCGATGGCCGCCGCCACGCCGGCTGTCAGCGCCACGTCGTCCTCACCGCAGGCCAGCGCCACGGCCAGCGTGAGCTTAGGCCGGATGCGGGCGCCGCCGGGGAACACCGCGTGCTGCATCGCCGCCGCCAGCTTGGGCGGATGGCCACCCTGGAGGCTGGAAGCCAGGCTGGCACGGAGGGCACGCTCGATTCGGTCGTCATGCGACATAGAGGCCTTTGCTCTGGATGAAGCTGCAAGACGAGGCTTGTCTCCACCGAATTACATTACTATGTGTCAATCAGCATAGACACACCTGGAAAGGGCGTCAATGAGCTTGCATACGCTCCCCCGCAGCCTCTGCCCGCCGCGCGTGCTGGTCATAGGCGCCGGTGTGGGCGGCCTGAGCGCCGCCGCCCTGCTCGCACGCGAGGGGCTGGACGTCCAGCTGCTGGAGCGCGCCGCCACGCCGGGGGGCAAGATGCGTCAGGTCGAGTTCGGCCCGCTGCGGCTGGACGGTGGTCCCACGGTGTTGACCATGCGCTGGGTGTTCGACGCGCTGTTCGAGCGGCTGGGCCTGTCACTGGACCGCCACCTACACCTGAGCCGTTGCGAGGTGCTGGCCCGCCACGCCTGGGGACCGGACGAAAGGCTGGACCTGTCGGCTGACCTGGAGGGCAGCGTGGCGGCGATGGCCGCGTTCAGCAACGCCGCTGAGGCCCGGCGCTACCGCGCCTTCTGCAGCCGCGCGCGCCAGGTACACGACACGCTGGACCGTCCCTTCATGCGCAGCACCCGGCCCACGCCAGGGTCGCTTGCCTGGCGCGTGCTGCGCCAGCAGGGGCTGCCCGGGCTGCGCCAGCTGCTGCGCATCTCGCCCTTCACCACGTTGTGGCGCGAACTGGGCCGCTACTTCCACGACCCTCGCCTGCGGCAGCTGTTCGGCCGCTACGCCACCTACTGCGGCTCCTCCCCTTTCGACGCCCCCGCCACGCTGATGCTGGTGGCCCACGTAGAGCGCGAGGCCGTCTGGCAGGTGGAGGGCGGCATGCACCGCCTCGCCCAGGCCCTGGCCGGCTGCGCGCAGGCGCTGGGCGTGCGCAGCCGCTACGGCTGCGAGGCGCGCCGCCTGCTGCTCGCGCACGGCCGGGTCAGCGGCGTGGAACTGGCCGACGGCGAGCGGCTGCCGGCAGACATCGTCGTCTTCAACGGCGACGCCCAGGCACTGAGCCAGGGCCTGCTGGACGAACCGGTGCGCCAGGCGCTGGGCGCCCCCGCCCAGTCCCAGCCGTCATTGTCGGCACTGACCTGGCACGGCGAGGCCGAGGCCGGCGGCTTCGAGCTGTCGCACCACAACGTCTTCTTCGGCCCGCCAGGCGGCTATCGGGCCGAGTTCGAGGCCATCGCCGCCGGCCGGCTGCCCGACTCGCCCACCGTCTACGTGTGCGCCCAGGACCGCAATGCCGATGCGCGCCCCGCCCGCGGCGGCCCACGCCGGCCCGAGCGGCTGATGTGCCTGGTCAATGCGCCGGCACAGACCGGGCAGCGTCCCCTCACCGAACTGGAGATCGCGCGATGCGAAGCACAGATGTGGACCCAACTCAGCCGCGCCGGCCTGCGCCTGAGGCCCACCGGACCGCCGGTGCTGACCCGCCCGCAGGATTTTGCGCAGCTGTTCCCGGGCAGTGGCGGGGCCCTGTACGGCCCGGCAGCCCAAGGGTGGCGGGCGAGTTTCCACGCCCGGCCGGATGGCCGCACGCCGGTGCCGGGGCTGTACCTGGCGGGTGGCTCGGTGCATCCGGGCCCGGGCGTGCCGATGGCGGCGCTGTCGGGTCAGCTGGCCGCCGAGCAGATCCTCGCGGCCCTGCCTTCGACCTCGCGGTCGCGCCCGGCGCTTATGCCTGGTGGTATGTCGACGCGCTGAGCGACCCGCAGCCCGACGGCAGCGTCCACGCCCTGACGCTGATCGCCTTCGTCGGCAGCGTGTTCTCGCCGTACTACGCCTGGGCGCGCCGCCGCCATGGCGACGCGGGCGCGCCGGCCGACGCGCATTGCGCGCTCAACCTGTCGCTCTACCGCCGCCCACCGGGCCACACGCGCTTCGAGCGGCTGTGGGCCATGACCGAGCGAAGCGCCGCCCAACTGCACCGCGGCGCGGATCACTTGCAGATCGGCCGCAGCCGGCTGGCCTGGAGCGCAAGCGGCGCGCTGCACATCGACGTGGACGAATGGACGGCGCCGTGGCCGCGCCGGCTGCTCGGCCACGTCCGGCTGCAGCCGCAGCAGTTGCCGGGCCGAGCCTTTGCGCTGGACGCGGCAGGCCGCCACTGCTGGCAACCCATCGCCCCGCGCGCCCGCGTCGAGCTGGGCTTCGACGCACCCCACCTGCGCTGGGCCGGCGACGCCTACCTCGATGCCAACCACGGCATGCGCCCGCTGGCGCGCGACTTCGACAGCTGGCAGTGGTCGCGCAGCGCCCTGCCCGGCCAACGCAGCCGGGTGCTGTACGACGTGCAGTGCTCCGACGGCAGCGAGCGCGCGCTGGCGCTGCACATCGACGCCGACGGCGCCATCGAGGCCCAGGAGCCACCACCCCGCAGCGCCCTGCCCGCCACCGCCTGGGGCCTGGCGCGCGGCTGCCGCGCTGTGCAGCCGCCCGAGCTTCTGGCCACTCTGGAAAGCGGGCCGTTCTACTGCCGCTCGCTGCTGCGCGACGCCGCCGACGGCTCCGTGAGCGTCCACGAAAGCCTGTCGCTGCGGCGCTTTGCGCAGCCCTGGGTGCAGGCCATGCTGCCCTTTCGCATGCCGCGCTGGACCAGGAGCGCTTGATGGGGCGCATCCTGCTTCTAGGCGCCACCGGCACCATCGGCCAAGCCACCGCACGCGCGCTGCGGCAACGCGGCCACGAGGTGGTCTGCTTCGTGCGGCCACGCGCAGGCGTCGGCGGCCGGCTGCGTCAGGCCGACACCGAGCGGCTGCTGGCTGGCACCACTGTGCGCTGCGGCGATGTGGCCAACCCGGCCTCGCTGCCGCGCGACGGAATCTGCGGCGAGCGCTTCGACGCGCTGGTCTCTTGCCTGGCCTCGCGCACCGGCGCACCGAGGGACGCCTGGGCCATTGACCACCAGGCCCATCTGCATGCGCTCGCAGCGGCGCAGCAGGCAGGCATCGCGCAGATGGTGCTGCTGTCGGCGCTGTGCGTGCAGAAGCCGCGGCTGGCCTTCCAGCAGGCCAAGTTGGCGTTCGAGCGAGCCCTGGTCGCCTCGGGGCTGGCCTATTCCATCGTGCGGCCCACCGCCTTCTTCAAGTCACTTTCCGGCCAGCTCGACCGGGTCCGGCGTGGCAAGCCCTTCCTCGTCTTCGGCAACGGCGAGCTGACCGCCTGCAAGCCCATCAGCGACGACGACTTGGCCGGCTACCTCGCCGACTGCCTGCACCTACCGGAGCGCCGCCACCGTATCCTGCCCATCGGCGGGCCCGGGCCGGCGCTGACGGCGCGCCAACAGGGCGAGCTGCTGTTCACGGCGCTGGGTGTGCAGCCCAAGTTCAAGTCGGTGCCGGTCGGATTGATGGACGCCATCATCGGAACGCTCGCCGCGCTGGGCCGCGTGCTGCCCCCGCTGGCCGAGAAGGCGGAGCTGGCGCGCATCGGCCGCTACTACGCCACCGAGTCCATGCTGGTGCTAAACCCGCTGACCGGGCAGTATGACGCCTCGGCCACGCCGTCTACGGGTCAGCAGACACTGGCCGACTTCTACGCCGGCCTCGCGAGCGGCGCCGAGCAGCCGCCGGAGCGGGGGGATCACGCGGTGTTCTGAGCGGGTCGACGCAGGCGGCCCGCGGCACTCACCCGGCTCCGGTTCGCGAGGCCCGCTGCTGCATCAAGACGGCCAGGATGCCGTCCATGGCCTGCAGGGCTCTCTCGCGGTCCACACGCATGCTATCCAGCGTGTCGGGCAGGTCCGTCCGGACGTTCAGGCCGGCCCACTCGGCCACCTGCGCAGCAGTGGCACTGACATAGGCCATCTGCCAATCCGCAAAGCACCGCGCGGGCACGGCCTGGGCCTGCAGGACGGTGACGGTCTCGTGGCGCAGGTCAGTCGAGATCTTCGCCATCAGCGTTTGCACAGCCTCGGCACTGCCTTCGAGCACCTGCAAGAAGCATTCATCCACGTACACCAACGCACCGGTGATACCGGACGCCGCGTTGCTGGCCTGCGCGCGCTCGAGGATGTCCTCCAGGTCCTCCCGCTGCATGGGCGTCGAGGAGGCGGATGAATAGATCACCTGATACGGCATGTGCGACCCCCAGCTGTTGGATTCACTGCGACCACCTGCCACCCCACCCCTCGAAAAGCCGAGTGGCTCGGCGAGCCACTGCTACGCATGCGGACCGGCCGGTGGCGACGATTGTTGCTCTCGCTCCTGCGCCTGCCGCTGCCGCCACTGCCGCCAGCTCCACCACTGCCAGCCCGCCCAGCCCAGGATAGGGCCGAACACCAGCAGCAGCTCGACCAGGCCGAACCAGTGGTCGGGCATGGGGTCAGTCCCGCACTGCCGCAGGCCGCAGGAACAGGCGCTGTAGCGAGCTCATCCACTGCTGGTGCGCCTCACCCGCGCTGCCGTGTAGCTCGCTCAGGGCGCCGTGCAGCATCTTGCGCGTCAGCGCGGTCGAAAGCGTCTCCATCACCGCCTCTACATCCTGGCCCTTGGCCAGCGCCCGGCGCGCCTTGGCCAGCTCGGCCTGGCGCCAGTCCTCGGTCTGGCGCTGCAGCGCCTGGATCAGCGGCACGCTGGCGCGCTGCTCCAGCCACTGCGCAAAGCTGTCGACGCCGGCGCTGACGATGGCCTCGGCCTGCACCACGGCAGCCTGGCGGCGTTCGCCGTTGGTCTGCACGTGGCGGGCGAGGTCGTCCACGGTGTAGAGGTAGATGTCGGGCAGCTGCGCCACCTCGGGCTCGATGTCCCGCGGCACGGCCAGGTCCAGCATCAGCATAGGGCGGCGCCTGCGGGCCTTCAGCGCGCGCTCGACGGCGCCCAGGCCGATCAGCGGCAGGCTGCTGGCGGTGCAGCTGATGACGATGTCGAACTCATGCAGGCGCTGGCCCAGCTCGGCCAACGGCAGTTGCCCGGCGCCCAGGCGCTCGGCCAGCAGCCGGCCGCGCGCCGGGCTGCGGTTGGCGACCGTCATCTGCAACGGCCCGTGCGACGCGAAGTGCGTGGCGACCAGGTCGATCATCTCGCCCGCGCCGACGAAGAGCACGCGCGTGCCATGCAGGTCCTCGAACAGCTGCAGCGCCAGGCGCACGGCCGCTGCCGCCATGCTGACCGCGTGCGCGCCGATCTCGGTGCTGCTGCGCACCTCCTTGGCCACCGCAAAGCTGCGCTGGAACATCTGGTGCAGCGTGGCGCCCAGCGCGCCCGCGCTGTCGGCCTCGCGCACGGCCACTTTCATCTGGCCCAGGATCTGCGGCTCGCCCAGCACCATGGAGTCCAGGCCTGCGGCGACGCGGAAGGCATGGCGCGCCGCGTCGGCGCCCTGCAGGAAGTAGCTGTGGCCGCGCAGGCTGTCGGGGCTGGTACCGCCCTGGGCGGCCAGCCATTCGATGGCCGGCTCGGCCAGCTCCAGCGCGTGGCGTGGGCAAGCGCTCGGCGCCAGTCCGACGTACAGCTCGGTGCGGTTGCAGGTGGACAGGATGGCCACCTCGGGCTGCACGCGCGCCAGATGGCTGCGCAGGCCTTGCACGCTGCGTCCCAGCGCCTCCAGCGGGATGGCGAAGCGCCCGCGCAGGTCCAGCGGCGCGCTGCCGTGGTTCAGCCCCAGCGCCAGGACACTCACGCAACGCTCCGGCCGAAGGAAGCGCCGCGGTCCTGCCGCTCCAGCCGCTCGAACAGGTCGATGACGAAATCAACCTTGCGCACCGGCTGCGGTGCCGGCGTGGCGGCCACGGCCGCCAGCAGCGGCCGGTTGGCAGGCAGCGGTGGCTCCTGCAGGCGGCTGCGTGCCGGCCACAGGCTCACGGCGGCCTGCAGCAGCAGGCGCTGCTTGCGCCGGCGCGGCACGACGGCCCGGCGGCTGACCGAGTCGCAGCCAGCCCGCGCAACCTCATGGCCCAACGCGGCGTACATCAGGCGGGCCGCGTTGATGCCGGGCCGACAGGCCAGCGGCAGACTGGCGACACCAGCCGCAGCCCGCACGTACAGCGTGTCGGCTGCGTCCAGCAAGCGCTGCACCACGGCCGCCAGCGCAGGCTCGAAGCGCGGCGCAGCCAGCCAGTCGACGGGGTCCAGGCCCGCCTCGCGCAGCCACTGGCGCGGCAGGTAGAGGCGGCCCATGCCGGCGTCCTCGCCCACGTCGCGGGCGATGTTGGACAGCTGCATGGCCACGCCCAGGTCGCAGGCGCGCGCCAGCGCATCGGGCGAGCGCACGCCCATCAGCAGGCTCATCATGGCGCCCACGGTGCCGGCCACGCGGGCGGCGTAGTCCTGCAAATCGTCCAGCGTTTCGTAGGTGCGCCCGTCCACATCCCAGGACAGGCCCTCCATCAGCAGGTCCAGCAGCGCCCGCGGGATGGCGTACTGCGCCACGACGGCCGCCAGCGCGCGGTCGGCGGCCACGGGTTGGGGCCGGCCCTCGAAGACACGGTCCAGGCGGCGGCGCAACTGGCTGATGGCCAGGCGCCGGCCACCGCCCACGTCCACCGTGTCGTCAGCCAGACGGCAGAAGCCGTACAGCACCGTGGCCGGCGCGCGCACGCCGGGCGGCAGCAGAAGCGAGGCGGCGTGGAAGGTCTTGGAGTTGCTGGCCAGGCTCTCGCGACAGGCGGCCAGGTCGGCAGCCAGTAGCGGCGGGCGCGCGGCGTCATGCAGGTCGGACATGGGCAAACCCTTCATCGGCCAGAAATTGGTGGGGACGGGGCAAATCACGGGCATGCGGCACGATGGCATCCAGCACGCGGGCAGACGACAGCACGCCCGGCAGGCCGGCGCCGGGGTGGGTGCCCGCGCCGACGAGGTAGAGGCGCTCCACCTCCTCGCTGCGGTTGTGCGGGCGGAACCAGGCGCTCTGCGTCAGCACCGGCTCCAGCGCGAAGGCGGCGCCCTTGTAGCTGCTGAGCCGGTCCTGGAAGTCCTGCGGCGTCAGCATCAGCGAGCTGATGACCTCCTGCTCCAGTCCCGGCAGCAGCGTCTCAGACAGACGCCTGGCGATCGCCGCCCGGTAGGGCTCGGCGCGCTCGCGCCAGTCCACGCCGGCGTCCAGGTGAGGCACCGGGGCCAGCACGTAGAAGGCGTCGCAGCCGGGCGGGGCCAGGCTGGGGTCCGTCGCCGTGGGGCGATGCAGGTAGAGGCTGAAGTCGTTGGCCAGGTGCTTCTTCGTGAAGATGTCGTCCAGCAGGCCCTCGTAGCGCGGGCCCAGCGAGATGGTGTGGTGGGCCACGTCGGGGTACTGGCGCCGGGTGCCGAAGTACCAGACGAACAGGCTCATCGAGTAGCGCGCCTTGGCGATGCGCTTGTCGGTCCAGCGGCGGCGGTAGCGGGCCGCCAGCAGGTGCTTGTAGGTCCAGGCGGAGTCAGCGTTGGAGACCACCACATCGGCGTCCAGCCGCTGGCCGGTCTGCAGGCGCACGCCGCAGGCCGCGCCGTTCTCGACGACGATCTCCTCGACGCCCTGGCCGCACAGCACGCGACCGCCCTGCCCCTCGATCAGCCCTACCAGCCCGCGCACCAGCGCGCCGGTGCCGCCCATCGCGAAGTGCACGCCGAAGCGCCGTTCCAGGAAGGCGATCAGGCAGTAGACCGAGGTGGTGGAAAACGGGTTGCCGCCCACCAGCAGCGACTGGAAGGTCAGCACCACGCGCAGCTTCTCGTCCTTCACATGCTTGCACGCCAGGCCGTAGACCGTGCGGTAGCCCTCCAGCTTCAGCAGGTCGGGCAGCACCTTGGCCATGTCGGTCCAGCGCTCGAAGGACACATGGCCCAGTTGCTCGAAGCCGACCTTGTAGATCGCCTCGCTGGCGGCCAGGAAGCGCTCGTAGCCGGCCACATCGCCGGGGGCGAGCTTGGCGACTTCGGCACGCATGGCCTCGGCGTCGCCGCTGTAGTCGAACACCGTGCCGTCGTCGAAGCGCACGCGGTAGAACGGCGCTACCGGGCGCAGGTCCACGTCATCACTCAGCTGGCGGCCGCACAGCGCCCACAGCTCCTCGAACAGGAAGGGCGCGGTAATGACCGTGGGGCCGGCGTCGAAGGTGAAGCCGTCCTGCCGGTGCACGTACGCGCGGCCGCCGGGGGCGTCCAGCTTCTCCAGCACCGTCACCCGGTAGCCCCGGGCACCGAGGCGCACTGCCGCGGCCAGGCCACCAAAGCCGCTGCCGATGACCAGCGCCTGTGGGCGCGCGTCGCCTGCTGGGACGTGCGAAAGCGACTGGCCTTGTGTCAACATGGGCCAGATACTACGAGTGTCTAGTTTGATTGACAACTGGGTTTTGGATGAGTCCTGACAGTGCCTCGACCGAAGTGCTGCAGGCCGGCGGCATGCGCTGGCGGGTGCAGCGCGCCGGTGTCACGCCGGGCACAGGCCCCAACTTGCTCCTCCTGCATGGCACCGGCTCATCGCTGCAGTCCTGGCGTGCCTGCCTGCCCGGGCTGGCGGCGCATTTCAGCCTGCTCATCCCTGACCTGCCCGGCCACGGCGGCAGCGAAGGTTTTGCCGACCGCCAGGCCAGCCTGCCCCGTATGGCCACCGCCGTCGGCGACCTGCTCATCGCGCTGGACTGGCAGCCCGCGCTGGTTGCCGGTCATTCGGCCGGCGCGGCGGTGATGGTGCAGATGAGCCTGAACGCCTGCCTGCCACAGGCGCGCAGGCTTCTGTCCGTCAACGGCGCGCTGCAGCCGCTGCCCGGATTGATGGGCCTGGTGGCCCCGGCCGTCGCCAAGCTGGCCTCACGCAGCACCTGGCTGCCGACCTGGGTGAGCCGCCACGCCGGCCAGCCGAGGGCGCTGACCAACCTGATCGCCTCCACCGGCTCGCGCCTGGACGATGCCGGCGTGCAGCACTACCGCGAGCTGCTGAAACAGCCCGACCACCTACGCGGCGTGCTGGACATGCTGGCCAGCTGGCAGCTGGAAGATCTACAGGCACGCCTGCCCGAACTGCGCACGCCCCTGTGGCTGGCCGCCGGCCTGGCCGACCGCACGGTGGCGCCGGTGCAGGCGCTGGAACTGGCGCGGTGGCTGCCCGGGGCGAGCTTTCACCCGCTGCCGGGGTTGGGGCATTTGGCACACGAGGAGGCGCCGGGGGTGGTCAACGCGTTGCTGCTGAGGATGTTTAAGGAAAGCGGCGCCCGCGCGGACACGGGTCCAACTGGCCAGTTTTGACCAGCTTGGCACAAGGGTCAGGTTTGGGAGCCGAGGCCCCCGGGGCAAAGGCCGCAAATGGCCATTTGGCGGCGTAGAGTTGAACCGCCGAACTCGGCCAGCGACTGACTTTCACCGATGACCGGTATCGGGTAGGCCGCCTCCCATGAAGCACACCTGCTGTCACTGTGGAAATGCTCTGCACTGGTGGAACTTGAAGAGTTCCTTCGAGTGCCCGCTGTGCAGTCGGGCGTTGCGCGCGAATGTGGCGGGTCCTTGGGTTGCCACGTTCGTTCTATGGACCATCGCGGAGGCAATCATCTTTGTGGTATTGCCTGCCGGAGAATTCGCCGAACTCCTTTTTCGAACGGTGCTCAGTCTGCTCGCAGGCGCAACGGTGGGCTGGGTGGTGTTCGGGACCCTGTCCCGCGTCGCGGCCGCAGCAGAAGTGACTGAGCGCTGAGGCAAAGCGGCTGTAGACGCCCAGGAGCTGCCCATCACGAGCGGCCGGTTTCGGGTAGCCTGAGCTTCACGCACTTCGAACGTCAACGCGAACTGCACATGACGGCGATCCTTCGCGCCATTCGGGCCGACATAACAACTCTCAGCGTTGATGCAATAGTCAACGCAGCAAATTCGTCGCTACTGGGCGGCGGAGGGGTCGATGGTGCTATTCATCGCGCCGCCGGCCCAGACCTGGTGCACGAATGCCGCCTTCTTGGTGGCTGCAAAACTGGTGATGCAAAGGTCACAAAGGGGTACCGGCTAAAGGCCAGATACATCGTCCACACGGTTGGCCCCGTATGGCAGGGGGGCGAACGAGGCGAGCCTGATTTGCTGGCGTCCTGCTATCAGCGGTCCGTCGAAGTCGCCGCTTCAAAAGGTCTAACGTCGATGGCTTTTCCGAGCATCAGCACTGGCATCTACGGCTATCCAATCGAACTCGCTGCGTCGGTTGCCATTAAGACGATCCGGGCTACTGCGTTGAGCGCCCCCGAACTGCGAGAGGTCCTCTTCTGCTGCTTCTCTGCCAGCGACCTGGCCACCTACGAAAAGGCACTTGGCGAATCGGCAGTATGAGCAGAATGATCGGCAAAGGCTGCTATCCGCTTGGCATGCCGATTCACAGTACCGGCCAAAAAGCGGTCTTCGGCGACTGTCGGCTTTCGCGCCACAGAGCCGATCGATCATGCACAATTATTTAAACTCAATCTCGCAGAACGTCGGATGTCTCCTGAGACCTATTTCCAATCCAAGGCGCCACAGCGGCTTCCTGCAGCCCTCTGGTCGATCATCGCGTTTTTGGCCGGCGCCATTGCGATGCTCTCAGGCACGTTGATGGGCGCTGCGTTTGGGCTTCTGTGCGCTTTGCTCGTGGTGGTCCTGGTGATCGCCATCGCTGCGCCGTCGCAATTCCTTTACGGCGTGAGGTGCCTGCCATTCGGTTTCGAATTTCGTGCACCGCTTCGTCGGGTGAAGGTCATAGACCTGGGCGACATTGCGCGGATTGATGCCATATCACTTCGTGACGGCGACAGTGGCCTGCCGTTCGTCGATCTCGCGATAAACACGCGCCACGGACGCGTCTTGCTCACAGAGGGAGTCCTCAGCGAATCCGGGCTCCTTACGAAGCTGAAGGGGTTGCCTGGATTCGATGCCAACGCGTATGACACTGCAGTGCAGCACGAGCCACGGGACTTCTTGGAGCCCCTTGGCAAACGCTTTCGAGTGCTTGACGTGTCTTGAGTGATGCGTCGGAACACTTCAATCTGGCCGCAGCCGGCCATTTGCTGCCAATGATGGGCGTCCGCCGACCGATAGGCTAGAAACATGCTTCACGAACTTTGGATCGAGTCCTCCGGGCAGACGTCTTGCCTTGCCAGGCCGAGCGGCGACCCCGCTCGGGCGCTCTTGGAGCCGGGCGCTCGTTGCGTTTGGACGGTCTACGCCGACAGTCACTTCGAGGCCATGAAAAAATACTTTACGCACAGGGGCTGGGGTTAATACAAATCCGATTTTCCGGAGATCGACATGCAGCCGCATTCCGCGCGGGATAACGTATTTCAAGTCAGCAGTAGGAAATACGACAACTAGCCGCTCGATCTAGCAGATCAGCAATGGCTGGTTACCGCTATGAGCTGCCGATTTCAGAAGCCGGCTTTCTGGTAAGCTGACCCTTTGCTGCGAAGACAAAAACTTAGGCATGTCACACCGATCTCGCTCAGGCGTCAACTCTATAGTCATTGGCGCACTTTCGATGGTCGCAATTTCTGTGGCGAAGCACTTTGAGAGCCTCCGCGGCGCGGGCAGCGGCTATCTCTTAACCGCGCTAGATCGCTACGGGCTTATCAAAGAGGCTCCGCCTGGCACCGAGACCGAAATGCGCCCTTCTGGGCTTATTTTCCCGTTGACCGATGAAAGCGTTCTGAGGGCGATTCTTTTCTATGGTGGCTATCTCTCGGTCGCATCCATACTGCTTGCAGTCTGGGCTGAGTACCGTCGAGAAGAAAACCTATATCTCAGCGCGGGTTTTATGTGTGGTGCCGGAGGAATTCTCTTGGCGCACACGCTTTTCGGCATTGTCGCTGTAGCTGCTGGAGTCACCGCGGTACTCCTTCTCCGGCATGCGCGATCTGCCTAGCAGCGCCGTAACAAATTAAGCTTGACCGCAATGAGACGTCAAAACTGCTTTTCTTAGGGCGTCGGCGAAGGGCAGCTTTTCGGCTCCCGACCCGGCGAAAAATACTTCTGCAATGGGTCGGAAGCGCCATTCCAACGTTTCAAGCAGCAGACGTTCGACGACGACTGCCGCGGACAGCCAGGCTGGACGACCGCAGCACCCTTGACACCGGTCGTTGAACCCGTCAGCCGGCCAGTTGCGCAGGCGTCTGCTCCATACCAGGTAGCGTGAACTCGGCGGCTGATTGCCGATGACGGCAACCGCTGCAGAACTGTCACTCGTCAAGCCGTTGCGGCGAGAGGCTCATGCCGACAAGGCGCTAAGGTGGTTGTGACTGGCTGGAACCTAGCCCAAGGAACATCCCCTTGGTCCGCATCAAACTACCGCAACTTCCGTCTCTTCGTCCTCAGCCCCCCCCAGCAGCGGCGTCAAATCTTCCAGATGCCCCGCGATAAGGTTGCACACCCCATCCGACCGTTGCCAGGTCCCCTTGACCGCCAGCAGCCTTGAGTTCAGCAACTCCTGGCGCTGCCGTTCTGGGAAACGCCAGGCGCGTGCGTCAGACCGGCTCAAGCAGGCTGCAGGCGGACCCCGGACAGGGTGACGAAGCGATAGCCCCGGTCAAGCAACGACGGCAAGGTGGCAGCGAAAGCCTCGGCTGTTGCGCCGGCCGGCTTGTTCATGTGCGCAATCACGATATCTCCAGGTTGGACAGCGCGCAGCCGCGCGGAGATTTGCGCCTCGGACAGCGAGGCACCGGCGTCGGCATTCACCGAGAAGCCCGCAACCTGATAGCCCATCGAGCGGATGATCTGCATCGACTGCGCGTCGTAGATCGCGGTGGCCCCTCTGAAGAACGCCGGCGCATGGCCCGTCAGCGACCGAATCACCTGCGCAGCGCCGGTGACTTCTTCTTCCAGATGTGCGGCGTCCGGCTCCGCGGCAATGCCATAGACACGGCGACCCTTGCCGATCACTGCCGGCACATGTGAAGTCCCGTGGTCCTCCAGTTCGAACAGGTCCGGGTGGGCCAGCAGCACGGCTGTGCCGGTTGGGTTGTGGTCAAGCCACTTCTTCGTGACGAAGACGGTCGCAGGTACGCGCAGATTGACCAGCGTTTCGATCAGGCTAGCGTCGAAAGCGCCCCCGCAGGCGTCGAGCGTGATTGCCACCGTTTTCGTTGGTGCCCCTGACGGCACGACAAGGCGGTCATGGACTTCCACACCCCAACCTGGCGCGGCGGAAACAGTCGCTGACAGCATCAGCCCCAGAAGGAAAGCAATGGCGGAACGGCTCATGCCTGGTCAACGCAGGTGGACGTCACTTGGATGACCGTCGAATGGCAAGGTCTTCGAATGCCGGGCATTTGCCCCTGATGGGTACAGCGGCACTCGGTGGCCGGCCGCGAACTTCGACGACGGGCGCTGGGTGCGCCTGTGGCCCTTGGTCCGCGATTCAAAATCGAGTGACGGCCACAGGCTGATCTGAGTCATTCGAGGTTTAGGACCTGGGTGGCCGTTCCTGCCAAAACCGGTCACTCGGTTCCACATCGACTGTCCGGCTGCTCCGAGCATCCAAAACGGTCGCTCGACAGCGGTGCCCGTCTCGTACCTGCTTGAACGACCGCTTCATCGCCGACAGAAAGGTGATCGACGGTTTAATGGCCGATGTTCCCCAATCGGGAGGATGCGGCACCCTGTCGCAGTCCTAAGCTGGCACCGCCCGTAAAAGTTCGGGCGATCCGCCTGAAAGGTACGTTATGGCCGGCAATTGGAACAGCTTCAACGCACCATCCGGCGTGCTTGCCGACACCATGATCTTGCTGACCGATGGCACCGTGCTCGTCCACGACGCCAATCGCCCGACGCTCAGCAGGACCTTTGGCGGCGCGAACTGGTATCGACTGACGCCAGACAGCGGCGGTGACTATCGCAACGGCAGCTGGTCCGCCGCGCTGCCGATGAGCGGCCAGCGCAAATACTTCTCAAGTGGAGTGCTCAAGGACGGGCGCGTGTTCGTCGTTGGGGGCGAGTACTCGGACACCTTAGGCGACACCGACACCTCGTCGGACAACGACGTCCGCGCTGAGATCTTCGACCCGGTGACGAACCAGTGGTCGACGCTGAACAAGCCCTCTCCAACATTCGATTTCATAGTGGGTGATGCCATCTCGATCGTGCTCGCTGACGGACGCGTGATGTTCGGGGCGCTTTCTTCATCGCGCACGGCGATCTGGGATCCGGCAAACGGCAACTGGGTGGAGTCAGGGACCCGGTTCGGCACGGTAGCGAACACCAAGGTCGGCAAGACCAACGAGGAAAGCTGGTGTCTGCTGCCCGACGGCACGGTCGTGACGGTGCAGATCTTCGGGGCAACAGCAACGCAGAACGCCGAGAAATACCTGCCTGACCAAGACCGCTGGATTTCTGCGGGTGTGACGCCGGCGACGCTACCAATCGCGGCTGCGGGCGGGTTCAATCTCAACGAAATTGGCGGTGCGGTGACGCTGATGAATGGCCACGCGTTCTTCGTGGGTGGACTCGGCCACACGGCGATCTATCTCCCCGGTGCGCTGCCGACCGATCTGGGCAGCTGGGTGGCCGGCCCGGACCTGCCTGCAGATGCCAGCAACGCCAACGCACCCGCCGGCATCCAGACCTCAAGCGACGGCGCGGTGGTGGTTCTGCCGAACGGACACGTGCTGATCACCTCGGGCCCAGTCGATGCCTCCGCATCGGGCCAAGGCTTTTCAGGTCCGGTGACGATCTGCGACTACGACCCCAATGCCAACACGCTGTCGACACCGCCGGCGCAACCGACCAGCGCCCCGGGCCATACGTGGCAATGCTGCTTCCTGCTGCTGCCGAACGGCCATGTGTTGATGTCCGGCGAGCAGAACGCGATCAACGAATATGTGCCCGACAGTGCCGAGCTGACGCCGCTCTCGCAGTGGCGACCGTCGCTGACCGTCGCGCCGACCGCGCTGATCGCGGGCCATGCCTATCAGATCGCGGGAACGCAGCTGAACGGGCTGACGCACGCGAACGGCTATGGCGATGATCGGCAGAACGCATCCAACTATCCCCTCCTGCGGCTGCGACAAGGGGGCACGGTGCGTTACCTGCGCACGCACAGCTTCTCGACGATGGGCATCGCCACCGGTGCCGAGATCGTGACCGCAGTGGTCGACGTGCCAGCCGACATCACGCGGGGTGCGTGGTCGCTTGAAGTCGTCACCAACGGCATCGCCTCCAACCCGGCGCTGCCCGTGCAGGTGGGCACGCGCGACTGCTACATCGTGATGGACCGTTCGACGGTCGGGCAAGGCGAAGTGCTGGCGCTGATCGCACTGAACGGGGCCCCTGCGCGGATCGACCCCGCGGTGATGGTGGTCGTCGAAGGCTTCACTCCGACGGAGCTTGGGCTCAACGCGGGCAATCTGGCGGTGCCACCGATCGTTCCGAACTTCCCGTCACCGCTGAATGGCGTTCATCTCGTGCCGTCCGGTGCGGTGCTTCCCGAGGATCCCAGCCTGCCCCCGAATGTGCCGCAGCGCTTCACTTTCCCGTTTGCGTTGACGTTCGACAGCGACGCCATGTTCGGCTTCGCATCCGACTTCGAGGACCACGCGCTGACCGCAACGCTGACCGCGGCGGGCCAGACCGTGTCGAACGCCGGCCTGCTGCGCCTGCTCAAGTCGCCCAACCCCTACATCCTCGATGGCGATCCCAACCGCGGGCTGGATTGGTGGACCAGCATCGACATGCGCGTCTTCCAGGTGGCGCAGGGTGGGCGCAAGTTCGGCGCGACGATCGGCAATGGCGCAGCTGCTGCAAACACCTTTATCCAGGCGGTGATCACCAACCTCAATACGCATCCCGCGCTGGCGAGTGACTTCGACGCGATCGATCCAAACGAAGCGCCGGAAGCGCTGACGCTGGCTCCTACAGACAGCAGCGGCACCCCGATTTTCAATTTTGCGGTCGCCAAGGTGCGCTTACGTGACCTCAACCAGGATGCGACCAACGTTCGCGTGTTCTTCCGGATGTGGCCGGCGCAGCAGACCAACGCGGTGCACGATCCAACGACGTTGTACCGCACGTTTGCTGCGGGGCCGACGCACATCCCGCTACTTGGGCGACAGGGCGACGAGATCGCAACCATTCCCTTCTTCGCGAGCCCGCGTGTCGACGCCTCGTCTGTTTCGATGACGACGCAGACCGATGCGCCCAACGTACGGACGATCGCCCACGACAGCCTGGGCGCCGAGACCGTGGCATGGTTCGGCTGCTGGCTCGACATCAACCAGCCGAACGACCTCCGCTTCCCCGGACGACTGCTCGGTACGACGCCCGCAAATCTGCCCGACGGCCCCTTCCAGGGCACGGGACCGCTGCTGTCGATCCAGCAACATGTGCGCAGCCTTCACCAGTGCCTGATTGCCGAGATCGACCTGGACGGACAGACGATCCCGAATTGGCAGGATCCTTCGACTTCAGACAAGCTCGCGCAACGCAACCTGGCGTTCGTCAACGTACCCAACCCAGGCGTCGTCAACTCACGGGTCGCGCCTCAGACACTGCAGATCCGCCCGACGCCCGCAGTCCTGCTGGACGACCGCCCTGATGAGCTGATGATCGACTGGGGCACGGTGCCCGCGGGCGCGCAGGCGACGATCTACCTGCCAACAGTCGATGCCGACGCGGTGTTGGACTGGGCACACCGCATGTATGTTTCAAATCGACTGAAGCGCGTCGACCCGCACACGATCAGCTGCGAGGCGGGCGGTGTGACGTTCATCCCGATCCCAGGCGGTGCCACGATCGACCACGTCGGGCTGATGACCATCGAGCTGCCGCCAACGGTCAAGAAGGGCAACCGCCACGCGGTGCGGGTTCGCCAGGTCACCGGGGCACGCGTGGGCAGCGGACGCAAGATTGAGCCCGGACAGACCATCAAGCGAGACCGGCAAGGCAGGGTCAACCTGGCGGTGCAACCCGACGCCGCGCCACCGGCGACCGTGAGTGCAGTGACACGCGGGCAAGGGTTCCTCTATCGGCGAACGATCGGGGCGTTCGGCCTGACGATTCCGGTGAGCACGCGCGGTGCCCTGCTGCACGATGAAGAGCGAACGCTCTCCATTTTTCGGCATATCGAACTTTCAATCCCGCTCGAATCGCGCTGGTGGCCAGTTTTCCGGCGACTGGTCGGCCTGCACGCCGGCCGCGTTGCGGGCATGGGAGGTGATCCGACGCGGATTGTCCCGACCGGCGACGGCGACTGGCGACATCCCGTCAAAGGCGACGGGCACCACGGCGACCATCACGGCGACGGGACGACGAGATGGTGACGGTCTTGAGCCGCGAGCGGCGGATTGAGGTCCTGGCGCGCGACGCGTGGATAAAGCGTGCGATCGTGCAAGTGCAGCTTTTGCCCCACCACCGCGTAGGCATGCTGGAACTGATGGGCCAGATAGATCCGCCGTGAAGCCTTGCGGATGCTCGACCACGGGGCCGAATTCGCAACAGCTTGCGACGAGCCCGACAGCCGCTATGCGCCGCCTGGACTTGCGTCGGCTCGCCAGACCCATTCACTGCCTTGCCAGACCCACCGGCCAGTGCCATGAGGGCTTCCGAACGTGCCGGCCGGTCGATGCCTGAGCCGATGGCGGCTTTGTGGCCGAGACCGTGAAGCCGGCTGATTGAGATGGCGGACGGCAACCGCTGCAAACCAGCCGTTCACAACCTCAAATCGCCGGAGCCACCGCTGCATAAACATCTGCCGCCTGCCCCTGAGGCAGCGGCACGTAGCGCGCCGCCATGGCCTGCGCCAGCGCCATGGCGGCGGGCTGGGGGCGGGGCGAGGTGTCGATGAGCACGCTGGCCAATCCAGCAGCGCGAAGGCGCTGGGCAGCAGCCAGAGCGTCCTGCATGGCGAGGCCACGGCCGGGACTTCCGTCGCGTGCCACGTTGGCGCGGGCGTCGGTCAGGAAGACGAGCACCGCCCGGCCGCCCTCGCGCGACTGGAGGCTGCTGCCCAGCAGCCACGCGGCCTCGATGCCGGCGGCTAACGGTGTGCCGCCGCCGCCGGGCAGGCCTGAGAGCGAGCGCCGCGCACGCACCAGCGAGCGAGTGGGCGCCAGCAGCACCTCGGCACCTTCGCCGCGGAAGGCGATCAGCGCCACGCGGTCGCGCCGCACGTAGCAGGCGGCCAGCAGCAGCTCGACCGCGCCCTTGGCCTCGGCCAGGCGGTTCAGTGCCTGGGAGCCGGAGGCGTCGACGACGAAGACGGTCGTCGTCTCGGTGGGGCGGCGGTAGCGCTTGATATGGAAGTCGTCGCGCTTGAGCAGCAGGCGGGTGGCCGCGGGCCCCAGGCCTTGCTGCTCGCGCTCCAGCCCGCGCAGGCGCTGCCAGGGGATGGCAGCGCGCATCGTGGCGAGCAGGTCGAGGCGGCTGCCGGCACGCAAGCTGCCGCGCCGCGAGGCCAGTGGCCGGCCGCTAAGCGCCGGGCGGGCGGCAGCGCCTCGACGGCCGGCGCCTGCGCCACCTTTCGCGGGCGCGCCGGCCAGGCTGGCCAGCAGGCCTGGCGGAATCGCGGCCTGGGTGGCAGCGATCATTTGCTCCTGCAGTTCCTGGGCCTGCTGCTCGCCGTCGGTGGGATCGGGCGCGGTGTGGTGGGAGGCATCGGCGGACTCAGGCTCCGGCGGGTGGGACTCGGGCCGTGCCGACGACTCGGTGTCTGGCGCTGGCTCCGGTTCGACTCGTGACTGCGGCAAGGCCCGCGCACGCGGCGCCAACACCAGCCGCGCAGCCAGTTCGGCGTCGGCCTGCACGACCGACTCGCGCCCCGCGATGGCCGCCGCAGCGCATGCCGTACGCCAGGCTTGCCAGGGCGCACGCAGCGACATCAATCCCAGCGCAGCGGCTGTGCCGCATAGCGCCTGCACGGTGGCATCGTCGTAGGGGATGGTGCCCAACCGCAGCCGCGCTTCAGCCAGGTCAAACGGCAGCGCCTGCCCCTCGCCCAGCCGGTCTAAGCCCGCGGCCAGGTCCGGCGCGGCCGGGCTGGCGATCAGCGCCAGGCGCTCCAGCAGGCTGGCGGGCAACTGCTCCTCGGCCGACTGCCCTTCGTCCAGCGTCACGACGCAGAAGCGCGACGCGCCCTGCTCCAGCGCGGATGCCAGCTTGGCCGCCAGCCCGGCATCGATGCGCTCAGCCATGGGCAGCAGCAGCACGCCACCATCGGCCTCGGCAAGCAACCCGGCCTGCGCCACCGGCCGGCCGGCAGCCAAGCTCAGGCCCAGGTCCAGGCCGCCGAGCAGGGACTCGTCATCGATCTGCAGCGGCATGCGGCGCCAGGGGGTTTCAGCGGGTAGCAGGCGGCGCAGGGTGGCCAGCAGCGCATCTCGCGCCGGGCCGGCGGGGCCGCGCAAGCACAGGCCGCCGAGGGCTTGCGGGTCGACGGCCAGCAGGCAGACGGCCTGCAGGGCCGGGTCGAGCTGGGTCAGGTCCACAGCTCGGCGACGGCGCGCTCAATGCGCTCGCCCGAACTGGTGTCGTCCAGCGGGTTGCGGCGCAGCCGGTGGCGCAGCGCGGGCACGGCGATCTGGCGCAGGTGCTCCTGCGTGACCTCAGGCGCGGCCTGCAGCGCGGCCAGCGCGCGGGCGGCGCGCATCAGCGTGAGCTCGCCGCGCAGGCCGTCGCTGCCCACCGCCACGCACAGCTCGGCGGCGCGGTGCAGGATCGCGTCGCCCACGACGGTGTCTGCCAGCCGGTCACGCGCCTGCAGGATCTGTCGCCTGACCTTGATGTCCTGCTTGGCCCAAAGCGTGGTGAAGGCAACCGGGTCGCGCTCGAAGGCGTCGCGGCGGCGCACGACCTCCACGCGCTGGGCGATCGCGGTCGGCGTGCGCACCTCGACCGACAGGCCAAAGCGGTCCAGCAGCTGCGGGCGCAGATCGCCCTCCTCGGGGTTGCCGCTGCCCACCAGCACGAAGCGCGCGGGGTGGCGCAAGCTCAGGCCTTCGCGCTCGATGACGTTCTCGCCGGAGGCGGCCACGTCGATGAGCAGGTCGACCAGGTGGTCCTCCAGCAGGTTGACCTCGTCGATGTACAGAAAGCCCCGGTGCGCCCGCGCCAGCAGTCCGGGCTCGAAGACCTTGATGCCTTGCGACAGCGCCCGCTCCAGGTCCAGCGCGCCCAACACGCGGTCCTCGCTGGCGCCCAGCGGCAGGTCGACGACGGGGACGGGCAGCTCCTCGGTCTTGATGCGGCCGGCCGCTTTCAGGCGGGCGCAGTCCTCGCAGGCCGAAGACGCGGCCGGGTCGCAGTGGTAGCGGCAGCCCTGCACGGCGCGCATCCGGGGCAGCAGCGCGGCCAAGCCGCGCACGGCGGTGGACTTGCCCGTGCCGCGGTCGCCGAGCACGAGCAGGCCGCCGATAGCCGGCTCGACGGCGGCAATCAGGATGGCGAGCTTCATCTCGTCCTGGGCGACGATGGCGGAGAAGGGAAAGGTCATGCTCATGCGGGCTCAGTTGGCGTCCGAGTCCTGGGCATGCTTGCGCGCCCGGTGCACGGCGGTGAAGGCCAGCAGCGCCAGCAAAGGCACGCTCAGGCCCACGAACAGGTCGGTGTCCAGGTGCATGCCCAGCGCGCGCCCGCCTTTGGCCAGATAGCCCACGACGCCGGCCATGTAGTACACGATGGCGGCGATGGACAACCCTTCGACCGTCTGCTGCAGGCGCAGCTGCAGCTTGGCACGCCGGTCCATGGAGGCCAGAAGCGCGTGGTTCTGATGCTCACGGGCGATGTCGACGCGGGTTGACAGCAGGTGGCTGGCCTGGGCCACGCGCTCGGACAGGTCGTGCATGCGCTGCGACACGGTGGCGCAAGTGGCCACGGCGGGCGCGAAGCGGCGCGACATGAATTCATCCAGCGATTGCAGGCCGCTGAGGCGCCGCTCGCGCAGCTCAGCGATGCGCGTGCGCACCAGCTCGGCATAGGCTCGGGCGGCGCCGAAGCGGAACTGGCTGGCCGACAGGCCGCTCTCCACCTCGGCGGCCAGGCGGGTTAGCTCGTGCAGCAGCTTTTCGTCGCGGCCGCCGTCGCTGGCGATGTCGTCGGTGAGACCGGCCAGCGCACGCTCGATGGCCAGTATGCGCGGCGACAGGCGGCGCGCCACCGGGAAGGCCAGCAGCGCCATCATGCGGTAGGCCTCGATCTCGAACAGGCGTTGCAGCATGCGGCCGGCCATCAGCGGCGTGAAGCCCTGGTCCACCAGCAGCAGCCGGCCGAAGCCGTCGGCATGGATGAGGAAGTCCGAATAGGCCAAGCCCGCGCCATCGCCCACCGCGCTGCCGACGACGGGGTTCCCGGCAAAAAAGTGTTGCTGCAGGTCGGGCAGCGTGGGTGCGTCCTCGGCATGCAGCAGCTCGGCATGGCCGGCGTAGACCGTCATGCCAGGCGCGGCGGCCAGCCAGCCAGGCGGCAGGTGGGCCGCCGCGGGGTCGGCGAATGGAGCGGGGCCGCGCGCCGCCATCAGCAAGGTGTAGCTGGAGAACTCGCCGTGGCGCTCCCACTTGAGCCGTGTCGCGCCGATCAGGCCGCTCCAGTGCACCGCATCGGCTGCGGGCGCCGCCTGACCGTGCGCGCGGCACAGCCGGGTGAGATGCGCCAGCTCGCGCTCGCGCTCGTCGGGGTCCACCAGCACCGCCACATAGCTGGCCCGGCCGGGCGCCGCGAGCGGCTCCGACGGTCTCGCATGCACCTCCAGCGAGAGAGCGGCACGCTCGGGGAGATCGGCCGGCAGCAGCCTCATGCGGCGCTGATCTCAGCCACTCAAGGCTTCTTGACGTACGCGGTGCACCAGCCCTTGGCGGCCACCTGCTTGCCGGCAAAGATCGGGCATGGGCCCGCAGCGGCACCGGCCTTGCCCTGGAAGAGCGCGCAGTTGCCGCAGGCAGAGCCGGCGGCGTACTTGGGCTGCTTGGCCTTGTCGACCTTGGAGGCGTCGGCGTGGTAGCCGAGCGAGACCGCTGTTGGGTCCTTCTCGTCGACCATGGCCTGGGACCAGGCCTTGCCGGCCAGCAGGCCGGCGCCGGCCAAAGGGACCAGGCGGATGAAACTTCGACGTGTGCTCATGGTACTTGCCTTCCTTGCCCGATGGGCTGGGTGGGTGTGAAAAGGTCAGGGTGACGGCGGCGCGCCAGCAGGTCCAGCAGATGGGACACGCCGGCGGCAGCCAGGCAAAGAACGATCCAGGCGGCACCTGCGCCGACAAGGCTCAGGCGCAGCGCCAGGGTCAGGCTCAGCCCGGCGGCCAGATTTGGCGCCAGATTCGCCAGCCCCGTCGGCCGACGCAGCGAAAGCCAGAGCAATTCGATCAGGCTGACGGCCAGCACCAGGTCTACCAAGTGCAGCAGCAGCGCGGATTCGTTCAGGCGGTCCATCACACCCGTGCCAGTCCGAGCAGGTGCGCCATGTCCTTGAAGAAGATGCGGGCGTGCGCCATCGGCCGGGCGCGCACCAGGCGCTTGTGCATGTAGGCGTCGAAGGTGAGCTGCTGCACGTCACGGTCGCGACAAATGCTCACAAACCGCTCGCGGCGCTTGTCGCTGGAATACCAGAAGCGCTGCATCATCCCCAGGATCCAAAACACGCGGCCGTGCTCGCGCATGAAGCGCTTGCGGGCCGTGGCGAGCGCACGCACTTCGCCGGTCTGCAGCAGCAGGTGCACGGCTTCGGCTGCAAGCCGCCCCCCCAGCATGGCGTAGTAGATGCCCTCGCCGGACGCCGGCGCGACGACGCCGGCTGCGTCGCCGGCCAGCACCACGTCGCGGCCGTTGTCCCAGCGCGGCAGCGGCTTCATCGGGATGGGCGCGCCCTCACGGCGCAGCGTACGCGCGTGCGCCAGGCCTGCGCCAGCGCGCAGCTGCATGACGCCGCGGCGCAGCGAGAAGCCCTTGTCCGCGCTGCCGGTACCGATGCTGACGTTGGCGCCATGCGGGAACACCCAGCCATAGAAATCGGGCGACAGAGCGCCGCGGTAGTGCACCTCGCAGCGGCTGCCCAGGTAGCCGGCAGGCGCCTCGTCGGGCACGGCGACGATCTCGTGATACGCGAACACGAAGCGACCCTTGTCCGCGCCCGGGATGGCCTGCTGGGCCACCTGCGAGCGGGCACCGTCGGCCCCGATGACGGCGCGGGCGCGCAGGCTGACAGCGCCATCATCAGCGCTGTAGTGCACGACGCTAATGCCGTCCGGGTCGCGGTCCAGGCGCTCGAAGCTGCCCACGCGGCGCTGGGCGCCGTGCGAGGCGGCGCGCTCACGCAGCCATTCGTCGAAATGCTCGCGGTCCACCATGCCAACGAAGCCGCCCTCGATGGGGATGTCCACCGCCACCGCCTGCGGCGAGATCATGCGCGCGGCCGTGGCGCGTGCCACCAGCATGGCCTCGGGGATGGCAAAGTCCGCGATCAGCCGCGGCGGGATCGCGCCGCCGCAGGGCTTGATGCGACCCGCGCGGTCCAGCAGCAGCACGCGCAGGCCTTGAGTGGCCAGCTCATCCTCGGCCGTCGCGCCGGCGGGGCCGCCGCCGACGACCACGACATCAAAGTCCACCGGCTGGCTGTGGCTCATAGCGCTCTCCCAAGTTGGCCCGCCGGGCGCGGGTCCGCGGATCGATCCGGGCGGCCAGTCCGGCCGCCCAGATGAACAGCCCGGCGTCGAGCAGGAAGACCAGCGCGTAGGCCAGGCCGGCGTCGGCGATGAGCCAGCGCGTCAGATCGCTGGCCGCCGTGCCCAGCACGCCGCCCAACGCGAAGGCCATCGCCTGCGCGGCGCCCCACAGGCCCATGCGCACGCCCTCGTGGCCGGCCTCACCGGCGCCGGCCAGGCCCATCATGGAGCCGATGGCGGCGATGGAGAACGCACCGGTTGACAGGCCCAGCGCAAACACATTCGCCCGCAGCGGCCAGGCGGGGCCCACCAGGCCCGCGCACACCAGCCCGCTCAGCGCCAGCGCCGAGGCCACGCAGCCCCACACCGTCCAGGTCCGCAGCGTGCCCCATTGCCGGCCGGCCCAGCGGCTGCCGGCTGCGGCGGCCAGCAGCATGCCGACCAGCGCGCCGCCGTGCTGGGCACCGGAGAGCTGCGTGGTGGCGCCGGGGGTGAGCCCGAACACCAGGCCGGCGAAGGGCTCCAGGATCAGGTCCTGCATGCTGAAGGCCAGCATGGAGACGAAGACGAAGATGGTGAAGCGGCGCGCACGGGGCTCGCCCCAGGCGTGGGCGAGCGCCTCCTTGAAGGGGACCGGTGCCTGCGTTTCTGCCGCAGTCTGCGCAGGCCCTTCCAGCCCGATCAGTGCCAGAACGGTCAGCACCACGGCGGACAACGCCACGCCGCCAGCCACCCACAGCAGGCGACCGGCCGAGAACGGGTCGAGCAGGCTGCCCGCGACGCCGGCCGTCACGACGAAGCCGGCGATCATCATGATCCAGACCGTGGTGGCCGCCGCAGCGCGCTTCTCAGGGGCCACACGTTTGGCCAGCAGCACCAGCAGCGAGGTGCCGCTTGCGGCCACGCCCAGGCCGATCAAGATATAGGCCAGCAAAGCCAGCGCAATGCCTGCCGCAGGGCTGCTGCCCATCCACACCGTGGCCAGCGCGGCCAGCCAGCCGCCGGCTGCCAGCGTGGCCATGCCGCCAATGATCCACGGCGTGCGGCGCTGGCCAAGGTCCGAACCATGGCCCATGCGCGGTCGGCTGACCTGCACGACGTAGTGCAGCGCCAACAAGAGGCCAGGCAGCAGCGCCGGCAAGGCCATCTCCACAACCATCACGCGGTTCAGCGTCGACGTGGTGAGCACGACGATGGCCCCCAGGCTGGCCTGCACCAGGCCCAGCCGCAGCACGCTGACGGCACCGAAGGACTTGTTCATGCCACCACCCCCCGCAGCGCAAACGCACTGACCAACATGCCTGACACGTAAAGCGGCACGCCCGCACCGCTGTACCAGATGGCGCGCGCCAGCGGCTGGGCCACAAAGCGCCTCATCATCAGCAGCTGCCCCGCCAGCAGGCCGGCCACGGCGAGGCCATGCCAGCCTTGACCCCAGTGCCAAAGCAATAGGGCAACGATGACCTGCGGCGTGGCCATGACGACGGAGGCCACGTAGGCGGCACCTGACGCGCCCAGCATGACAGGCAGCGAGGCGATGCCCATCTGCCGGTCGCCCTTCATGGACTTGAAGTCGTTCAGCGTCATGATGCCGTGCGCACCCAGGCTGTAGAGCAGGGCCAGCGTGAGTGAGCGCGCGTCTGGCCATTCGCCCATGGCCATGACCGCCGCACCGGTGATCCAAGCCAGGCCCTCGTAGCACAGCCCGCAAGCGGCATTGCCCCACCAACCGTTGCGCTTGAGGCGCAGCGGCGGCGCGCTGTAGGCCCAGGCCAGCAGCAGGCCGAACAGCGCAGCCAGGAAGCCGGCCATGCCCAGCTGCCAGGCCAGCAGCAGCGACAGCAGCGTCCAGAGGACGGCAATGTAGAGCCCCCAGTGGCCGGGCATGCGCCCGGAGGGAATGGGGCGCTGCGGCTCGTTGATGGCGTCGACATGGCGGTCGAACCAATCATTGACGGCCTGGCTGGTGGCGCAGACGAAGGGCCCCGCGAGGAGTACCCCCGCCACGATCAGCGGCCAGCGGCCCTGGGCCGGCATCCCCGAAGCCACGACACCGCAGCCAAATGCCCACATCGGCGGAAACCAGGTGATGGGCTTGAGCAATTCGGCGACGGCCGAAAGAGCGGGGCGCTGCATGCAGCCTATTCTGGGCTGACGCAACGCGATGTCAAGTTAGATTTACACTTATCTGCGGCGCGGCGCGCGCCTCAGCGGTCGCGCCTATTCGCCGCCAGCGGGGCCCATATCCTGGATGCCGTAGCGGCGCAGCTTGACGTACAGACTTTGCCGAGACAGTCCCAACATCTCGGCTGCCGAGGCCCGGTTGTCTCGCGTCAGCTCCAGCGCGGCCTCGATGCACAGGCGCTCGATCAGGTCGGTGGTCTCGCCGACGATGTCCTTCAGCGGCAGCCGACCCACCAACCCGGTGAGCTGCTCTGCCGAGCGCGGCAGCTGGCGGTTAGAGCGGCCCTCGGCGGGCAGGCGCCGCGCGACGTCTCGGATCGAGAAGCCCAGGCAAGCCTGCGGGCCGTCGGGCACCGCGACCGCCGAGATCTCGACCGCGCCGGGCTCACCGTAGCCGCTGCGCAGCGTGGTGGGGAACAGGCGCAGCACGCCGTGCTGGCGCAGGTTGCCGATCAGCACGTTCAGGTCCACCGAGGAGCGGCCCAGCCAGCGGTCCAGCGACTGGCCTTGCACTGACTCGCCGACCGCCAGCTGCAGCATGTCGCTGAAGGCCTGGTTGGCGCTGAGGATGCGGCCCTGCATGTCGGTCAGCACGAAGGCGTCAGGCATCGCGTTGACGACGTTCAGCAGCGAAGGCACCTCGGCCGCGCGGCTCAGCGGCTGGCCCGGGGCCGCCACATTCGCGGGCGACAGGCGCACCAGCAGCGAGGTGGTGCTGTCCTGCTTGAAGACGGTAGCGGACAGCTTCAGCTCGGTATTGCCATTGGCCAGGCGCACCAGCATGTCCTCGCTACGGCCGGCACTGCGAGCCTGCGAGAACTTGGCATAGGACTCGGCCTGGCTTTCTACCGCCAGCAGCTCGGTGAAGCTGCGGCCGACGATGCGTTTGGTCGAATCGCCCAGCACACGGGCGGCGGCAGCGTTGTGCTCGAACACGATCAGCGACGTGGCGTCCAGCACCAGCACGGCCTCATCGACCGCCTCGAAAAGCAGGCGGTAGCGAGCCTCAGTGTGACGCAGGCGCAGGTAGTCGCGCTCCATGGACTGCTGGGCGTCCACCAGGCGCTGCTGAACGGCTGCAACTTCGCGCAGGTCACGCCCCAGGGCCAGCACGCGGCCCTGCACGCCCATGGGCACGATGCTGTAACTGACAGGCAGGTCGATGCCGCCGGCCAATGCATGGTTGACCTGGCGCTCCGGGCGCTGGACTTGGTTCTCGGGGCCGCCACCACCAGACGCGGCGGCCAGCATGGAGTTGACCTTGCCACGGTTCTCGATGGTGACGGTCTCCACCCAGCGACGGCCCACCCACTGGCGCAGCTCGCCAAGCTCCTTGGTGTGGCTGGTGCCCAGGGAAATGTCTCGAATCACACCTTGACTGTCCAGCACCAGGGCCAGATCAGCAGCGGCGGCAACCACCGCTGCGAGGACGTCAGCATTCAGGTCAGCGAAATAGAGCTCCGGAGCTTCAAACAGCTGATCTGTGGCCGATGTGCCAAGGTTGTGCATCGAGCTCCCTGAATCGCAAGGGGCAGCATCAGGATGCCGCCGAAGGACATGAACGACAGTCGGTGTCGGCGGGTGAAGTGTCAGACTACATGGCGTCAAGCTCGCTTGACGCGTCCGCTGACACCACTATTGGCGGCCTCTACCGCACTGCAGGCCTCGCTGGCCATCGCATCGGCCCCACAAAGCGCCGCCAAGTCCGGCAATTGGGCCGCCATCGGCCCCCCAACCATCACGAAAACATCGCGATTGGCCGACGCTTCTCGCATGTCAAGAATAGCAGACGCTACATGAGGGATGCTGTCGCCCGTCGCGATTGACAGTCCGAACATGTCGAACCAGTTGCCGGTCAGGCGAGCCTGCAGATCGGCCCAGGTGGCCTTGGGTTCACATTCGACGTCCCAGCCGGCCCGGCTGAAGAATTCGGCCGCCATGACCACACCAAACGTATGTTGCGCGCCCGGCACGGCGGCCAGCAGGGCGCGATGGCTGTCGGCGTCGGGACGCGCCACCTGGCTGAAGCGGCTGCCCTGCTCGTGCAGCACGCGCTGCAGCCGCCACAGGCCGATGGTGACCTGCGAGAAGTCGTAGCGGTCGTCCTCCCACATCTCGCCCATCCAGCGGGCGCAGGGCGCGAGCAGATCCAGGAAGACCTGCTCCTGCGAAGCACCGGCGTCCAGCAGGGCGCGTACGTAGCTGCTGGCGCTGTCGGCGTCGCCTTCGGCGGCCAGGCGAGCCAGCGTGTGCACATGCTCGGTCGTCAGCGCCAGCGCCGGCAGCGGCGGTCGGTCCTGCAGCGGCTGGGCGCTGTGCATGAGCATCAGGCGCGGGATGATCTCCAACTCGACGATGCGCGACAGCTGCATGTCCTGCGACGTGTTGCTGGAGACCAGGTGCGGCGAGGTCAGCCGCGGCCGTTCGTCGTCGCCCAGGGGCGCGAGCTTGGCCGACAGCTCGGCGCTCTTGATGGCCAACATCTCGGCCAGGGTGAGCGGGTCGGCCTCGAACAGCACCTCACCCTTGGCGGCGCCTCGGGAAGCCGCCGCCAGAGCGCGCGGCACTTGCTGGCGCTTGGCCAGTCGATTGATCGTCCATCCAGCCACCACGTGTCTCCTCGTGGGCTGGTTGGCAGCAAGGGTTCCATTTGAGCGGCCGGAGAGCGTTGGCTCCGGTCCTCGGCGCTGGGCAGCGTCAGAAATCGCTACTGCTAACCGTTTTGTTCGCTTGATCTAAGTTCTTTTTGAGGACTGCGAGAGGCTCAGTCAGCTTGCGTTGACAGACCGCTAAAGCAATGTCGGCGTCGTCTCGGCTCGCGTCAAGCTGATTTTCCCGATTGGGCGACAAATGTCTAGTTTTGTTTACGTCAATTCCGATTGACAGTCGGAAATCGCAGGCCTAGATTCGCCCCATGCCCAACCAAGCCGCCTCACCCGCCGCCCTGAGGCAGCCTTTGCGCACCACCCGCGCGCCGCTGTACACGCCGCAGGAGCGCGCCCGCCGCGACGCCAGCGTCTGGACGCTGATTCAAGGCGTGCTGGCCCCGGTGCAGTTCTTCGTGTTCCTGGTCAGCCTGGCGCTGGTGCTGCGCTACCTGGCAACCGGCCAGGGCGAGCACGCTGCGGCGCTGTCCGTGCTGGTCAAGACGCTGACGCTCTACACCATCATGGTGACGGGCTGCATCTGGGAGAAGGTGGTCTTCGACCGCTGGCTGTTCGCCCCCGCCTTCTACTGGGAAGACATGTTCAGCATGGGGGTGCTGGCCCTGCACACCGCGTACGTGGTGGCCTGGTTCACCGGCTGGCTCGGCACGACGCAGCAGATGTGGCTGGCACTGGCGGCCTATGCCAGCTACGCGATCAACGCAACCCAGTTCATCCTGAAACTGCGCGCCGCGCGTCTGGACCATGCGGCCAGCCGGGCAGCGGGAGCGGCGGCATGAGCGCCATGATTCCCATCCTCGCCGACAGTGGTTGCACCGACGCCCCGGTGCTGATGGAGCGCGGCCAGCGCGAGGTGTTCTGTGGCCTGACCGGCATCATCTGGCTGCACCGCAAGATGCAGGACGCCTTCTTTCTGGTGGTCGGCTCGCGCACCTGCGCCCACCTGATCCAGTCGGCCGCCGGCGTGATGATCTTTGCCGAGCCGCGCTTCGCGACCGCCATCCTCGATGAGCGCGACCTCGCAGGCCTGGCCGATGCGCAGGACGAGCTGGACCGCGTGGTCAAGCGCCTGCTGGAGCGCCGCCCCGACATCCGGCTGCTCTTCCTCGTCGGCTCCTGCCCTTCGGAAGTCATCAAGCTGGACCTTTCGCGCGCCGCTGCCCGCCTGAGCCAAGCTTTCATGCCGCAGGTGCGAGTGCTGAACTACTCCGGCAGCGGCATCGAGACCACCTTCACCCAGGGCGAGGACGCCTGCCTAGCCGCACTGGTGCCTGTGCTGCCCATCTCCACCCAGACGCGCGAGCCCGAACTGCTGATCGTCGGAGCGCTGGCCGATGTGGTGGAAGACCAGTTCAGCCGCCTCTTCACCACGATGGGCGTCAAGCGCTTCGCCTTCGTCCCATCTCGCAGCTCGACCGCCCTGCCCGCCATCGGCCCGCAGACCCGCTTCCTGCTGGCCCAGCCCTTCCTCGGCGACACCGCCAAGGCGCTGGAGTCGCGCGGCGCCACCCGCGTTGCCGCGCCCTTCCCGCTCGGCGCCGAGGGAAGCGCCGCGTGGATGCACGCCGCCGGCGCAGCGATGGGTGTGCCAGCCGACATGGTCGAGCACGCCATCGCCCCGGCCCGCAAGCGCGCAGAGCAGGCGCTGGCCGCGCACCGCGTGTCGCTGGCCGGCAAGAGCATCTTCTTCTTCCCCGACTCGCAGCTTGAGGTGCCGCTGGCGCGCTTCCTGTGCCGCGAGCTGGGCATGCGGCTGACGGAAGTCGGCTCGCCATATCTGCACCGCCAGCACTTGGCCGAGGAGCTGGCCTGGCTGCCGGCCGGCACTCAACTCTCAGAAGGCCAGGACGTTGAAAAGCAGCTGGACCGCTGCCGCGCCGCTGTACCCGACATGGTCGTCTGCGGCCTGGGCCTGGCCAACCCGCTGGAGGCCGAAGGCTTCACGACCAAGTGGTCTATCGAGCTCGTGTTCACGCCCATCCAGGGCTTCGAGCAAGCGGGAGATCTCGCGGGGCTGTTCACCCGCCCTCTGACGCGGCGCACGCTGCTGGCCGCCTGACATGCAACTCACGCTCTGGACCTACGAAGGCCCGCCGCACGTCGGCGCGATGCGCATCGCCACGGCCATGCGCGACGTGCACTACGTGCTGCACGCACCCCAGGGCGACACCTATGCCGACCTGCTGTTCACGATGATCGAGCGCTCATCCAAGCGCCCCCCGGTCACCTACACCACCTTCCAGGCTCGCGACCTGGGCGGCGACACGGCGCAGCTGTTCAAGGACGCCGCGCGCGACGCCTACGCGCGCTTCAAGCCGCAGGCCTTGCTGGTGGGCGCCTCATGCACGGCCGAGCTGATCCAGGACGACCCGGGGGGCCTCACACAGGCGCTGAACCTGCCCGTGCCGGTGATCCCGCTGGAGCTGCCGGCCTACCAGAAGAAGGAAAACTGGGGCGCGGCCGAGACCTTCTATCAGCTGGTGCGCCACCTGGCGGTGAAGCCCACGCAACCCCGCGTGAAAGTCGGCCGGCCATCCTGCAACCTCCTCGGCCCCACGGCACTGGGCTTTCGCCATCGCGACGACGTGCGCGAGATCCGCCAGCTGCTGGAACTGATCGGCGTGACGGTCAACGTGACGGCGCCGCTGCACGCATCACCGGCTGACCTGGCGCGCCTGGCTGACGCCGACTTCAACGTCGTGCTCTACCCCGAGGTCGCCCAACAGGCCGCCAGTTGGATGACACGCAACCTCGGCCTGCCTGCCACCAAGACCATCCCCATCGGTGCGACGGCCACCCGCGCGTTCATCCGCGAGGTCGCAGAGCTCGCCGGCATTGATCCCGACATCGCTGCCACTTCCAGCGAATCACGTTCGCCCTGGTACGCCAAGTCAGTCGACTCCAACTACCTGACCGGCAAGCGCGTCTTCGTCTTCGGCGACGCCACCCACGCCATCGCCGCTGCCCGCGTGGCCGCCTGCGAGTTCGGCTTTAAGGTCGTCGGCCTGGGCACCTACAGCCGCGAGTTCGCCCGCGACCTGCGCGAGGCGGCCGCGCTGTATTGCGTCGAGCCGCTGATCAGCGACGACTACCTGGAGGTGGAAGCTGCAATCAGCGCTGCTGGCCCCGAATTGGTGTTGGGCACGCAGATGGAACGCCACATCGCCAAGCGCCTGGGCCTGCCCTGTGCGGTGATTTCGGCGCCGGTGCACGTGCAGGACTTCCCGGCCCGCTACTCGCCACAGATGGGTTTCGAGGGCGCTAACGTGCTTTTCGACACCTGGGTCCACCCGCTGATGATGGGCCTAGAAGAACACTTGATCGGCATGTTCCGCGGCGACTTCGAGTTCCACGAGGACGCTGCGCCGTCGCACCTCGGCGGCCCTGCGACCCAGGCCCTGGCAGCACCGGCACTGATCGAGGTGCCCGCAATCAACAACGAAGAAAGCCCAGCCGCCGCGATCCCGGCAGCCTGGGCACCGGACGCCGAGAAGGAGCTTCGCAAGATCCCCTTCTTCGTGCGCGGCAAGGCTCGCCGCAACACCGAAGCGTATGCACTCAGCATGAGCGTGCCGGTGATCACCGTAGAGACCCTCTATGACGCCAAAGCCCATTTCTCTCGTTAAGCGGGCTGCGATGAACGTGGTCATCGTGACCATGGACAGCCACCTCGCCAGCGCCACCGAACGCGCCAACGTGACACTGTCCAAAGCCCTGCCGGGGCTGCGCCTGTCCGTGCACGCGGCCGCGGAGTGGGGCGACAACCCTGCGGCACTGGCACACTGCAAGGCTGACATTGCCACGGGCGACATCGTCATCGCATCGATGCTCTTCCTGGAAGACCATTTCATGCCCATCCTGGCGGACCTGAAGGCGCGCCGCGAGCTCTGCGATGCGATGGTGTGCGCGATGTCCGCCGCCGAGGTCACCAAGCTGACCCGCATGGGCCGCTTCGACATGTCAGCGCCCGCCACCGGCGCGATGGCCTTTCTGAAGCGCCTGCGCGGCAAGCCGCCGGGCAAGGACGACGGCAACAAAGGCACCGCGGGCGCCCAGCAGATGAAGACGCTGCGCATGCTGCCCAAGATCCTGCGCTTCATCCCCGGAACCGCGCAGGACGTGCGGGCCTATTTCCTGACGCTGCAGTACTGGCTGGCCGGCTCACAGGGCAACATCGACAACATGGTGCGCCTGCTGGTGGAGCGCTATGCGGACGGCCCTCGCAAAGCCCTGCGCGCCACGGCCAAGCCGCAGCAGCCCATCGAGTACCCCGAGGTGGGCCTTTACCACCCGCGCATGACCCACCCCAGTGCCGTGGGCCTGATGGCCACCGCGCTGGACGCCCTGCCCAAGGTCGCCACCACCGGCACGCGCGGCACCGTGGGCCTGCTGCTGATGCGCTCTTATGTGCTGGCCGGCAACGCCGACCACTACAACGGCGTCATCACCGCGCTGGAAGCACGCGGCCTGCGCGTGATCCCAGCGTTCGCGACCGGGCTGGACCAACGCCCGGCCATCGCCGCCTATTTCCACGGCACTGACGGCCGCACGCAGATCGACGCGCTGGTGTCGCTGACCGGCTTCTCGCTGGTGGGCGGCCCGGCCTACAACGACGCCAAGGCGGCCGAGGACATCCTCGCCGCGCTTGACGTGCCCTACCTCGCCGTGCACCCCATTGAGTTCCAGACGCTGGATCAGTGGGGCGGCTCTTCACGAGGCCTGCTACCGGTGGAGTCCACCATCATGGTGGCCATCCCCGAGCTGGACGGCGCCACCGGCGCGATGGTGTTCGGTGGCCGCGCCAACGCCACGCACATCGCCTGCACCGGCTGCAGCCACGCCTGCCGCTTCGACAACGAGATCGACGCGCACGACATGCACAGCTGCATCGAGCGCGCCGATGCGCTGGCCGCCCGCGTGGGCAAGCTGGTGGACCTGCGCCGCAGCGAGCGCGCCGAGCGCCGCGTCGCCGCCGTCGTCTTCAATTTCCCGCCCAACGCCGGCGCCACCGGCACGGCGGCCTTCCTGTCGGTGTTCGAGTCGCTGTTCAACACGCTGGCCGCCATGGCCCGCGAGGGCTACACGGTGAACATGCCGGCGTCGGTCGACGCGTTACGCGAAAGCATCATCAACGGCAACGCCGCGCGCTTCGGCGCGATGGCCAACGTGCACCACCGCATCCCCGCGAACGAGCACCTGCGCCGCGAGAGGTACCTCAAGGAAATCGAGGCGCAATGGGGCCCATCACCCGGCAAGCAGCAAAGCGACGGCAGCCACATCTTTGTGCTGGGCGAGCGCTTCGGCAACGTCTTTGTCGGCATCCAGCCTGCCTTCGGATACGAGGGTGACCCGATGCGCTTGCTGTTCGAGCAGGGCTTTGCGCCTACCCATGCGTTCTCGGCCTTCTACCGCTGGCTGCGTGAGGACTTCGCCGCCCACGCGGTGCTTCACTTTGGCACCCACGGCGCGCTGGAGTTCATGCCCGGCAAGCAGGCCGGCATGTCCGCCCGCTGCTGGCCGGACCGGCTTATCGGCGACCTGCCCAACCTGTATCTCTACGCCTCCAACAACCCGTCGGAGGGCACCATCGCCAAGCGCCGTGCCGCCGCCACGTTGATCAGCTACCTGACCCCGCCGGTCGCAGAGGCCGGGCTGTACAAGGGCCTGGTCGAGCTGAAGGAAACCCTCGCGCGCTACCGCAGCCTGGAGCCCGAGGCGCAAGTCGAGCGGGACGAGCTGAGCCTGATGATCCAGACCCAGGCTGCCGAGTTTGACCTCGCCGCCGCCGATCCACCCTTGGGCGCGGTCGCCGAAGACCGTATCGCGCGGCTCAGCGAGGCGGTGCTGGAGGTCGAGTACACACTGATTCCCTACGGGCTGCACGTGGTGGGCCAGGCGCCCAGCCAGGCGGAGCGGGTAGACCTGCTGATGTCCTGCGCCGAGGCTTCGCACGGCGCACGGCCGGAGCGCGCCGTCATCGAGGCCCTGGTGGCCAACGGCATGCCCTCCTCGGACGACGACCTGGAAGACCTGGCCCTGCTGCAGCAGCTCAGCGAGATGGACCAGTTGATGGCCGAGGATCGCGAGATCGACGGCATCCTGCGGGCGCTGGACGGCCGCTTCCTGCGCCCTGCCCCGGGCGGAGACGTGTTGCGCACGCCCGCCGTGCTGCCCACGGGCCGCAACCTGCACGGCTTCGACCCCTTCCGCATCCCCAGCGCATACGCGGTGAAGGACGGCTTCGCCCAGGCGCAGCGGCTGCTGGACAAGCACATGAGCACCGGCAATGCCCTGCCCGAGTCCATCGCGATGGTCCTGTGGGGCACCGACAACCTGAAGAGCGAAGGCGGGCCCATCGCCCAGGCGCTGGCACTGATGGGCGCTCGCCCGCGCTTTGACAGCTACGGGCGCCTCGCTGGTGCTGAGCTGATCCCGCTGGCGGAACTGGGCCGGCCGCGCATCGACGTGGTCATCACGCTGTCGGGCATCTTCCGCGACTTGCTGCCGCTGCAGATCAAGCTGCTGGCTGAGGCTGCCTTCCTGGCCGCGCAGGCCGATGAGCCGCCGGAACAAAACTTCATCCGCCAGCATGCGGTGGCCTTCCAGGCGCTGCACGGTGGCGACCTCGAGACGGCGTCACTGCGTGTCTTCGGCAATGCTGAGGGGGCCTACGGCGCCAACATCAACAGCCTGATCGACAACAGCCGCTGGCAGGACGGCGACGAGCTGGCCGAGACCTACAGCCGCCGAAAGGGCTTTGCTTACGGCCGGGCGGGCCGGCCAGTACAACAGGCCAAGTTGCTGCAAAGCGTGCTGGCCGACGTGCAGCTGGCCTATCAGAACCTGGATTCGGTGGAGCTGGGCGTCACCACGGTGGACACCTACTTCGACACGCTGGGCGGTGTCAGCCGCGCCATCAAGCGCGCCAAGGTCCGCAAGGACGGTGACAGCGCACAGATGGCGCCGGTCTACATCGGCGACCAGACCCGCGACAGCCTGGGCGGCGGCACCGTTCGCACGCTCAGCGAGCAGGTCGCGCTGGAGACCCGCACCCGCATGCTCAACCCCAAGTGGTACGAGGGCATGCTCAAGCATGGCTACGAGGGCGTGCGCCAGATCGAGGTGCATGTGACCAACACCATGGGCTGGTCGGCCACGACCGGCCAGGTGGCGCCCTGGGTCTACGAGCAGCTCAGCGCCACCTTCATGCTGGACCCCGCCATGCGCGAGCGCCTCGCCCAGCTGAACCCAACCGCCTCGGCACGCGTGGCCCACCGTCTGCTGGAAGCCTACGAGCGCGACTACTGGCAGCCCGACGCCGACACCCTTAAAGCCCTTCGCCAGGCCGGCGATGAACTGGAAGACCGCCTCGAAGGCGTTGTTGAAAAGGCAGCCGCATGAACATGGTCACTGAAATCCCAGTCGGCGAGATCGGCAATCGCCGACAACCCGACGGCGCCGGCAGCGTGCAGGTGCAGATGGACCCCACCGTGCAGATCGGCACGGCCAAGTGCTTTGCCATCTACGGCAAGGGGGGCATCGGCAAGAGCACCACGTCCAGCAACCTCTCCGCCGCATTCTCCAAGCTCGGCAAACGCGTGCTGCAGATCGGCTGTGATCCCAAGCACGACTCGACCTTCACGCTGACCAAGAAGATGCTGCCCACCGTCATCGACGTGCTGGAGACGGTCAACTTCCACTCCGAAGAACTGCGCGTCGAGGACTTCGTCTTCGAGGGCTACAACGGCGTCATGTGCGTGGAGGCCGGTGGCCCGCCGGCGGGCACCGGCTGCGGCGGCTACGTCGTGGGCCAGACAGTCAAGCTGCTGAAGGAGCACCACCTGCTGGAAGACACCGACGTGGTGATCTTCGACGTGCTGGGCGACGTGGTCTGTGGCGGCTTCGCAGCACCGCTGCAGCATGCCGACCGCGCGCTCATCGTCACGGCCAACGACTTCGACTCCATCTTTGCGATGAACCGCATCGTGCAAGCCATTGGCGCCAAGGCCAAGAACTACAAGGTGCGGCTGGGCGGCGTCATCGCTAACCGCAGCGCGGCCACGGACCAGATCGACAAGTACAACGACAGGATCGGTCTGAAGCTCGCGGCCCACTTCCCCGACCTGGACGTGATCCGTCGCAGCCGGTTGAAGAAGTCGACGCTGTTCGAGATGGAGGACTCGCCCGAGCTCGCGCGCGTGCAGGCCGAGTACCTACGCCTGGCCGCAGCGCTGTGGCTAGGCAGCGAGCCCTACAGCTGCGTTCCGATGAAGGACCGCGACATCTTCGACCTGCTGGGATTCGATTGATGAACACCTCCAATTACACCGAGCGCCGGTCAGAGATAGAGACCTACTTCGACCGCACCGCCGTCGACGCCTGGGCACGGCTGACGTCGGACGCCCCCGTCGGCCGTGTGCGCGCCACCGTGCGCGCCGGCCGTGAGCGCATGCGCGCCACGCTGCTGTCCTGGCTGCCGGACGACCTGCGTGGCCGTCGGCTGTTGGATGCCGGCTGCGGCACCGGTGCGCTGGCCGTGGAAGCCGCTAGGCGCGGCGCGGAGGTGCTGGCCATCGACCTGTCGCCCACGCTGGTCGGCCTGGCGCGGGAACGCCAGCCCACGTTCAGCAGCGGCGGCCGCATCGACTTCCGCTCGGGTGACATGCTGGACCCAGCACTCGGCGAGTTCGATCACGTCATCGGCATGGACTCGCTGATCCATTACGAGCCCGAAGATGCCGTCGAAGTCATCGCCGGCCTGGCCGCACGCACCCGCCGGTCGCTGCTGTTCACGTTCGCGCCCAGCAGCCCCGCGCTCGAAGTGTTCAAGGCCGTGGGCAAGCTGTTCCCGCGCGGCAACCGCTCGCCGTCCATCGTGCCGGTGGCCGAGCGCAACCTGCAACGCCGAATCGACGTTCACCCCCGCCTGCTGGCCTGGGACATGCGCCGCAGCCAGCGCATCGCCAGCGGCTTCTACACCTCGCAGGCCATGGAACTGGTGCGGTCATGAAATCGGTGGCCCAGCTCAACCAGCGCCTGGCCGTTAAGTGGTCCCGGCTGAGCCTGGAATTCCTGCCGTTTGCCGACGTGGCCAGCACCGAGCTGCCGCTGTCCCGCCTGCTGCGGCTGGCACTGTTCCAGGTGTCGGTGGGCATGGCTTACGCACTGCTGGTGGGCACGCTGAACCGCGTCATGATCGTCGAGCTGGGCGTGTCGACCTGGGCCGTTTCTCTGATGGTGGCACTGCCGCTGCTGGCCGGGCCCTTCCGCGCGATGGTGGGCTACCGCTCGGACACCCACCTGTCGGCACTGGGCTGGCGGCGAGTGCCCTACCTGTGGTTCGGCTCGCTGCTGCAGTTCGGCGGCCTATCCATCATGCCGTTCGCGCTGATCCTGCTGCAGCCGGGGGCCGAGGCCAGCGCCCAGCCGGGTGGCGTGGTTCTGGGCCACCTCGCAGCGGCCCTGGCCTTCGTGATGGTCGGCGCCGGCATGCAGACCACGCAGACAGCAGGCCTCGCTCTGGCCACCGACCAGGCGCGGCCTGACACCCGGCCGCGCGTGGTGGCGCTGATGTACGTGATGTTGCTGCTGGGCATGGTCATGGCCAGCACGGTCTTCAGCCTAGTACTGCAGAACTTCAGTGCCACGCGGCTGGTCGGCGTCGTGCAGGGTGCGGCCATCGCGACCATGCTGTTCAACACCATCGCGCTGTGGAAGCAAGAGGCGCGTGGCAGCGTCAAGCGTGAGACCGACGCAGCGCCCCAGGAGCTCTTTCGCGCCGTCTGGCAGCGCTTTGCGGCACAGCCCAAGACACGCCGCTTCCTCGTCGCCGTGGCGCTGGGCACGGCCGCTTTCAACATGCAGGACATCGTGCTAGAGCCCTACGGCGGGGCGATCCTGAAACTTTCGGTGGGCGCCACCAGCCTGCTGACGGCCGGCATGGCGCTGGGCTCGGTGCTGGCCTTTGCGATCGCGGCGCGGCTTCTGCAACGCGGCTTCGATGCCTACCGCCTGGCTGCCATCGGCCTGCTGATCGGCATCTGTGCGTTCTCGGCGGTCATCTTCGCGGCGCCGCTGGATTCGGGCCTGCTGTTCCGCTTCGGCAACTTCCTCATCGGCCTGGGCGGCGGCTTGTTCGCCGTCAGCACGCTGGTGGTGGCGATGGGGCTCGAGCAGAACGGTTGCGCGGGCCTGGCACTGGGCGCTTGGGGCGCCATGCAGGCCACGGCCGGCGGCCTGGCGGTGGCGCTGGGCGGCACGCTGCGCGACGTCTTCGAGGCGCTGGCAGCCCACGGCTGGCTGGGCAGCGCAATGTCAGAACCGCAGGTCGCCTACAGCGTCGTCTATCACCTGGAGATCGCGCTGCTGTTCGGCACGCTGATCGCCATCGGTCCGCTGGTGCGCCCCGCAGGCGCGCCCCATTCATCCCGCCAGCGCTTCGGCCTGGCCGAGTTCCCTGGCTAGGAGATCCCTATGCAAACCGGTGCCATCACAGGCTATATCGACGTCGCCCAGCTCGTGCTCTACGCGTTCTGGATCTTCTTTGCGGGCCTGATCTACTACCTGCACAGCGAGAACAAGCGCGAGGGCTATCCGCTGGAGTCGGACCGCTCCCGGTCCATCACCGTGCAGGGCTGGCCGGCCGTTCCCGAGGCCAAGACCTACCGGCTGGCCAATGGGGACACGGTCCAGGTCCCCAACCAGCGCCGCGACAACCAGCCGCCTTTGCATGACGGGGCCTACCGAGGCTCGCCGCTGCAGCCCACGGGCGATCTGCTGCTGGCTGGCGTAGGGCCGGGCAGCTGGAGCGACCGTGCCGATGTGGCCGACATGACCTACGAGGGCTTGCCCAAGATCGTGCCGCTGCGCGTGGCGGAGGGCTTCGGCGTGGCCCACCAGGACGTCGACCCCCGCGGACTGCCGGTGCTGGGCGATGACGGCGCCGAAGGCGGCCGGGTGGTGGACCTGTGGGTGGACCGCTCGGAGATGCTGTTCCGCTACCTGGAGGTCGAAGTGAAGGGCGGCGGTCGCGTGCTGCTGCCGATGAATTTCGCTCGCGTCGAGCAGCGGGCCATCCGCGTCAAGTCCATCCTCAGCCACCAGTTCGCACGCGTGCCCAGGACGCACGCCGCCGACCAGGTGACGCTGCTCGAAGAGGAAAAGATCATGGCGTATTACGGCGCCGGCACCCTCTACGCCACGCCGGACCGCCAGGAGCCGCTGCTGTGAAAGCCGTCGCCACCCTGGTCAACGTGCTGGCACCCGCGCACGAGCACGAGTTTGAGGCCGCACCCGGCCTGCCCGAAGCCTTGCCGGCCAACGAGGTGCAGATCTGGCAAGGCAGCCCGGACGCGCTGTTGCTGGCCCGCCAGGCGCTGCATGTAGACCTGGTGCTGATCTACTTCGGCGCCTTGCTGGCCTGGCGCGGCATTGGCAGCGCCTACGACGGCGCGACGTTTGGCCAAGCGCTGCTGGCCATGGCCGGCATGCTGCCACTGATCGCGCTGGCGCTCGCCTTGCTGGGAAGCATCGCCTGGCTGATGGCGCGCACGACGGTTTACACCATCACCAGCAAGCGAGTCGTCATGCGCGTGGGCGTGGTGCTGAGCATCACGTTCAACCTGCCGTTCGCGCAGATCGCATCGGCGGGCTGGCGAAAGCGGGGCCGGGGCGGCGACATCGTCCTGAGCCTGGGCGGCACCGACCGCATCGCCTACTTGCACCTGTGGCCGCACGTACGCCCCTGGCAGCTTAAGCGCACCCAACCCATGCTGCGCGGCCTGCGCGAGGCCCAGGCCGTCGCCCAGACACTGGCCACCGCGCTGCAACAGGCTGAAGCCGCGCGGCACGCGCTTCCGCTGCGTGCGGTGGGTGCCGTCGACGCCCGTACCGGTGTGCCCGCCTTGGTCGCCAAGCCCCTCGCTCATGCGGCTTGAACGCGCTTGAAGGAATCATCATGAACGCGAGCCTGCAAGCCAAACTGCCGATCGTGCCGCTGGCAGCGATGGCGACCCTGGTGCTGAGCTGCCTGGTCGGCGTCGGCGCCATGCGGCTGTCTGGCATGAGTGCCGTGCAGCAGGCCGACGCACCCACGCTGAGCGCGCGCCAGTTGCGCTTCGAGGACCGCGATGACGGCGGCATCGCCGTGCTGGATGCCGGCAACGGCGCGCTGCTGACCTCCGTGGCGCCTGGAACCAACGGGTTCCTGCGCAGCACCATGCGCGGCCTGGTGCGGGAGCGCAAGCGCCAGGGCATTGGCCCCGAGCTTCCCTTCGAACTGCTGGGCCGCGCCGACGGCCGGCTCACACTGGTCGACCCCGGCACCAGCCGGCGCATCGACCTCGAATCCTTCGGGCCCACCAACTCGGCCGTGTTCGCGCGGCTGCTGCCCAAGTCTCCTGGAGCCGACCATGTCGCACAGCGCTGAACTGCAGACCTCCGATGACGCTGCCCGCCTGGCCAAGGCCGAGACGGTGCTGACACCTCGCTTCTACAAGACCGACTACGCGGCCATGGACCGGCTGGACATGAGCCCCATCCGCGCCGAGTGGGACGCGATGCTGGCCGAGTACGAAGGCGACAACAATCACGACCACTTCCAGCGCACGGAGGAGTTTGCGGCGGAAGTGGCTGCGTTGTCTGCTCAGTGGTCGCCGCAACTCAGGCGCGATTTCCAGGAGTTCCTCGTCAGCTCGCTGACCAGCGAGTATTCGGGCTGCGTTCTCTACAACGAGATCCAAAAGCACGTCACCAACCCCGACATCAAGCAGCTGATGCGCTACATGACGCGGGACGAATCACGGCATGCCAACTTCCTGAACCAGTCGCTGAAGGACTTTGGCATGGGCGTAGACCTGGTCAACCTCAAGCAGAGCAAGGCCTACACCTACTTCAAGCCCAAGTACATCTTCTACGCGACCTACCTGTCCGAGAAGATCGGCTACGCGCGCTACATCAGCATCTACCGCCAGTTGGAGCACCACCCCGAGAAACGCTTCCACCCGATCTTTCGGTGGTTCGAGCGCTGGTGCAACGACGAGTTCCGCCACGGGGAGTCCTTCGCGCTGATCATGCGCGCCCAGCCGGAACTTCTGCGTGGGGCCAACAAGCTGTGGATCCGCTTCTTCGTGCTGGCCGTGTACGCCACCATGTACGTGCGCGACCACACGCGGCCCTGGCTCAGCGAGGCTTTGGGGCTGGACCCTACGGACTACGACCACCGCGTCTTCAACATCACCACTGAGATCACCCGCCAGGTCTTCCCGCTCAGCCTGGACACCGACCACCCGGCCTTCCGCGTCGGCCTGGACAGGCTCTGCGCGCTCTCCACCACCGCCGAGCGGGCCAAGGCCCGCGGCGGCCTGCTCGGGCGGCTGCAGCAGGGCGCCTGCGCCGTGGGTGCGGCGCTGTGCTTCGCACGGCTGTACGTGCTGCCCACCAAGCAGCACCCGCTGCCGCGCGAGATGCGCGTGGCACCGGCCTGGTAGGCAAAGTGCGCCGGAGCCCCTGGCATGCAACACGGCTGGCCCGCGCTATACACCCTGCTGCTGTGGTGGTTCAGCACGGGCGTGATCCTGTACCTGAACGGCTTGCCGCGCGTCACGCACAAGTGGACGTTTGCCGCAGCCACGGTGCTGCTGGGCGTGTCGCTGCTGGGCGTGGCCCAGTCGGCTTCGGACACGCGCGTCACCGGCGCCTACCTGGCCTTCACCGCCGCGCTGATGGTCTGGGCCTGGCAGGAGGTTGGCTTCCTGCTCGGCTACGTGACTGGCCCTCGTCGCCTGGCCTGCCCGCCGGGCGCGCGCGGCTGGCGCCGGGTGGGCCATGCGGTGATGGCCATCCTTTACCACGAGCTGGCGCTGATCGTTCTCGGCGCGGCCATCCTTGCGCTGACATGGCAACAGCCTAACCAGCTTAGCGCGTGGACCTTTGGCGTGCTGTGGCTGATGCGACTGTCAGCCAAGCTCAACGTGTTCCTGGGCGTGCGCAACCTCAACGAGCAGTTCCTGCCCGAGCACCTGCGCTACATGCACAGCTACTTTCGCCAGCGGCCCAGCAACGCGCTGTTCCCTATCAGCGTGATCGCGGTGACGGCGCTGGCAGCAGCAGCCTGGCACAGCGCCGTGGCAACTCTCTTCGGCGCCTTCGAAGTGACCGCCTGCAGCTTCGTCGCCATGCTGCTCAGCCTGGCCCTGCTGGAACACTGGTTCATGGTGCTGCCGCTGCCGAGCCAGAAGCTCTGGGACTGGGGCATGCGCTCGCGCGCGCCGCACGCCTGAACCATTGCAGAACGGCGGGAACGTCGGCTACCTCGGCCCCGCCGCCCAAGCACGGCCACGATCAGGGACTGCTGCGGGCGGCCGGCGTGTCGAAGCAAGGTCGAGCGTTGCTGCAAGTCCTTGCAGCGCTGGACATGAGCCAGCTCTACGCCAACGCCGCGATTGCGTACCTGGTGGAGGCCGCTAAGCTGGGCAACATGACGCGCAAAAGTCCACGCTTGCGCAGGTGGTCAACGGTCAGGGAGGCGGACTTACGCAGACGTCACGCACAAAGGTCACGCGCAAAGGAAAACGGGTTAGCGCCTTGCGGTGCTAACCCGTTGATTCGTCTTCTTATTATTGGTGCGGCTGGCAGGATTCGAACCCACGACCCCTTGGTTCGTAGCCAAGTACTCTATCCAACTGAGCTACAGCCGCTGAAGCCTCACAGTATAGCCAGGTTTTTAGGTCCTCGGCAAGAGTTTCAAGATTTTTTCGAAAATAGTTGCCGGCGGGCTGTCGAGGGTGCCGGCCCCGGGCCCCGCCCGACCAGCGATCAAGGCAGCCGGGCGGCCGACTCGAAGCAGCGCGCGCGACGGGCCTCGTCGCCCTCCTGCTCTGCCAGTGCGGCCAGCGCCAGCCAGCTGCGGCGGCGTGCCGGGCCAGGCATGTTGGCGTCATCGGCCACGGTTTCCAGCATCAGCCGCGCCTTGCCCCACAGCTGGCGCTCGGCCAGTGCATGGCCCAGCGCGTAGGCCAGTGCGCGCTCGCGCGGGAAGCGGGCCTGAGCAGACTCGAGGCGCTGCAACCAGTCCGGCCCGCAGCCCGCCAGCACCGGCACCAGGGCGCTGGCGATCGCCGCGCGGTCGTCGGGCTGCAACTCGGCGATGTCGTCGAAGAACGGGCGCAGCCAGCCGCGGCCATCGTCCGGCGCGCCGAGCTGGCCGGCGCACTGCGCGGCGCGTGCGGCGACGAGCGGGTCGCGGCGGTCGGCCGGGTCGAGCTGCTGCCAGACCGAGCGCAACTGGTCGACGTCACGCGCGCCGTCCAGCGCCTCGAAGGCCAGCGAACGCAGCAGGCCCTGCGCGGCGACCTTGGAGAAGGCCTGGTGCTTGGCCAACAGGCGGGCGGTGCGCAGCGCATCCAGCGGCTGGCGGGCCAGTCGTGTCGCCTGCAAGCGCAGCCGCAGGGCCTGAGTACGGCGGGCGACGCCGGGCGCCAGGTCGCCCAGCAGGTTGAGAGCGCGCGTAGCGTCGCGGTCATCCAGCGCCCATTCGGCGGCCAGCAGGCGGGCACCATCCTCCTGGGCACGCGCACCACCAGCACGGCGGGCCAGGTCGAGCGCCTGAGTCAGCTGCTCGTCGCGGTGGCGGCGGTCCTGCAGGCGGTGCGCGCTGGCGGCGGCAAGCAGATGCGCCAACGCCATGAAGGATTGGTCGGCCGCCAGCTCGGGCGTCGCGGACTGGATGTTCAGAGCCTTCTGCGCCGCCTTCTGTGCGCGGCTGAAGCGTGCGCCGAAGAGTTCGACCAGCGCCTCCCGCAACGCCAGCTGGGCGCTGCGCTCGCGCTGGGCCAGCCGCCATTCGCGGGCACGCTTGGGCAGCGTGGTCAGCGCCTCGATGGCCTGGATGGCGGTCACGAGGGCGAAGCAACTGGCGACCAGCAGTAACAGGAACAGATTGAGCGAGATATCCAGCCGCCAGCCAGCCCAGTAGAAGCTGGCAAGACCGTCATTGGAACCCAGCGTCAGCGCCGCGACGACGGCAACCGCGAACAGCAGCACCAGCCAGATCACGATTCTCATGATCAGCGCCCCGCCGCTGCCGCCGTCAAAGCCGCCAGCGTGTCGTCGGGCCGCGGCACGCTGACTTGACGGGCCTGACCAGCCACCTGGCGCAGCAGCTCGGTCACACCGGCCACCTTGCGCGAGCGGGTGTCGAAGTAGCGGTTCAGCATCTCCTGGCTGTCGCGCAGGTCGCTCTGGGCCGTGTCGAACTGGCGACTGAGCAGGGCCAGGCGGGCGTTCAGCAGGCGCAGCTTAAGGTTCTCGCGCAGAAAGAAGCTCTGGTCGGGCGAGATCAGCGCGGCCTCTGGGTGGTCGATGCGGGTCACGCGCAGCAGCGTGCGCGCCTCACCCCAGACCAGACCGGTCCAGGTCGACAGTTGCTGCGTGGCCTGCCACCACCACAGCGAGACTTTGCCCTCCGCTGCCGCGGCGGCCTGCTCGCGCTGCAGCTTCAGCGCGTGCTCGCGCTCCTTGGCGGCGGTGTCGCCGCTGCGCTCCTCGCGCGGGCGGACGACCGGGTCGCCACCGGACATCAGCGGCAGCTCGTCGGCCATGCGCACGACTTCGTCGAGCTTGATGGTCAGCGTGGACACATCGACCACCGCGATGGCCTTGACACGGTCCAGGTCGCGCGCGACGGCGCGGCGCACGCCTTCCATGCGTGGCTGCTTGTAGCGCAGCAGGCGCTCATCGGCCTGCTTCAGCGTTGCCACCAGCGGCTCGGCGCTGCCGGTGATCTGGGTCTGCTGCAGCGCCACACGGATGGCGGCCTCGATGTCGCCGACGACGTTCTCGTCGCGCGAACGGGACATGGACTGGATCAACTCCTCCAGTTGGCCGCGCTGCAGCGCGACCTCGGCCAGGCGGGCCTCCAGCAGCGAAACCTTGGCGGCGGTGTCGCGCACCAGTTCGCCGGACTGCTTGGCCGCCAGGCGGGCCTCGGTGGCCTGGGCCTGGCTGGCCTCCTGGCGGCGCACCAGCTCCTGCTCCAGCGACTGCTGGCGGGACAGGCTCTGCCAGGCCAGCACGACGCACAGCAGCACGGCGGCGCCAAGCAGCGCGAGCAGCCAGGGCAACCAGGCCGGCAGCGCGGAGGCGGCAGAGACAGCAGGGGCTGGCGGGGCGGCAGGCTCGACCGCTGGGGTCGGCACCGGAACGGGGGAAATCGGCTCACTCACAGTGCGGCAGATTCTGTCAGAGGCCTTTCAGGGCCTGAGTCACCGCTTCAGGGTCCGGTCGCGCCAAAACCACAGGGCTGAAGCCGGCAAGGCGGGCCGCGTCGGCAATGCGCGGGTGCGTGGCGATGGCGCGCTGACCCGCGAGCGGCTGGCCGCGCAGGTGGCTGACGGCCTCGGCGCTGCTGAACAGCCAGACGTGGCGCTGCGGATGGGCCAGCACGGCGCCCAGCAAGGCCTGCTCGGCGGCGGTCCAGCGCGGGCCGCTGCGGTGGTAGACCGTCACCGCCTCCACCTGGGCGCCAGCCTCGGTCAGCTGCTCCGCCAGCCATTCCCTGCCGCCGTCGCCGCGCAGAAGCAGCACCCGTGCGCCGCGCCAATCACGCCGGGGTGACAGTTGTTCCCAGAGGTGTTCGGAATCCAGGCTGGCGGCATCAGCGGCCGGCTGGACGATGTTCGCGGCCGGCACGCCGCGCTCGGCCAGCGCCTGCGCGCTGCCAGGGCCAACGCAGGCGGCCAGGGTATGCACAGGCCAGTCTCCCGGGGCCTGGGCAAAGAAATGCTCGACGGCGTTGGGACTGACGAACACGGCCAGGTCTACCGCCGACAACGCCGCCCAGGCGGCCTGCACCGGCCCGGCATCCAGGGCCGGCAGGATCTCGATCAGCGGCAGCGCAGCCGCCGGCACTCCCAACACAGCCAGGCGTGCCAGCCAGGCCGCGCACTGCGGCCGGGGGCGCGTGACCAGCAGCGTCGGCGCCGTCATCCGGGGAGGTAGGAGCCCGCACCCAAGTCGCGCAGCCGCGTCGCGGCCTGCTGGCCCAGCGCGCGGGCGGCGGCCACGTCCGACACGGCGGCAGCGACGCTGGAACGCAGCAGGGGCAACCGATGCTCCTCGGCATGCCCCAGAGCGGCGTCCAGGCACAGCGTGCTGCCCTGCCAGTGCGCATGAGCAGCCAGCGGCAGGCTGCAGCTGCCGCCCAGCGCGCGCGACACGGCCCGTTCGGCCTCGCAGGCCAGAAGGGTCGGTGCGTGGCTCAGCCGACCCAGCGCCGCAGCCAGCGCGGTTTCATCGGCGCGGATCTCGATGCCCAGCGCGCCCTGCCCCGCACAAGGCAGCATCTGGTCGACCTCGAACAGGCTGCGCACGCGGTGGCCCAGGCCCAGGCGCTTCAGGCCCGCCGCCGCCAGCACGATGGCGTGATAGCCGCCTTCGTCGAGCTTGCGCAGGCGCGTGTCGAGGTTGCCGCGCAACGGCTCGACGCGCAGGTCGGGACGGCGGCTCAGCAGTTGCGTCACGCGGCGCAGGCTGGAGCTGCCAACCACCGCACCTTCAGGCAGTTCGGCAAGCGACGCAAAGTCGTTGGAGACGAACGCATCACGCGGGTCCTCGCGCTCCAGCACCGCCGCGAGCGTGAAGCCCTCGGGCAGTTCCATGGGCACGTCTTTCAGCGAGTGCACGGCGAGCTGCGCGCGGCCTTCGGCCAGCGCTGTTTCGAGCTCCTTCACGAACAAGCCCTTGCCGCCGACCTTGGACAGCGTGCGGTCGAGGATCTGGTCGCCGCGGGTGGTCATTCCCAGCAGCGTGGCGGTCAGGCCCAGTTCATTGGCGAGGCGGGCCTGCACATGCTCGGCCTGCCACAGCGCCAGACGGCTTTCGCGCGTGGCGATGGTGATGGAGAGGGTCATGCCCCGATTATCAAGGCCGCTTTCAGTCACCGGGCCGGCGGTGCCCGAAGAAGGCGTTGATGGTGAGCCGGCCCATGCCCGTTTCGTAGGCTGCTGGCGAGGCCCAGCGGATGTCGCCGGAATGAAAGATGCCGCCGTTATAGAACACGGCACGGTTCCACCGGGCGGGCACGCGGCCGATGACTTCGAAGTAGCGGTTGCTCTCGGTCATGTAGCCCGGCGGGATGCCGTACCGATCACCGAAGGCACTGGCGTCCAGCGTGTTGGCATCGAGCATGAACTGGCGCGTCCCGGTCTCGGACATCAGCGAGCGGAAGAAGACGGTACCGCCGAGGCTCTCGTCCTGGAACAGGTAGTGCACCGCGGCTGAGATCATCTCGCCAGGCCCGGTGTTGGAGTCATCGCGATGGCAGATGCGCTGGCGGGCGTCCAGCAGTGCGGCGTCCCGCGTGACGCGCGAAAAGCGGGCAGACATGCCCAGCGGTTCACCGGCACGCAGCCGGTGGCGCAGATGCTGATGGAAATAGGCGTGCAGCGTCGTGGCCATCACCTCGGGCATGTCGAGCTGCGGTCCCGGGTAGGGATGGCCTGGCGGCGCCGCAAACTGGTCCGCAGCCCGGCTGGCCAGGTCGACGAGTTCGTCGGCGTTGTCGGCGAAGTCGTCGACGACAAAGACCTGCGAGCCATCGGCCAGCTCGACGGTGTCGATGCGCGCACTCGGGTTGAGGCGCAACGTGCCATGCAATGCCACAGGCTTGGCCATGGCGGGCTGGGAAACGTCAAGCGGCGGTGCGCGGAAGTGCTGGTCGATGAACTGCTGGTGCTTGGGCAGCTTCATCAGCGTGCGCACCGCGTCCTTGCGGATCTCGCCGAGAAAGTCGGCAAGGCTGCGGTTGTCCATGTTGCGCGTGATGGGATGGTGGCTGCGTGGCTCGATGCCCTGGCCCATCATGACCTGCACCCAAGAGTTTTCGGCGAACAGATCACCCGCTGCGGGTGCGAAGCGGGCGGTGTCGCGGAACAACTGGATGCGATGCTTGAGCGAGGCCGGAACCTCCATCTCGCGGCATTGGCGCCAGAGCGCAGAGTCCGTGCGATTGGTGACGTGGTAGTGCAGGATGATGAAGTCGCGGATGTGCTCAATGGCCTCGCGTGACTGGTTGTTGTATTCGTCGATGTCGCTCTGGCAGACACCATCGGTCGGGAAAAGCTCGATGAGGCGGGTCAGGCCTTTCTGGATGAGGTGGATGCTGGTGGACTCCAGCGGCTCCAGGAAACCACTGGACAGGCCGATGGCGACGCAGTTCTTCTTCCAGACCTGCTGGCGCTGGCCCGGCGTGAACTTGATGAGGCGCGGCTGGCGCAGCACCTCGCCCTGCACGTTGGCCAGCAGCCTAGCCTTGGCCTCGGCTTCGCTGATGTGCCTGCTGCTGAACACGACGCCGTTGCCGACGCGATGCTGCAGCGGGATGCGCCACTGCCAGCCCCAGGGATGGGCGATGGAGCGCGTGTACGGCACGGGCTCGCCAACCAGCGTCGTCTGCACGGCCAGCGCGCTGTCGCAGGGCAGCCAGTGCGACCAGCTCTCGTAGGGCACGCCCAGCGTCTCGCCAAGCAGTAGCGAGCGCATGCCGGTGCAGTCGATAAAGAAATCACCTTCGACGAGCGCGCCACCGTCCAGCTGCAGCCCGGTGATGTCGCCGCTGATGTCATCTGTGCGGATCTTGGCAATCTTGCCTTCGATGCGCTGCACGCCCAAGCGCTCGGAGAAGCGGCGCAGATATTGGCCGTACAGCGTCGCGTCGAAATGGTAGGCGTAGTTGATGCCGTTGTCGGGCAGCGTCGCGAAGCGGTTGTCCATCGCCGCGCGCAGCTCCAGGCAGTAGTCACCGTAGTCGCTGGCCAGGCCCCGTTTGCGGGCATCCAGCCAGAAGTGGTGGAAGCCCGCCGTCCAGTGCCCCTTGCCGGTCTTGCCGAAGGAGTGGAAGTAGTCTTCGCCGACGTTGCGCCAATTCTCGAAGCTGATGCCGAGCTTGAAGGTGGCCTGCGTGGCCTGGACGAACTCACGCTCGTCCAGATCGAGGATCTCGTGCAGGATATGCAACGTCGGGATCGTGGCCTCGCCGACGCCGACCGTGCCGATTTCCTCGGACTCGACCAGGCGGATGTCGTATTGCCGACCCAGGCATTTGGACAGGCCGGCAGCCACCATCCACCCGGCGGTGCCGCCACCGGCGATGACGATACGACGGACAGGCTTCGGAGCAGGATTCATGGTGGTGGGTCAGCGGTTGAGTCGGTTCAGCAGCATCGAGCGCAGCTGGCGCGCGCTGGTGTCGTCCATGGGCGCGAGGATGCCGCGTGCGGCCGGCGGGATATGGGCTGCCGTCTGTTCGTCAGCGTCGAAGATGTAGTGATCGAACAGCGCGCGCCACGCATCGCGCTGGGCCGGCGGTAGGTCCCGCAGCGTCAGCAGCGCGAACATCAGCGTGTTGAGCGGCGTGTCCATGAATGCAGGCGACTGACGCCACCAGAAGTTCACGAGCGCACTGACGGGTTCGAGCGACTCGACACCATGCCACCACTGGCTCGGAATGAAGAGCGCATCGCCCGGCAGCAGCTCGAAGGTCTGCGCGTGCTTGAGTGCCTCGGCATAGCGCGGGAAGCGTTCCAAGTCGGGCTGCGCATGGTCCACCAGGCTGATCGGCTGACCGGCCGGGGTCAGGTCCAGCGGGCCGATGTAGAGGTTGACCACCTGATCAGGCGGGAACAGCGTGAACCGCCGGAGGCCCGCGACGACGCAGGCGATGTTGTCCGGAAGGTCGAAATGGCTGGCCACCCGCATGCGGTTGCCCAGCCACAGGCTCACCATCGGGTCGAAGCCGGCCAGCACGGCCAGGTCGTTGGGCTGGCGCAGGCCGGGGAAGCAGCGGTCGAGGTCGGTCGAGCCGAGATAGAGGGCGTCAGGAGTGCCAGCGAGCAACTCGTCCAGCAGTGCCCCAAAGGTGTTGATCTCGTGCTGGAAGTTGAAGCCGCTGAAGTCGGCGTTGTAGAAGAAGCGCCCACCGATCTCCGGAGCGCCACGCCACAGGCTCAGCCTCGTGCTGGCACCAAAGCCCCGCAAGTAGTTGCAGAAGTCTGCGTCGGAACGCAGCGCGGCCTGCACGAGCGGCCAATGCCGCACCAGCCCACGGAGCACCACGGGCTGGGTGGACTTCAGCACGTCGGCCGGGATCGCCCCGAGGGGCTCCGCGCTTGCATCGCTGCGCTCGAGCATGGGCCTCAGGCCTCGCGGGCGAGGTGGCGCTTGATCAGCTTCGTGAAGTTGGACAGCGAAGCGATTGCCATGTAAATGGGCTGCAGGTAGTCGGCCTGGTGCAGCAGGGCCACGGTGCCGGCATCCAGCGCGGCCAACCGCTCCTCGTTGAGGATGTAGTAGCCCACCAACTGGCCATGCGAGCCATCCGGTCGCTCGATGTCCAGCACGAATGACTCCAGCAAGTCGTGCGTCATCAACGTCTGGATGAAATCTGTCGTGGCCTGCATGCCTTCATGCAGCGCGCGCAGCACGGAATTGGCGTTCTCGGTGAAGTCGGTCGTGCCGCCTTGCGGCAGAAACACGGCTTCGCCCTCGGCGCCCTGGCTGATCCGCTTGCTGTCCATGTCGACCATCATGCGCAGTTCGTCATCGGCGATGCCGATCGAGAAAGGGAGGCGCTGCACCGACAGAGGCAGGTAGTCGGCATCCCAGCCCTGATCGCTCAGAAACAGGTTCTGCCCGTCCTGAAGGCCGAACAGCACCGCCGGCACGAAACCGCCCTTGTCGTCGCGCTGGAAGACGATGGGGTAATGCGCCTGGAGCTTGCGGAATTCGTCCGCCGTGACGGGTGCCGACATGAAGTCGTCACCCCATTGCGCGCCGCGCTGAATGATGACGCGCAGGTCCTTGTGCTGGATGTTGTTGAGCAGTTGCAGCATGGGTTCCGTCAGGGTGCTGTGCGGCCGGGAATACCGTGCTCGCGGATGTGTTGGATGAGATCGCGATGCCGGGGCAAGGCGCCCAGCAAGCGCCGCGTGATTGTCGCTACGTCCTTCAGGCCTGCGTCGGCTGAGGCGCGCTGGTCGGCACGCAGGGTGCGCAGCGCAGGCCTGAACTGCATGCCGTAGAGCACGTACTGGTAACTCGCCGCGGGGAAGACCTCCTCGTTGCGATAGAAGTCGTTGCGCGACGGCGCGCGGTGGGCCCAGAGTTGCAGCAGTTCGCGCAGCGAATCGGGCTGCGTCGAGGCGCTGCGGTGCTCGCGCCAGTAGTCGGCGTCGTCGCGCCGGCTCAGCACGTAGTGCAGCTTCAGGAAGTCGATGATGCGCGACCAGCGGTAGGCGAAGGCCTCGTTGAAGCGCCTAGCGACGAGGTCCATGTCGGCCCGGCTGGCGGGCATCTCGTCGCGGATCATCGCGGCCGACAACTCAACCAGCGCCAGAGCGGACGCCTCCAGCGGCTCGATGAAGCCGGCCGACAGTCCGACTGCAACGCAGTTGCGGTGCCAGAAATGCTCGCGGTAGCCGGGGACGAAGCGCAGACGCCGCGGCAAAACATCGGCTTCGCTCAGCCCGCTGCGCTGCAGATAGGCCAGCAGCGCCCGTTCGGCAGCCGCGTCGTCGGTGTGGCTGCTGGAATAGACCAGTCCGATGCCTCGGCGCGCGGGCAGACCGATGTCCCACGTCCAGCCCTCGGCATGCGCCGTGGAGATCGTGGCCGACGCGAGCGGGGCTTGCATGTCGGAATGGGGCACCTGCACGGCCAGCGCGCTGTCGTTGAAAAGCACGCCTTTTTCGGCGTGGAGGCCGACACCGTAGTGCTGACCGAGCAGCAGGCTGGCCATGCCCGAGCAGTCGATGAAGAGATCGCCTTCGAGATCGCCGTGCTCGCGAGTCACGAGCGCCGCGATGTCGCCGTTCTCGTGCGACCGGATGCCGTTGAAATGATCGACGACATGACTAACGCCGAGCACTGTCGTGGCATGCCGGCGCAGCAGATGGCCGAGCTTGACGGCATCGAAGTGATAGCCGTAGTTGAGGACGCCGCCAAAGTCCGGCGTCGTCGTCTGCTTGGGCGCGAGCCGCGCGTCGCACACATGCGGCTGCGCCCCCACGCTCTCGGCAAACGCGTGCGCGCCGCCCGCCTGCAGCCAGACACCGGCCAGGTCGGCCTCGCCATGGCCATGAGGCAGCGTGAAGGGGTGGTAATAGCGGTCACCGGCACCGCCGTGCAGCCAGCCATCGAAGCAGGAGCCCTGCTTGAACGCGGCGTCGCATTCGCGGATCAAGTCGACCTCACTGAGACCGATGCGATGCAGGGTTGCGCGCATCGTCGGCCACGTGCCCTCGCCGACGCCAATGGAAGGCACATCGGGCGACTCGATCAACGTGATCTGCAACGCGTCCGGCCCATCGCCACCCAATTCGGCGGCCAGCGTCGCAGCTGTCAGCCAGCCGGCTGAGCCGCCTCCCAGCACCACAATGCGTCGAACGGCTGTCGTCAACTCGGAGTTCATCCCGCAAATGTATGAGCCGTGCGAGTGCGGGGGCACCGCGCAAAAGCCGAGGAGTACTGCAAAGAAATTTGGCCGTGGCGGGCGTTTGCGCGCCCGCCACGGCCAACATCAGAGCCGCTCGGCGACTCACCCCAAAGGGCGTCTACCGGGCGGCGGTGCTCATCACTCAGAAGCGATAGCGAGCACCGATCAGGTAACGGCGGCCAGTCTGCACGTTAGACAAGACTTCGGACTTGCTGCGACCGTGCTGGCGAATGTAGCCATCGTTCAAGTTCAGCAAGTCGGCCTGCAGGGTCAGGTTCTTGCCCAGCTTGTAGCCGATTGACGCATCGATCTGACCATAAGGCTCGGTGTAGACAGGGTCGTTGGCGCCGCCGTTCGTACGCGCTGCGAGGAACTCGCCGCGCCAGTTGTAGGCGCCACGAATGGACCACACGTCGTTTTCAAAGAAGCCCACGAGGTTGGCGGAATCGCTGATACCCACCAGACCGGCTTGCGGGCTGTCGCTGGCGCTGTTGTTGTTGAACTTCAGGCCGCTCTTGACGTAGGTGTAGTTACCCGAAACGCCAAAGCCGCTGGTGCCGAACATGTGCTGGAAGTTGAACTCCAAGCCCTTGATGGTGTCGCCGGCACCGTTGGACGGGGTCGAGATATCGAACACCAGCGGCTGAGCACCTGGGATGGACCCCAGGATGTCGCCCTTCAGGAAGGTCGGGTCGCTTGCATCCGTGACCGTGACACCCGGCTTGCCGTTGTAGTTCTGGAAGATGTAGTTACGGATCAGCTTGGGCTTGTCGGCGGCAATACCCGACGCCCGGGCGGCGTCGTAATACTGGCCGCTGGCGGGCTGGTTCAGGCCGGCGAAGGTCGCCTGAACGACCTTTGTGCTGAAGAAGTCCGTCACCTTCTTGTAGAAGACGCCGGTTGCCACGTACGACGACTTGGCGTAGTAGTACTCGGCAGACAGGTCGAGGTTCTTGGACTTCAGCGGCTTCAGTGCCGGATCGCCGGTCGAACCAGCGCCGTGGATGTTGTAGCGCGCCGAGTTGGCGTTCAGGCTGACCCCGCCCAACATGTCCCCGAAATTGGGGCGACCGATATTGACGCCGTAGCTGGCACGCACCTTGATGTCGGACGTGACATCGAGATCCCAGTCGATGCTCGGCAGGACGTAGCTGTACTTGCCCGTCTTGGCACCAAAGGTACTGGTCCCGCCAGACAGAGACACTTCGTTTTCCGCGTACCAGTCGGTACCTGAGTAGGCGGTGACCTGTGATGACGAGTCGATTTTGGTGCGCTCATAACGCAGGCCAACCGAAACATTCATCGGCATCGCTGTGTCGAAAGAGTGGTCCCACTGGCCATAAAGCGAAGTGGACTTCTCGGTGGTACGCCAATCGCTGCCGCTGGTGTAGTCCGGCGAAGGCGAGAAGTACGCTTCTGCCTCTGCCTTGGTCAGAGGAGCGCCAGCCCCCAGTGACGTCGGACGATACGTTTGGGCGTTCTTGACAGCCTGCGCACGCAATTGGTCGAAGTCTGGCACGAAGAACGTCTGGAACTGGCGCGAGTCGCTGCTGCCGGGGATGCGGCCGAAGAAGCTAGGCAGGCTGTACTGCGACACGTTCACGTTCTTGAACGAGCCTTGAGGACCGATGCCGCCCCAGTCGCCGTGGAAGTTGTTGACGCTGGCCGTACGGTTGTTCAGCTTGGTGAAGCCCAGACCAGCCAGCAGCTTGTCGTCAGCGCTCAGGCGGTAGGTTCCGTGGAGCTGCAGTTGATCGACCTTCTGGTCGGACAAGTCGTTCTGGAACTGAGAACCCGTGACGGTGGTCTTGTTAGCGTCGTACGCCAGGCCCGGCGAGCTCATCACCGGGAACTTCTGGTCGTAATACATCGTCGTGTTGCCCTGGTTGAACAGGGCCAGGTCGATGACGCTGTTCGAGCCGTAGGGGCTGTCCGGACGGGTCTTGGACTTCGACGAGTGAGCGTCCAGCTCAAAGTTCAGTACCTCGCTGACTTTCCATGCAGCGTTCAAACCGGTTGAGTTCAGCTTGGTCTTGGTCGCGAACTGGGCGGCGTACATCGCGTAATCGTGCGTGCCGTCCCAGGTGGCGGTCTGGATGATCGGGTCGGAGACATCTCCCGTCTTGACAAACGTCGTAGGGGACGCGCCGTTCAGCGGGCCCGAGTACGACGGTCCAAACCAGGCGGAGTTCTCGATTGCTCGCGACTTGACGGTGTTGACGGCGAGCGTGTGGTCAAGCGTGAACTTCAAATCCTTCGATGGGGCGAATTGCAAGACAGCCTGACCGTTCAGGCGCTCACGCTCCAGGTCAGTCACCCGATACCGCACGTCATTCGTATGCGTGACGAAGCCGCTGCTGGGAAAGTTTTTCAGGTTGCTGGCCGGAACGCCGTCATACGCAGTACCTGTAGCACCGGTCGTGATGGCCTGTGTTTGCCAGCCGTTCCCGGTGAACGCGTTGTTGGAGCCCGAGTTGCGCTTGGAGTAGCTGCCGTTGATCGCAATGCCGATCGTGCGGTCAGCGAAGTTCTCGCTGTAAATGCCGGAGATTTCTGGCGTGACCTTGGTGCCTTGCAACGCGTCGGGCAGGCGGCCGACCGAGGCGTCGTAGTTGGCCTTGATGCCGACGCTGGCAATCCGCTCGCGCACATCAAGCGGGCGAGCCGTCTTGACGTTGATCGTGGCGCCGATACCGCCCGTCGGCGACGAGGCGCGGGATGTTTTGTACACCTCCAGTGCGGAAACCGCGTCGGAGGCCAGATTGGCAAAGTCGAAGGCCCGCGCACCGCCGGTAGACGTCGGCATTTGTCGACCGTTCAACAGCACCATGTTGAATTCTGGTCCCACGCCGCGCACCGTCACCTTGGAGCCTTCGCCGCTGGAATTGCGGTCGATGGACACGCCGGCGATGCGCTGCATCGATTCGGCGAGGTTGGTGTCGGGGAACTTGCCGATGTCCTCGGCCACGATGCCATCCACCAGACCGCGAGATTCGCGCTTCAGGGTGACAGCGCTGTCAAGAGACTTGCGAATGCCCGTGATGACCACGGTCTCCAGCGATTGCGCAGAAGCGGCTGGCGCTGCCTGCTGAGCCTGGGCGGCAGTTGCGCCCGTCAGCAACGCGACCGATGCCCACGCGATGGGCTTGAGCCGGCTAGAACGCTGGGGCTCACGCCGCACCTTGGAAATCTGAGGGTGTTTCATTTGTCTCCTTACTTTATTTGCCGGCTCGGGTGAGCCGGATTGACGACGACCTGCGTTGTCTACGCCATCATTTCTGATAGCGCTACCAGTGCGTCTGGTGTACTGTATTTTTTTGCCGCCCCGCGTTCTCCTGGGGTTTACGCGAGTAGCCCATGCGCTTTAGCGCAATCCGCAACACCTATGTTGGCAGCCTCTCCGACGCAACCCGCTCCGCTGGTCTCGCCCGTTCAAACAGCGACGGGGGCGAACATTGGTAGCGGTCTCAACAACCGGCCAAATCGACAGCGATCTGGTCCGGAGATCCGAAATAGACAACGTTGTCTACGATATACGAATCCCTGCGACGGTTCAATTGCAGCGGCAGTCGCGTTTTCCCGGCCTCCGTCCCCAGCGCCCCCGGATTTGCGACGCGATGCGGGCCGGTATGCCCATGGCGGCAGCCTCGGGACAAGGCCCCACCGCCAGCCGGGCCGAAGTCGCGCATCACCCTGGCCGCAACGGCCTCTCAGGGTTTGTCAGGTGTTGGACGCCGGCCACGCCCGGCCGGGCCGGGCTATGCCAGATCCAGCCGGTACCCCACGCCATACACCGAGGCGATGCAGGCCTGTGCCGGGTCCACCGCCGCCAGCTTGCGGCGGATGTTCTTCACATGGCTGTCGACGACGCGGTCGGATACATCGCGGAAGTCCTCATGGATCCAGTCCAACAGCTGGGCGCGCTCGAAGACCCGGCCCGGGTGTTGCAGCAGTTGGCGTAGCAGGCGGAACTCGACCGGCGTCAGCACCAGGGCTTGGGCTTGCCAGAGGATGCGTTGGCCGGCCTCGTCCACCGCAAATCCGCCGGCCATGGGGACCAGCGTCACCGACGCCAGCCGCCCCTGCGCGCGGCGCAGCAGCGCCTTCACGCGCGCCACCAGCTCGCGCGGGCTGAAGGGCTTGCAGACGTAGTCGTCCGCACCCAGTTCCAGGCCCAGCAACCGGTCCAGCTCTTCGACGCGCGCGCTGCAGATGACGATGGGCACATCGCTGAATACGCGCACCGCGCGGCAGACGTCCAAGCCGTCCAAGCCCGGCAGCATCACGTCCAGCAGCAAGGCCGCAGGCATGGGCTCGATCTTCAGCCGCTCCAGCGCCTGGCGGCCATCGGCCAGCCATTCGCTGCGAAAGCCCGCCGCCCCCAGGTAGTCGCGCACCAGGGCCGCGAGCTTGGGCTCGTCTTCGACGACCAGGATGAGTCCGTCGTTCATGCGGGCCTCAATGGCAGCGTCAGCACCATGGCCAGCCCGCCCAGCGCCGAAGCCTCGGCGCGCAGCCGCCCACCGTGGGCCTGGGTGATGGCCCGCGCGATGGCTAGACCCAGGCCCGAGCCACCGAAGGCCCGGCTGCGCGAGGGGTCGACGCGGTAGAGCGGGTCGAACAGGCGCTCGAGGTCGCCCTCGGGCACACCGGGCGGCGTGTCCTCCAGCCGGATCTCCACGGCGGCACCCAGTGCGCGCGCCGTCACCTGCACCAGCCCCGGGGCCTGGGTGTAACGCAGGCTGTTTTCCAGGAGATTGGCCAGCAGCTGCGATATGCGCTGCGCGTCCCAGTGCGCGGCCGGCAGCACCTGCGGCAGAGGCGCCTCGATGACCAGCCCTAGCGCCTTCGCCCGCGGCGCGATGCGCTCCACCGCGGCCTGCACGAGGGCCGCGGGCGCAACTGGCTCGAACTCGCAAGGCAGCGCGCGCAACTCCGACGTGGCCAGCAAGTGGAAGTCCTCAACCAGGCGCGACAACCGCTTGATCTCTTCTTGCAGCGACGCCAGCGCCGCACCGCCCAGCGGCCGGATGCCATCCACCAACGCCTCCACCTCGCCGCGCAGTACGGCCAGCGGCGTACGCAGCTCGTGCGACAGCTCGGCGATCCAGCGCTGGCGGCTGGTCTCCAGCCGCGACAGCGCCTCAGCCATGCCATTGATGTCGCCGTGCAGGTCAGCGATCTCGCTGGCGCCACCCGCACGCGGCGCGGGCAGGCGCACGTCGAACTCGCCCGCGGCGATGCGCCGCGCCGCCACCTGGGCCTCAGCCAGCGGGCGCGCCCAGCGCTGGGCTGCCAGACGCGCGAGCACGAGGGCCACGACCAGCACACCGGCAGCCACGCCGGCGAGGCCAAGGTACTGGCGGCGCAGGAAGCTCGCGTCCACGCCCTCGGCAGGCCCGGCACGCTCGGCCAGGCGCAGCACGACGACGGTCTGACCGTTGAGCTTGACGGCGCGGGTCTGACCCGGGCGGTCCAGCGTCTCGCGCCGGCCGGCCAAGGGCGTGACGCCGTCCGCCGCCAGCACGACGACGCGCGGTCCGAAGTTGGTGGGATCCCGGCGCGGCGGCGGGTCGTGCCGGGCGTCCGGCGGAGGTGGTCGGCCCGGGAGGCTGGCGCGCTCAGGCGGGGGTGGCTCATCAGGTGGACCGCCCACAGGCCCCTCGGGTGGCGCTCCACGGCCGCCCGCGATGCGCGACGCCTCCAGCCAGGCCCGCAGCACCGGCCGCCAGTCCTGCGGCGCAACGCCTCGCTGGGCCAGGTCACGCTCGGCCGCGTCCATCAGCCGCGACAGGTGCTCGCCGTCCTGGGCCTGCAGGTAGTCGGAGAAGCCTGCGCGCAGGTTCCAGGCGACCAGGCCGGCCACGGCAGCGACTGCGGCGAGTGCCGTAGCAATGAGGAGCAGAGAGAGCTGGTGCACGAGACGCATGCGCGCATCTTGCCGGGCAACTGTGGAGGCGGCCTCCACAGTTTCTACATGCTGCGCCCAACCTTGGTGGCCATCCTCATGGCATCGCCTCCAGGAGACCGCCATGACCCACCACACCCGCCACGCCGCCCTGCTGCTGTTCTGCCTGCTCTGCGCCTGCGGGGGTGGAGGCGGGACGGCCAGCTCGGGCACCGGTGCCGCCGCGATGTCGACACCGGCTGCGCCAACGCCGCCGGCGCCGGCGCCAACGCTGGCCGAGGTCGGCGACCGGCTGTTCGATGAGACGTCCCTGTCGGCCAGCGGCAAGCTGGCCTGCGCCAGCTGCCACGTCGAGGCACGCGGCCACGCCGACGCGGTCGGCGTATTCCTGCCGCTCGGTGGGCTCGACGGCACACACCAGGGCCTGCGCAGCTCGCCCAGCGCCCGCTACCTCGACACGGCCGGCGCCTTCGGCTTCGACGCCCAGGGGCGGCCGCGCGGCGGGCTGTTCTGGGACGGCCGCGCCAACAGCCGCACCGAGCAGGCCCGCGGCCCGCTGTTCAACCCGGACGAGATGGCCAACGCCGACATCCCCGCGCTGGCCGCACGGCTGCGCGCCCTGCCCTATGCCGCCGACCTGCGCACGGCGGCCGGCCTGCCCGCGGCGGCGACCGACGCGCAACTCGTCGACGCGGCAGTGACCGCGCTGGCCCGCTACCAGGCCGATGACGCCAAGTTCCATCCCTTCACGAGCAAGTTCGACGCCGTGCAGGACGGTAGCGCCACCTTCACCGCCCAAGAGCAGCGCGGCCTCAACCTGTTCAACGACCCGCAGCGCGGCAACTGCGCCAGCTGCCACGACAGCCGCCCCGCGCCCGGCCAGGCACGCGCGCTGTTCACCAACTTCAGCTACCACGCGCTGGGCGTGCCGCGCAACACCAGCCAGGCGACGCGCGACCCGGCCTTCTTCGACCTGGGCCTGTGCGCCCGCAGCGACCTCGCCGGCCGCGCCGACCTCTGTGGCGCGTTCCGCACGCCGTCGCTGCGCAACATGGCGCTGACCGCGCCGTACTTTCACAACGCGAGCTTCGCCACGCTCGAAGACGTCGTCGCCTTCTACGCCACGCGCGACCTCGACCCAGCGCGCTGGTACCCAGTCACGGGCGGCCAAGCCCAGCTCTTCAACGACCTGCCCCCCGCCTACCGCGCCAATGTGCAGCAGGGGCCACCGTTCAGGCGCACGGGCCAGCCGCCCGCGCTGTCGCCCCAGGACATGGCCGATGTCGTCGCCTTCCTGAACACATTGACCGACGGCTTCAGCACGGCGACGGCAACCCACTGACGGGCCCATTCCCTGGAAGAAACTGCTAGAGTCATATTTAGGTAACTTCGTTACCTTTTTGATTTTCAGCAGCACTCTTCCCCGGACGACCCGCCATGCCTTCACGAGCCGCCTCTGCCCGCCGCCCCGAAGTCGACAAGAACGAACCGCTGGTGGCCGACATCCGGCTGCTCGGTCGCATCCTTGGTGACGTCATCCGCGAGCAGGAGGGCCGCGAGGCCTACGAGCTGGTCGAACGCATCCGACAGCTGTCGGTGGCCTACCGCCACAAGCACGACAAGGAAGCCGGCAAGCGCTTCGACAAGCTGCTGAAGAGCCTGTCGGGCGAGCAGGCGGTCAGTGTCATTCGCGCTTTCAGTTACTTCAGCCACCTGGCCAACATCGCCGAGGACCGCCACCACATCCGCCGCCGCGACGTGCATGAGCGCGCCGGCAGCCTGCAGCCTGGCTCACTGGCCTACTGCCTGGAGCATCTGCACGAGGCCGGCATCCGCCCGACCGAGATCGCCGAGGTGCTGCAGCGTGGCTTCATCTCACCCGTGCTGACGGCCCACCCGACCGAGGTGCAGCGTAAGAGCATCCTCGACGCCGAGCGCGCCGTCGCCGGCCTGCTGGAAGCGCGCGACCGCGCAGGCACGGAACGCGAGCTGCGCGACACCGAGAGCCTGCTGCGTGCCCGCATCACCCAACTTTGGCAGACACGCATGCTGCGCTATTCCAAGCTGACGGTGGCCGACGAGATCGAGAACGCGCTGTCCTACTACCAGTCGACCTTCCTGCGTCAGATCCCCAAGCTCTATGCCGAGCTGGAGGAGCACTTGCCCGGCGAGCGACTGCCCAGCTTCCTGCGCATGGGCCACTGGATAGGCGGCGACCGCGATGGCAACCCCAACGTCGGCGCCACCACGCTGCGCCAGGCAATGAAGCGCCAGGCCGAGGTCGCGCTGCGCCACTACCTGACCGAGCTGCACGAGCTGGGCGCGGAGCTGTCCATCTCGCTGCGCCTGACCGGTGTGTCGCCGCAGATGCAGGCGCTGGCCGAGCGCAGTCCGGACCAGAACGCGCATCGCATGGACGAGCCCTACCGCCGGGCCCTCACCGGCATGTACGCCCGCCTGGCTGCTACGCTGCACACGCTGACCGGCACCGAGGCGCTGCGCCACGCAGTCGCGCCGCAGGACCCGTACAAGACGCCCGACGAGCTGCTGACCGACCTGCGCACCATCGAGGCCTCGCTGAAGACCCACCACGCCGAGGCACTGATCGCGCCGCGGCTGGCGCCGCTGATCCGCGCGGTGCAGGTGTTCGGCTTCCACCTCGCCACGCTGGACCTGCGCCAGAGCAGTGACCAGCACGAGCTGGTGCTTGCCGAGTTGCTGACTGTCGCGCGCATCGAGTCCGACTACTCGGCGCTGGACGAAGCGGCCAAGCGCGAGCTGCTGCTGAAGCTGCTGAACGACGCCCGCCCGCTGCGCGTCATCGGCGCCAGCTACACCGACAAGACTCTGTTCGAGCTGGCCACCTTCGAGGCCGCCCGTGAGGCCCTGGCCCGCTTCGGGCGCGAGGCGCTGCGCCACTACATCATCAGCCACACCGAATCGGTGTCGGACCTGCTGGAAGTGGCCTTGCTGCTGAAGGAAACCGGCCTGCTGCGCGGTGTGCTGGCCGAGTACGCGAGCAGCGACCTCATCATCGTGCCGCTGTTCGAGACTATCGGCGACCTGCGCGTCGCGCCGGAGATCATGCGCGAGTTCTACGCGCTGCCCGGCGTGCGCGGCCTGGTGGACCGCTCGGGCGGCGAGCAGGACATCATGCTGGGCTACTCGGACAGCAACAAGGACGGTGGCATGTTCACTTCGTCCTGGGAGCTTTACCGCGCCGAGATCGCGCTGGTGGAGCTGTTCGATGAACTCAAGCGTGTGGGCCCCATCACGCTGCGCCTGTTCCACGGCCGCGGCGGCACCGTGGGCCGCGGCGGCGGCCCCAGCTACCAGGCCATCCTGGCTCAGCCCCCGGGCACCGTGAACGGCCAGATCCGCCTAACCGAACAGGGCGAGGTCATCGCCTCCAAGTACGCCCACCCCGAGATTGGCCGACGCAACCTGGAGACCCTGGTGGCCGCCACGCTGGAGGCCACACTGCTGCACCCCACGCAGAGCGCGCCCAAGAGCTTCCTGCAGGCAGCGCAGGCCTTGTCGGACGCCAGCTTCGACGCCTACCGCGGCCTGGTCTACGGCACGCCGGGCTTTGCTGACTACTTCTTCGCGTCGACGCCCATCCGCGAAATCGCCGAGCTCAACATCGGCTCCCGCCCGGCCTCCCGCAAGGCCACGCGCGCCATTGAGGACTTGCGCGCCATCCCCTGGGGCTTCTCCTGGGGCCAGGCGCGCGTGGCGCTGCCGGGCTGGTGCGGCTTCGGTTCGGGCGTGGAGGCCTTCCTCGGCGAAGAACCCGCCCAACGTGCCAAGAACCTGGCCCTGCTCAAGCGCATGCTCAAGGGCTGGCCCTTCTTCCGCGCGCTGCTGTCCAACTTGGACATGGTGCTGGCCAAGAGCGACCTGGCGCTGGCGGAGCGCTACGTCGAGCTGGTGGAGGACAAGAAGCTGGGCAAGCGCATCTTCGCAGCCATCAGCGCAGAGTTCGAGCGCACGCAGGCGGCACTCAGCCTCATCACTGGTGACGCCAAGCGCCTGGCGGCCAACCAGTCGCTGGCCCGCTCCATCGAGCACCGCTTTCCGTACATCGACCCGCTCAACCACCTGCAGGTCGAGCTGATGCGCCGCTACCGCCGCATCTCGGCGGACGACCCGGCCATGGAGCGCGTGCAACGCGGCATCCACCTGTCCATCAACGGCATCGCGGCCGGCCTGCGCAATACCGGCTGACCTCGACAGCCGCAGCGCGGTGCGTGACGTGACGTCCAAGCGCTGACTCGTGCCGTCCCGCCGGTAGGCCACCCGAAACGAGGGGGTGACGTCTGAAGCCTGTCGCATGGGTTTGCCTAAGCGCGTCTATTCAATAACGCCCTTCGGAGTGCCTGCCATGCGAGTCCGACTGTCTGCCGCCTGGGCTTTTTTGCTTGTCATCGACGCGCTCGCTGCCCGGGCCGATACGCTCGCCCACTTCGACGGAACCCTGCAGCGGGACGATGAAACCGCGGCCTTCGGGCTGACGCTGGACGGCCATTCACCCTTGGACGTCTTCACGACCCGCTACGCCACCGGCGGTTTCGCACCGGTGTTGTCCCTGTTCAACGCCGCGGGCAGCCTGCTGGCACTGGACGCGGGCAGCACGCACGCCTGCGGGCTCGCAGGTGCCGGCAGCGCCGACCCAGGCAGCGGTTTCTGCTGGGATGCTCACCTCACAACCAGCCTGCCTGCCGGTCGCTATACGCTCTTCCTCAGCCAAGATGGAAACCAGCCGGTCGGCCCCTCGCTGCTGGACGGATTCAGCCGCGTCGGGCAACCCGACTACACCGGCATCGACGCCCTGGGACTGAGCGGCCATCCCTTCACGCAGGTTGACGGCGCACAGCGCAGCGGCTTGTGGGCGCTGCAGTTCAACCTGAGTGCTGTCAACCCGGTCCCGGAGCCTGCTTGCTGGCTGCTGCTGTCGCTGGGCCTGGCCGCCGCATGCGCCTGGCCACCGAAGCGCGTACCGACGAAAAACTGAGGAGCCCCACCATGACGCACCGCACCTCCCGTCGGACCTCGACCCTGCTGCTGGCCCTGCTCTGCGCGCGAGCCGCGGCGTTGGATGCACCCATGGCCGCAGACACCCACGTAAGCACCAGCCTGCCCGGCAACAACTTCGGCAGCGTGTCGACCGTCAATGTCGGCGGCGGTGCAACCGGGCTCCTGCGCTTTGACCTCAGCACGCTGCCGCAGGGCGTGACCGCCGACAAGCTGGTCAAGGCGACGTTGAAGCTTTACGTGAACCGCCTGGGCGCCCCCGGTGCCATCGAGGTGCAGACGGTGAACAGCGCCTGGTCAGAATCCGGCGTCACAGCCGCGACAGCACCAGCCACCAGCGGTGCGGGCTCGGGCCCCACGCTGACCATCAACGCGGCAGCCCAGTTCGCCAGCGTCGACCTCAGCGCGCAGGTCAGGGCCTGGATCGCCAACCCTGCGACCAACTTCGGCCTCGCGCTGACGCCTGCGCTGTCGGCGCCGGGCACGGTCGTCTTCTTCGACAGCAAGGAGAACACCGCCACGGCTCACGTGGCCACGCTGGACCTCGCGCTCGCAGACCAAGGCCCGCGAGGGCCGCAGGGCTTGACCGGTCCGAAGGGTGACGTGGGTCCGCGGGGCGCCCAGGGGCCGAAGGGAGACACCGGCCCCAAAGGTGACACGGGCACCCGAGGGGACACCGGCCCGAAGGGTGACGCCGGCGCGACCGGGGCGACCGGGGCACCTGGCGCGACCGGTGCCACAGGCGCCGCAGGCCCGCGTGGATTCACCGGGCTGACAGGAGCGACGGGGCCTGCCGGGCCGGTCAACCTGACCTATGTACGCAAGACCTTCGATGCCTCAGGCAAACACATCCACGATCAGAACGCGCAATGCCCCAGCGCGACGTTCCTGGTCGGCGGCGGCTGCGGACACCGAGACTTCAACACGGCGGCCACCGACATCAAGATCGAGTACTCGGGCCCACACGATCAGGCGCCGCGGACGGCCTGGCGCTGCATCGTCGAGAACACGAGCTCGGCCAGCAGAGCCCTTCTGCTGTATGCGGTCTGCGCGTCGGCCTCTAGCGTCACCGGACCCTGAGCCGACGGTGGGTTGACTACAGCGCTCAGCGCCGATGGGCCTCCAGCGTGTCGCCGACGACGCGCACCGAGTCGCCCACACGGAAGTTCGGCTGCTCAGCGTAGATGACCGTGCGCTGCTGGCCGTCGTTCAGGCGCACCAGCACCTCGTACTGCGTGCGCTGGTTGTGGCGCTTCTGGATCTCGCGGCCCAGCAGCGCGCCGCCCACGGCACCGGCCACGCCGGCAGCCGTTCGGCCATCGCCCTTGCCGAACTGGCTGCCCACGACGGCACCGAGCAAGCCGCCCGCCACCGTGCCCAGCACGCGGCCATCACCGTCTACCTCCACGGCATTGACCGCCTGCACGGTGGCGCAGTCGCGACAGGTCGCATCCCCGCGCCGCGCCTTGAGGTCCACGCCCGCGTAGGCATTGGCCACGCTGCTGCGCGCCGTGCGGTTGCCGTATCGCAACTGGGCCTCCAGTGACTGCTCGGTGTCCACCCAGGCGCCCTGCGGCAGCACATAGGTGCCCACGTATTCACCCGGGCGCACCTCGTCCAGAACGACATTGGTGGCCTGGCTGCCCTGCAATTGCACCGAGGCCTGGCCGCCCGGCGTGCCGCGCAGCGTATATCGCAGCGTCTCCGTGCGCCCGCGGCCCGGATCGCGCGCCACGTTGACCGACTGGATCTCCGGCGCCAGCGCAGCTTCACCCGGCACGGGCCAGCCGGCCTGCAACGCCTCGCCCAGCAAGGCCGTGGTGACACGGTTGTCGTGGCGCAGGTTGGCATGCACGCGCGACTCCGGCCCGATGCGGTCCGAGCGGCCGATCACATAGCTGCCCTGGTAGCGGCCCGGCGTGGTCTCGTCCAGCCGCACCGTGCGACGGCTGCCGTCGATCTGCAGCAGCACCACCGCGCCGGCTGTGCCCCAGACGGTGAAGTTCAGCTCCGTGCCCGGCTCCACCCGGTCCACCTGTTCCACGTCGAAGCCGGTCACACGCAGCGGCGCCGCGGCGGTGCGGCTGCTACGTTGCTGCGCTTCTGCGGGCTCGGCCCAGAACGGTGAGCCGGCCACCAGCGCGCAGGCCAATGCGGCTGCCGAGAATTGCATCGAGTGCTTCATGCGGCGCTCCTGATTGGTATAAAGGTCCAGCCTAGGTCCTTTCGGGGCGGCCGCATATCGGCCCGCGGCGGCGCTTGCGGTAGGCACCGACCTACAAAAGTGATGCACTCGACCCACCTGTTCGCGTGGCTGAGTGAATCTTCCCCGGGTCGCGCGCCCCACCAGCCGCCGCCGCGCTCAATGATCGCGGCCCGCGACGGCGCAGCCCGCAACGAATGAAACAAAGACGGCGCGCGCCGCAGTCGGCTTGAAACGCAGGCCTTGGAGGATGGCCGGCACCCACCGGAGATTGCCATGCCCCACGCCGAACACCCCGCCTTCGTCTGTCTGCACTCCAGCGCCGCCAGCGGCAGGCAATGGCGCCGCCTCGTAGCCGATGCCGGCGACGCTTGGCAGTGGCACACGCCCGACCTGTTCGGCCACGGCGGCCGGCCCGGCTGGCCCGAGCTGATGCCCAGCCAACTGGGCGTCGAGGCCAAGGGGGTGCTCGCCGGCCTGCCCTTCGCCCAGGACCGGGGCTTTCATCTCGTGGGGCACAGCTATGGAGGCGCGGTAGCGCTGCAGATCGCGATGCAGCAACCCGGCCGCGTACTGTCCCTGACGCTGTACGAGCCGGTTGCCTTCGGTGTGTTGCCGGCGCTGGGGGCCGACGCGCCCGAGTGGCAGGAAATCAACTACGTCGCCGCCAGGCTGGGCGACGCGCTGGACCGGGGCGACGCGCTGGACGCCGCGCGCGGCTTTTGCGCCTACTGGCAAGGTCGCGACGTCTGGCCAGACCTGGACGACGCCCAGCGCGTGCGGCTTGCCGAAGTCATGCCCACGGTGCGCCGCCACTTCGAAGCCCTGTTCGCAGCTCAATGGAGCGACGGCCTGCTGGACCAGCTGCGCATGCCCGTGCAGCTGATCTGCGGCAGCGCCACGCGGGCCAGCGCGCGGCGGGTGGCACAGAGCCTGGCGGTGCGGCTGCCGCTGGTGCGGCTGAACTGGCTGGAGGGCGCGGGGCACATGGCCCCGATCACGGATGCAGCGCGGGTCAATGCCGTGATGCTGGAGAGCCTGGCCCGCATGCAGCAGATGCCGGTGGCCTGATTCAACGCGCGGGCGTTGCCTCTGGGTCGAGCATGCCACGTCCCCTCCCGCGACGCCAGTCCGCGGACAGCGCGGCATCGTCAGCCTTGCCCTCACGCATCTGCGCGCGGGCATGACCCCATTCACCGAGCGCCATCTCAGCCCGCATCGCAGTGCGCTGCTCGGCCTGCGCGTCGCAAGGCGAGTGACCCGGGGGCGGACTCTTTTCAGCGCGCTCAGCTGCAGCGCCTAGCCAGTACCAGACGGCCTCATTCTGCGTCGCGCGTGGCTCCCAGCGCAGCTTCTGCTCGGGCATTGCGGCGACAAGGCGGCGGGCGAGCGACAACGCCATCATGCGATCCAACAGGCCGTCTTGATCCCACATCACATCGGCAACGGTTACGCAGTGATGCGCACTCGCCGCATCGCGCATGCCCGACCGGCACGCCTCCATCAGGGGTCGAATCCCGGCGATGCTCCAGGCCGCAGCCGTGCCGAGGACGAGCTGCATCTCAGCCTCGTTCGCCAGCCCCGGCGCCTCGGTCTGCGGCAGGCTCAGAAGCATGGTCTTGAACTCGCGCTCGTAGGTGCGGGAATAGCGTGCCTCGCTGGCCGCGCGCTCCAGCACATAGCCGACCAGGGTCTGGCGCGCTCCACCTTTGGGGTCGCGCAGCAGCGTCAGCCACGCCTGCAGGTTGGCGGGCTCCAGTCGCGACCATTGCGAGGTCTCGATGTTGGCGCAAGCGCCCACGTCACAGGGCCGCTGCAAGGCCAGGGCCGTCACCATGGGGTCACTGCTGGTGCGGGCCAACGCCTGCAGCCGCGCACGGGCCTCAAGGGCATCCCCATCGGCCCCACCCAGCAATTCGGCCACCGCGGCCGAGCGCGGGTCGCCACGCTGCATCAGTGCCTTCACCCAGCGCTGGCGGACCTGAGCGGCAGCCTCCTTCAGCACCTGCGCACCCGGCGTGGTCTGCATCTCCTCGATCGCCTCGGCGCCCACCGAGCCGTGCTTGTCTTGCGCCCGTTGCATGACGGCCTCGCTTTGCCGCTCGTTCTCCGCGGCGCCGAAGCCGCACCAGTCAGCCACCATGCGCTGCATGAGCAGGGCGCGCGCTGCATCGTCCCGCGAGCCCAACGCCCCGGCCTGGGCGGCAGCCGCTTTCACGCCACCCACCGCAGCCTCGGCAGGCTTCGCAAGGGTCGCGGCGCTGGTGCCGGAAGCGGCAGCCAAGGGCGGCACCGCCATCTTGGACCGGTCAGCAAGAGACTGTGTCTGCCCTCCAAAGCCGATGACCGCTGCGGCCAGCAGGGCCGCCAGCCACGCAGCACGCCAACGCCACCTCAACGTCGCGCCCTCACCTTCCCTGCCCTGCCAGCGCCTCCCGAACCGCCGCGACCTGGCGTCGCGACACGGCAAGCCATTCATCGACATGGACGATGCGCACCGCCCAGCTGTCGGCCGAATCGGCATTGGGGTCACCACCGTCCAGCTCGCCAAAGCTGGTGGGCGCATGCCGCTCCAGCTCGCGCACGGCCCAGCGCGCCACCAGCGCGTTGCGGTGAACGCGCAGGAAGCGCTCGCCCAGGCGCTGTTCCAGTTCGGACAGCGCACCGTCCATCACATGCGTCTCGCTGGCCGTGCGCAGCGTCAGGTACTTCAGCTCGGCCTTGAAATACAGCACCTCAGCGATGGGTACGCGCAGCAGGCGGCCGCGGTCGGTCAGCGTGATGAAGTCGGCCTGATCGGGTGCGGCGGGCGTCTCGACCGGCTGGACCGCTTGCACTGCGGCGCGCTCGGACAGGCGCTGGGCAGCACGGGCCAGCGCGGCCTGCAGGCGCTCGCGGCGCACCGGCTTGGTCAGGTAGTCCACGGCGTCCAGCTCGAATGCACGCAAGGCATGCGAGGCATGCGCGGTGACGAACACCACCATCGGCGCGTGCGGCTGGTGGCGCAAGGCATCGGCCAGCTTCAGGCCGTCGCGGCCGGGCATCGCGATGTCCAGCAGCACCACATCGCAGTCCTGTTGCGCCAGCAACGCGATGGCCTCATCGGCATCACCGGCCTCGCCGACCACCGCGGCCGACGGCTCCGGGCAGGTCTCGACCAGGCTGCGCAGCCGCAGCCGCGCCAACGATTCGTCGTCGACGATCAGTACGCGCAGCGGTGAGACCACCTCGTTCACAGCGGCACCGTGATGCGGGCGCGGAACACCTCACCGTCGGCGCCCACGGTGAGCGTCGCGGCCACATCGTGCAGCAGGCGCAGCCGCTCGCGCACGTTGTTCAGCGCGATGCCGCTGCCCGGTTTGCCGGGCTCATCGGGCAGCGTGTTGGTGACCTGGATCTCGACCAGGCCGCGCTCGACGCGGGTGCGCACCTGCACCTGGCCGCCGCGCTGCGCCGGCTCGATGCCGTGGCGCACCGCGTTTTACACCAGCGGCTGCAACAGCAG
>JACPYV010000096.1 GCA_016195825.1 Burkholderiales bacterium | reverse complement strand
GTGGCCGGGGGTGTCGAGCAGGTTGATAACGTGGTCGCGGTACTGCATCTGCATCACCGAAGACGCCACCGAGATGCCGCGCTGCTTCTCGATCTCCATCCAGTCGGAGGTGGCGTGGCGCGAGGCCTTGCGTGCCTTCACCGAACCGGCGATCTGGATCGCGCCCGAGAACAGCAGCAGCTTCTCCGTCAGCGTGGTCTTGCCGGCGTCGGGGTGGCTGATGATGGCGAAGGTGCGGCGGCGGCGGACTTCGCTCTCGATGCGGGGCGGGGTGCGCGGGGCGGCGCTGGCTTCGGCGGACATGTGGGGCGGACTCGGTTCGGCGCCGGCGGTGGCGCCAGGCGCAAAGCATCGATTATCGCGGCGGGGTTACAGCGGCTGTTTGCCCTTGGGCCGCAAGACCCGTCCCCCGCGAACGCGGGTCTGTCCCGTGTTCCGGGGGCTGGCGTCGGCGCTGGCCCTGGCAAGCTGCTGGGCTTCACGATCCAGCCGGCTCCATCCATGAACGACGCACAGCGCCATCTGTCCCTGCACCGCCTCTCGCTGGCCGTCGCGCTCGCATGTTTTGCCTGGTCCGCGCACGCGCAGACCCTGGTCGACACCCAGCTGTCGGCCACCGGCAGCTACCGGCTCGACACCGATCCGCACGTCGACCTGTTCTCGGGCCCGAGCAGCTATTCCGTCGATGTACTGAGCTTCCCCGGCTCCGGCAGCGGCCCCAGCTCGGCCGTCGTGCACACCTACGGCAGCAGCTATGGCGACTTCGGCAGCCGCTCGTCCGGCCTGGGCAGCTACAACGTCGATGGCCATTTCAGCTATGCCACGACCATCCTGAACGACACCGGTGCTGCGAAGTTCATCAAATTCCGCTTCAACATCACGCCGGGCGTGCTGAGCAACGAGATCAACTCCGGCCTTGGCGGCTCCGACTTCGTCATCGCCGGCCTGAACTTCGACATTCAGCGCAATGGCGCGTCCGTCTGGCACAGCAACGCGCTGCTGCACAGCGATGCCGGCGGCCTGGGCCAGTTCTCCTACGACGGTGCCAACCTCTACGGCGGCACCGGCCTGTCCCGCACCATCGCCGGCGGCAGCTACGAGGTGGACCTGGGCGTGCTGAACGCGGGTGAGTCGTTCAACCTGCAATACGACATGGGCAGCTTCGCGCGCGGCCAGTCGGTGTCGGGTTCGCCCGTCTTCGTGCCAGAACAGCGCTTCACGGTGCCCGAGCAATGGGTCGACTACTGCGGCGGCTGTGGCTACGGCTACGGCGGCTACGGCCACCTGGAGCCCGCGCACGAGGTGGTGATTCCGGGCTACTGGACCAGCGGCTCGCAGAATGGCTCGCACGCGTCGTCGGGCGACCCGTTCAGTTTCGATTCGGACTCGATCACGCCGCACTTCAATGGCCGCGCGACGCTGCCGGCCGGCGTCTATTCGCCGGTGGGATTCGAGTTCAGCGTGGCGACGGTGCCGGAGCCGAGCACCTACGCGCTGTGGCTGGCCGGCGCGGCGGGCTTGGTGGCCTGGAGCCGTCGCCGGCAGGCCTCGCAGCGCTGAACCCCAGCTTTCAGCGCGCCAGCGCCGCGATCTCGGCCACGAGGGCCTCGGTCTGGGCCTCATGGCTCGTGCCGGCATAGCGGGCTGCGAAGGCCTGGGCCGCGAGCCGCGCCTCGGGCTTGTCCAGCAGCTCGGCCAGCAGGGCCGCGAAGGGTACCGGGCGGCGCTGGGCGGCGGCGTTGATGCCGGCGCCGGTCTCACGCACGCGCTGCGAGATCAGGAACTGCTCGGCCTGCATCGGCAGCAGCAGCAGCGGCTTGCCCGCGAGCAGCGCCTGCACCAGCGTGGCAGCACCGGCATGGCAGACGACCAGGTCGGCCTGCTCGCAGGCCGGGTCCAGGTCGACAGGCAGGCCTGAGTAGGCAATGCGCGGCGAGACGACGGGCGGCGGCATGCCGGCGCCGATCTCGGGCAGGTAGCACAGCACATTGCAGCCGCGTGCGACCAGCGCGCGCAGCACGTCGGCATGGTCGGGGTGGCCGGCCTTCAGGTAGGCAAAGACCTTGGGGCCGTCGACGCCCGGCCATTGCGGCGCCGTGCCGCTGCTGGGCAGGACATTGACGCCGAAGAAGCGCCGTCCCGGCGGCAGCCGGCCGCGGCCGTAGTGGTCGAGTTCGGGCCAGCTGCACATCAGCGAGGCCTCGCCGTGGAAGAGCTCCGACAGCTGCGTCAGGGGCGGCTTGCCGGCGCGCGCGAGCACGGCATCGGCACTGGCCTTGGCCGCGCGCTCCGCATGCTCGATGCGGCCCGTCGGCAAGGGCTCCCAATTGCGGAAAGGTGGCATGGGCGCCACCTCCGGCGGCATGTAGAAGCCAATGCCCACGACCGCGCTGGGCAGCCCCTCGGCGCGGGCGGCCAGCACGCCGGTGGGGGCGTAGTCCGACACGAAGACATCGGCCCGGGTCAGGCGCAGCGCGCTGCGCCAGCCCTGCACCTGGCCGGCCAGGTCGTTGGCGCGCAGGTAGCCGGTGGCCAGCAGGATCTCGGCGATGCTGGCCTGGGGGTCCGGCACGCCCTGGGTCTTGTGCAGCCACAGCGGTGTCTGCAGGCGTTCCAGCCCGCTGTCGCGCAGCAGGCCATCCGTCAACGCCAGGTCGCGCAGCATCAGCGTGACGCGATGTCCCTGCGCGAGAAGGCCTTGCGCCAACGGCAGCAGTCGGGCCGCATGACCCAGGCCACCGCCGTACTCCCAGCCGAGCAGGAAGGACGCCATTCAGCGCTGCCGCAGGCTCATTCCTCCAACAGGCTGCGCAGCATCCACGCCGTCTGCTCGTGCACCGTGATGCGCTGCGTCAGCAGGTCGGCGGTGGGCTCGTCGCTGGCCTTGTCGACGGCCGGGAACAGCTGGCGCGCCGTGCGGGCGACGGTCTCGTGGCCTTCCTTGAGGATGCGCACCATCTCCAGCGCCTTGGGCGGTGTGGCGGGTGCATCCGCCAGGCCGCTGAGCTTGGCGAACTGGGCATAGCTGCCCGGCGCCGCGTGGCCCAGGGAGCGGATGCGCTCGGCGATCGGGTCCACGGCGGTCCACAGCTCGGTGTACTGCGTCATGAACATCGCGTGCAGGCTGTTGAACATCGGCCCGGTGACGTTCCAGTGGAAGTTGTGCGTGGTCAGGTAGAGCGTGTAGGTCTCGGCCAGCAGCTTGGACAGGCCGGCGACGATGGCCGCGCGGTCTTTCTCGCTGATGCCGATGCTGATGGAAGGGGCGGCAGTGGACTTCTTGGCCATGGGGGCTCCGGGTGAAACAAGACGCGGCAAGCCTAACGGATTCAGTGCCTGGCCCAGACGAAAAAGCCCGCTGGCGCGGGGCGCCAGCGGGCTTGCGGGTGGATGTGTCGGATCAGGCGGCGCGGCGGCGGCCCAGGAAGCCGAGCACGCCCAGGCCCAGCGCGAGCATGCCCCAGGTGCCCGGCTCCGGCACGGCGGTGGCGACGCCGTCCATGGCGTAGATGTCGGCCGAGCTGACGGAGTAGCCCTTGTTCGTCAGCGCGTTGATGTTGGTGTTCCAGCCCATCGCGTCGAAGGCGGCGATGTCGTTGCGGGTGACGTTCTCGGTGTAGCAAGGCGAGGAGGTCGGGTCCATGATGCCCACCTGGCGCGAGCTCTGGAAGCAGCCGGCGGCATCGGGGTCGATGAAGCCGATGTTGTCCTTCCAGTGCGAGGCCTGGCTGCCGTCGCCGGAGTAGGCACCGGTGGAGAACGTGGCGGGCTCCTGGAAGGCGGCGTCGTGGATGCCGAACACGGTCTTGCCGTCGATGGAGAAGTAGGCCGGGCGGTTGGCCGACCACTGCAGGATGGCCTTGCCGTCGGCGCCGACCGAGTTGCCGTAGCGGAACAGGTCCAGCGTGCTGCCGATGTTGAAGTCGGCGATGTTGGCCGAGCCGAAGGCGCCCGCCTCGAAGTCCGCGGCCAGCGGGCCGGTGCCGTGCATGACCAGATCGAAGGTGTCGGTGCCGCTCACGAAGCCCAGCGCGTGGCCGATCTCGTGCACGGCGACGGCGGTGAAGTCGTACTTGCCGGCGTCGATGCCGTTGGTCGGGTTGTAGTCGAAGCCGAACTGGTTGCTGAACTGGATGCTGGCGTCGTACTTGTTCAGCGGCGCGACCTGGTTCGTCAGGCCCAGGGCCTTGATGACCGACTGGTTCACGTCCAGGTAGTTGTTGATGACTTTGTTGCCGGTGCGCGTCGTCGTCGCGTCCTGAATGCCGATCTTGTTGGCGATGTCCAGGTAGTTGTTGGTGCGGATGGTCAGGCCACCGCCGGCATTCAGCTTGGACAGGTTGGCCACGGCAATCGCATCCAGTGCGGTCGTGCCCGTGGCGGCCAGGCCGGCGTAGACGTCGGTCACGGCGGCGGCGGTGCTGTAGCTGCGGGTCGAGCCGAGCACGCCGGGGTCCAGCGCGTCGAAGCTGATTTCGAACCGGACCGTGACGTTGTTGGTCAGGGTCTTGTTCCAGTAGTTGGCGGCCTTCTGGAAGGCCAGCAGGGCTTCGGCGCCATGCGGCGACGTGCCGAAGCTGTTGGTCGGATCGACCAGGACGATGTCGAGGGCGCTCGCAGGTGCGGCGCAGACGAGTGCGGTGGCAGCGGCCAGCGCGTGCAGGAGGCGGGTACGGCTCATCGAGAACTCCGGAAAGTGACTGGAAACGGCGCCCGTAGGCGACGCCGCACACTTTCGCAAGGATAAAACCGCGATGATTCGTGACAGATGTCACCGCCCCCTGAGCTGAGGGCCGTGTTTCCCCGGCTTACCAAGGGCCTCCTGGATGGCGCAGCGCCTCCTTGTCAGCCCCAGGTTCACTGCGGTGGGAGGCGGTAGCGCGTCAACACGCCGTCGCCCGTCGTGACGTTGGCCCTCTCGTCGTCCGGCGACAGCTGCACCGCGGACAGGAAGCGGATGTTGGCGCCATGGCCGATGCCGACCCTGCCGGCGTCGCGCATCTGTCAGGGCAGCACGGCGAAGGACATCACGCGGGCGTCATGCAGGGTCTTGACGCTGCCGTTGCTGGAACGGCTCGGGCGTCTGTCGCGTGTGGCCACTTTGCTGTCGCCGCCGGTGGAGACCACGCCCTGGGTGCCGCCGGGCCAGGGGCTGACCTTGATGGCGAAGACGATGGCGATGTGCTGGCCGGCCAGGTCGACGGCACTGCCCACGCTGCGGTCCTCTTCCACGCTGTCGAACTCGTTTTGGGGGGCGCGGCCCTGGGTGCCGGGCAGCACCTTGGCCACCACGGTGTCGGCCGGCAGCTTGGGTGTGCCGATTGCGGCCTCGGCTCGCCGAGTGCCGGCTCCGGGCTACACGCCCAGCCGCGTCAGTTCGCTCTCCACCTGGGCCAGCCACACGCGCAGGCGCTGGCGTTCCAGCAGGCCCAGTCTGGCGCCCTCGCTGCTGGGTGCGTTGCGCGCCGACCAGAAGCTCGCGTCCGCTGCGTCGACTTTGCGCAACACGGCGTCCTGCAGGTGCTTGAGTGGCATGGTGCGCGCGCCCAGCCCTTCGGCACGGGCGAGTTGGCCGGAGCGTTCCAGCTGCGAGAAGTCGTCGCCGCGCAGCTGGTTCAGCACCAGCACGTAGCGCAGCCGGTCGCCGAAGCGGTCCAGCAGCCGGGCCAGCAGATCCACCGAGTCGCGCCCGGCGTCCATCACATGCCAGTACTGCACGGCCACGCCGGACTCGGCGGCCAGCTCCAGCACACCCGACTCGTCCATCCAGCGCGCCAGCGCATCGTGCGTCTGCGCGGCCAGGTCCACCAGCACGCGGCGGCCCGGCTCGGCCAGCGCGCTCTCGACGATGGCGTCCAGTGCCTCGAAGTTGTCGACCAGCGCGGGCGACGCGTAGTCGGCGTAGAAGCGCAGCAGCGCACCGTGCGAGCGGTCGGTGTCGAAGCCGGTGAAGGGGATGCCGCGGTCGATCAGGTATTGCGCCAGCAGGCGCGACAGCAGCGACTTGCCGACGCCGCCTTTTTCACCGCCGACGAAATGGATGGCGCCGGCCGGGGTGTCGACAGGAGTGCTCATGGCAGGAGGCGCTTGATGCGCTGGGGTGGATTTGCAGCGCATTGTGCAGCGCAGCATTGCGCTTGAGGCGCGGTCATTGCGAAAGCCGGGTGACGCCGCCCAGCTGGCAGGCATAGATGGCATTGCGCAGCGCCGCGATGGCCTCGTAGCGCGTGAAGCTGCGCCGCCAGGCGAGCACGACCCGGCGCGTCGGGACCGGCTCGCTGAAGGGCACAAACCGCAAATGTCTGGACGGCTCGCTCGGCACCGACAGCCGCGGCACGACCGTCACGCCCATGCCCGAGGCGACCATGTGCTTGATGGTCTCCAGTGACGAGCCCTCAAAGCTGCGACGTATGCCCTCGGCGTCGCTGGAGAAGCGTGCGAACTCGGGGCAGACCTCCAGCACATGGTCGCGAAAGCAGTGGCCCGTGCCCAGCAGCAGCATGGTCTCGCGCTTGAGTTCCTCGGCCGGGATGGACTCACGCGCGGCCAGTGGGTGCGTGGCCGGCAGGGCGACGACGAAGGGCTCGTCGTAGAGCGGCGCCGTGGCCAGGCCGGCATCGGGGAAGGGCTCGGCCATGATGGCGCAGTCCAGCTCGCCGGCGCGCAGCATCTCCAGCAACTTCACCGTGAAGTTCTCCTGCAGCATCAGCGGCATCTGCGGGTACAGCTCGATGGTGTGCTTGACCAGCTCGGGCAGCAGATAGGGGCCTATCGTGTAGATGATGCCCAGCCGCAGCGCGCCGGCCAGGGGGTCCTTGCCGCGCTTGGCGATCTCCTTGATGGCGCCGGCCTGGTCCAGCACCGACTGCGCCTGGCGCACGATCTCCTCGCCCAGCTGGGTCAGCGACACCTCGTTGCCGCCGCGCTCGAAGATCTTCAGATCCAGCTCCTCCTCCAGCTTCTTGATGGCGACCGACAGGGTCGGCTGCGACACGAAGCAGGCCTCCGCCGCACGGCCGAAATGCCGCTCGCGGGCGACGGCGACGATGTAGCGCAACTCGGTCAGGGTCATGGGGGCGAACGCTACACTGCGGCCGCTCCCGGGGCAGCCCCAGGGTTTTCACTGAGGAATCAGCCATGACCGACCGCAAGCCCATGACCTTGCCGCGTCTCGCGCAGATGCATGCCAGCGGCGAGAAGATCGCCATGCTGACCTGCTATGACGCGGCATTCGCATCGCTGCTGGACGACGCCGGCGTCGACATCCTGCTGATCGGCGATTCGCTGGGCAACGTGCTGCAGGGCCGAGGCTCCACGGCGCCGGTCAGCCTGGAAGACATGGTCTATCACACGTTCTGCGTGTCGCGCGGCCACAAGTGGGCGTGGATCATTGCGGACCTGCCCTTCGACAGCTACCACGTCAGCAAGGAAGAGGCCTGGAAGAGCTCGGCTGCACTGATCAAGGCCGGCGCCCACATGGTCAAGCTCGAAGGCGGCGGCTGGACGGCGGAGACCGTGCGCTTCATCAGCGAGCGCGGCATCCCGGTCTGCGTGCACCTGGGCTTCACGCCGCAGACGGTGAATGCCTTGGGCGGCTTCAAGGTGCAGGGTCGCGACGAGGAGAGCGCCGCGCGCATGAAGCGCGAGTCGTGGGAGGCCGTCGAGGCCGGCGCCGCCATGCTGCTTTACGAAATGGTGCCTGCCGCGCTGGCGGCCGAGATCACGGCCGCGTCGCCCGTGCCCGTCATCGGCATCGGCGCGGGCGTGGGCACGTCGGGCCAGGTGCTGGTGCTGCACGACGTGCTCAACATCACGCCGGGCAGGAAGCCGCGCTTCGTCAAGAACTTTATGGAAGGCAAGGACTCGGTGCTGGCGGCGGTGAAGGGCTATGTGGACGAGGTGAAGGCCGGAACCTTCCCCGTGAACGAGATCCACGGGTTCTGACATGCAAGTGATCCACACGATTGCTGAGCTGCGCGAGGCCCTCGCCACCCACCGCCAGCGCGGCTTCGTGCCGACCATGGGCAACCTGCATGACGGGCATCTGCAGCTGGTGAAGCAGGCTCGTGCGCTGGTGGGCCCGGCGGGCGCGGTCGTGGCGAGCATCTTCGTGAACCGGCTGCAGTTCGCGCCGCACGAGGACTTCGATACCTACCCGCGCACGCTGGCCCGCGACTGCGAACTGCTGGCAGGCGCCGGTTGCGACATCGTCTTCGCGCCGTCGGAGAAGGAGCTCTACCCCGAGCCGCAGGGCTACAAGGTGCAGCCACCGACCGAGCTGGCCGACATCCTGGAAGGCCATTTCCGGCCCGGATTCTTCACCGGCGTCTGCACGGTCGTGCACAAGCTGTTCAACATCGTGCAGCCCACGCTGGCCGTGTTCGGCAAGAAGGACTACCAGCAGCTGATGGTGCTGCGCCGCATGACGGCGCAGATGGCCTTGCCCATCGCCATCCACGGCGGCGAGACGCGTCGCAGCGATGAAGGCCTGGCCCTGTCGTCGCGCAACGGCTATCTGAGCGAAGCCGAGAAGGTGGAGGCGCTGCGCCTGTCGCGCACGCTGAAAGGCCTCATCGCTCGCTGGCAGGCCGGCGAGCGCGACCTGGCGGCAATGGAGGCAGACACGCTGCAGTCGCTGCGCGAGGCCGGCTGGGCGCCGGACTACCTGACGTTGCGTCGCCAGCACGACCTGGGCGCGGCCATCGAAGGCCAGCCGCTGGTCGCGCTGGGTGCCGCCCGGCTGGGCAGCACCCGGCTCATCGACAACCTGGAAGTCAGCTGACGCTGACCAGTTCCAGATCGAACACCAGTGCGGCGTTCGGCGGGATCACGCCGCCGCCCGCACCGGTGCTGCCATAGCCCAGCGCGGCAGGGATGGTGACGGTGCGCTTGCCGCCCACCTTCATACCGGTGACGCCCTGGTCGAAGCCGGGAATGACTGTGCCGGCGCCGAGCTTGAACACCAGCGGCGCCTTGCCGACCGAGCTGTCGAACTGGGTGCCCTTGGTGGAAGCCACGCGCACGTCGTACAGGTAGCCGGTGTAGTGCACCGTCACGGTCTTGGTGGTGTCGGCCTGGGCGCCGGTGCCCACGGTCGTGTCCAACGCCTTCAGCGCGGTCACCGCGTTCCAGCCATTGGGGTCGGTGTTGACAGGCGTGCTCGCATCGCCGCCGCCGCCGCCGCAAGCGACGAGGCCGAGGCTGGCGATGAGCGCGCTGGAGGCGAGCAGGACGGCGGAGCGGCGGGACAAGGAGATGGGCATGACGGGTACGGCAAAGGGGTAGAAGAAGCCGCTCGTGGCGGCGGCGCGGACTATAGCCAGCCCGCGTAAAGGCTTGTAAGCAGAGTCAACAGCGCCTCGCCGCAGCCGTTGAGCCGCGTAGCCACCGGAGATGCCCATGCGCCTGCTGCCCACCCGTCTTGCCCTTTTCCTGCTCACCGTGGGCACGGCCGCGCTGCTCAGTGCCTGCGGTGGCGGTGCCGAGATCGAGATCGGCGGTGGTGGTGGTGGTGGTGGTGGTGGTGGTGGTGGCGGTGGGGGCAGCGGCGGTACGCAGTACCCGCGGCCCAACCCCAACCCGAACCCCTCTACGCTGTCCTGCAGTCCGGCTGGCCTGGCCGCGTCGGCCGCCAGCACCTGGGGTACGGTCTGCATGCTGACAAGCAGCGGCGAGATCGTCGTGGAGCTGTACGACACCTATGCGCCGCAGACGGTCGCCAACTTCTACAAGTACGTCGCGGCGGGCTTCTACACCAACACGCTGATCCACCGCGTCGACCGCGACTTCGTCGTGCAGGGCGGCGGCTATTCATCCGGCATGGTCGTCAAACAGCCCCTGTACGCCCCCATCAAGCTGGAGAGCAACAACGGCCTGTCCAACCTGCGCGGCACCCTTGCCATGGCGCGCCGCAGCGACGCCGACTCAGCCACCAGCCAGTTCTTCTTCAACGTGGCGGACAACACCAGCCTGGACTACCAGAGCGCTGCCAACCCCGGATACGCGGTCTTCGGCCGCATCATCTCGGGCCTGAACACGCTGGACGCGATCAACGTCGTGCCGACCTACACCTACAGCCCGACCGACATCGAGCCGCGCACCGAGGTGCTGGTGTACTGGGCGCAGCGCCTGAAGTAAGGCTGCCGCCGGCCCCGGCGGCGCGCCATTCGTCCGGGCCGCGCGCCGTTCGTCATCCGGCCGTCGCCGCCCGCTGGCCGGCCGGGCAACATGGCCTCCATCACAACCTCGATGGAGACGACCATGTTCCGCAGCAAACGTTCCTGGGCCGGCCTGTTCGGTGCGGCGGTGGGCATCCTCACCGCGCTGTACGTCAGCCGCAGCGAGGCCGCCCCGGCCGAGTTCCGTGACCTGCGCGTCGAAGTCGTGGGCCAGGGCCGGCCGGTGCTGATGATCCCGGGCCTGAACAGCGCGGCCAGCACCTGGACCCAGACCTGCGCCGCGCTGCAGCCCGGTGTGCAGTGCCACATCGTGCAACTGCCCGGCTTTGCCGGCGCGCCGGCGGTGGCGACGGACAACTTCCTGGGCGGCATGCGCGACCGCCTGCTGGCCTACCTGGACGACCGCAAGCTGGACAAGCCCGTCGTCATGGGCCACAGCTTGGGCGGCGTGCTGGCGCTGCAGATGGCGGCCGAGAAGCCCGGCCGCATCGAACGCCTGGTCATCGTCGACTCGCTGCCCTTCCTGGCCGGCCTGCGCGGCATGACGCCCGAGGCGGCCAAGGGCGCCGCCGCGGCCATGCGCCAGCAGATGATGGGCGCGACGCCCGCGCAATGGGAGGCCGGCGCGCGCCAGGGCGCCATGGGCATGAGCCGCGACCCGGCCAACGGCGAGCGCGTCGCCGCCTGGAGCCTGGCCAGCGACCGCACGACCTCGGCGCAGGCCATGTCCGAGCTGTGGGGCGACGATCTGCGCCCGCTGCTGCCCAGGATCACGGCCCCGACCCTCGTGCTGGGCGCCTGGGCTGCCTACGAGCCCATGGGCTCGACGCTGGCAAGCACCCAGCGCATCTTCGAGACGCAGTACGCCGGCCTGCGCGGCGCCCGGGTGGTCATGAGCCAGCGCGGCTACCACTTCCTCATGTGGGACGATGCCGACTGGCTGGTTGGCGAGGTCAAAGGCTTCCTCGCCGCCGCGCAATAAGACGAGAGGGCGGAGGGCATGGACACGCGCAAGCGGATGGCGTTGCAGGCGCTGCTGTGGGGCGGCTACGCGCTGGTGTCGCTGGCCATGGTCGCGGCCTTCCAGCGCCTGACTGGCTCGCTGATCTTCGTGATGCTCTGCGTGGGCGCCGGCCTGTGGGCCGCCAGCGAGGGGCTGCGCGCGATGGCGCTGCGCGGCGGCTGGCTGGACCTGCCGCCCCGCGCGCTGCTGCCCCGGCTGCTGCTGTTGCCGCCGCTGTTCGCCATCGCGATCCAGGCCGGCCTCTTCCTCGTCAACTGGGTCGGCCTGTCGCTGGGCCTGCTGAGCTTTGCGCCTGGAACGCCGCAGGGCTGGGGCGTGCTGCTCGGCTACTCAATGAACACAGCCATCATGCTGTGGCTGTGGATGGCTGTCTGGTTCGGCCTGAGCTGGCTGCAGCGCTGGAAGCGCGGCGAGATCGCCAAGTGGCAGGCGGAGGCCGCCGCCCGCGCGCTGGAGCTGCAAGTGCTGCGCGCCCAGATCAACCCGCACTTCCTGTTCAACGCGCTCAACAACCTGCGAGCCCTCATCAACGAAGACCCCGCCCGCGCCCGCGAGATGCTGAGCCGGCTGTCCAACACGCTGCGCCACACGCTGCAGCACAGCGCCAAGGACCGCGTGCCGCTGGCCGACGAGCTGGCCGTGGTGCGCGACTACGTGGCGCTGGAGCAGCTGCACCACGAGGAGCGCCTGCGCGTGGACTGGCAGGTCGACCCCGCCACGGCGGCGGCCAGCGTGCCGCCCATGCTGCTGCAGCTGCTGGTGGAGAACGCCATCAAGCACGGCATCGCGCGCACAGCCGGCGGCGGTGTGGTCGAGGTCAACATCACCCGCCGCGGCGACAGGCTGCACATTGGCGTGGGCAACCCGGGGCAATGGAAGCCCGGCTCGTCCGACAGCACCGGGCTGGGCCTGGCCAACCTGCGCGAGCGCCTGGCGCGCGCGGGCGGCGACGGCGCGGGCTGCCACATCGATGCGGCAGACGGCCGCGTGAACGTGCGCGTGGAGATGGCGGCATGAGGATCTACATCGTCGAGGACTCCCGCCTGGCCCGCCAGGAGCTGCGCACGCTGCTGGCCGCCATCCCGGATGCCGACATCGTCGGCGAGGCCGCCGAGCTGGTGCCGGCGCGCGAGGCCATCGACGCGCTGCAGCCGGAGCTGCTGCTGCTGGACGTGGAGCTGCCCGGCGCGACCGGCTTCGACCTGTTGGACCAGCTGGAACATGTGCCGCTGGTCGTCTTCACGACGGCCTACGACCAGCACGCGCTGGCCGCCTTCGAGCGCAACGCGCTGGACTACCTGCTCAAGCCCATCGACGCCGGTCGGCTGGAGGCGGCGCTGGCCAAGGCACGCGAGCGCCTGCGGCCCGCTGCCGGCGCGACGCCCACCGCGGCGGTGAAGGGTGCCGACGACATGGTCTTCCTGCGCGACGGCGAGCGTTGCTGGTTCGTGCGCCTGGGCGACATTGCCGGCTTCGAGGCCTGCGGCAACTACGCCCAGGCCTGGTTCGACGGCCAGCGGCCGCTGCTCGCGCGCACGCTGACCAGCCTGGAGGAGCGGCTGGACCCGCAGCTCTTCTTCCGCGCCAGCCGCAGCCACCTCATCAACCTGCGCTGGATCCAGGGCATCGCGCCGTGGAGCAACGATGGCTATCGCGTCACGCTGCGCGACGGTCACCAGGTTGAGGTGTCGCGCCGGCAAGCCAAGCAGCTGCGCGAGAAGCTGGAGCTCTGACCGCCGGGTGGCAGACTCGCGCCCATGCCAGACGTCGCCGCCCGCCCCATCCAACCTGTCCGCCGCTTGGCCATCACCACAGGCGGGGGCGACGCGCCGGGCCTGAACGCGGTGATCTGCGCCGTCACGCGCAGCGCGGCGCGGCGTGGCTGGGACTGCCTTGGCATCCGCGACGGCTACGACGGCCTGCTGCGGACCGAACGCTACCCGCAAGGCGGCTGCGTGCCGCTGACGCTCGAGCGCGTCGAGGCTATCGTCGCGCGCGGCGGCACGCTGCTGGGGTCGACCAACAAGGGTGACCCGTTCGCGTTCCCGACCCAGCAGCCCGATGGCAGCCTCGTGCTGCGGGATCGCTCGCAAGAGCTGCTGGACGCGCTGGCCCGCGAGGGCATCGACGCGCTGGTGGCGGTGGGCGGCGACGGCTCGCTGGCCATCGCCCACCGCCTGGCCGAGCGCGGCCTGAGGGTCGTCGGCGTGCCCAAGACCATCGACAACGACCTCGACCGCACGGCGACGACTTTCGGCTTCGACACCGCCGTCGGCTTTGCGACCGACTGCATCGACCGCCTGCACACGACGGCCGCCAGCCACCACCGCGTGCTGGTCGTGGAGGTCATGGGCCGCTATGCCGGCTGGATCGCGCTGCACGCGGGCCTGGCCGGCGGCGCGCACGCCATCTTGCTGCCCGAGCTGCCCTTTGACCTGGCGCCGGTGGCGGACCTGATCCGCCAGCGCGAGGTCCGCGGCCTGGCCTACTCCATCGTCGTCGTGGCGGAGGGCGCCTTCCCGCGCGACGGCACGCGCGCGCTGCTGGCCCCGGCCGATGCTGGGCATGCCGAGCGCCTGGGTGGCATGGGTGAGCAGGTCAGCCAGGCACTGGCGCGGTTGACGGGCAAGGATGCGCGCTGCGTCGTGCTGGGCCACCTGCTTCGCGGCGGCAGCCCGACGGCCTTCGACCGTGTCGCGGCGCTGCGCTTCGGTGCCGCCGCGGTGCAGGCGCTGGCGGCCGGGCGCAGCGACGTCATGGTGGCATTGGCTGACGCCAGCGTGGGACTGGTGCCGCTGTCCGAGGTGGCCGGCCGCATGAAGGGCGTGCCGCTGGACGGCGACACGGTGGCCACGGCGCGCGAGCTGGGCATCTGCCTGGGCGACTGACGCGGGCGCAGCCCCGACCGTCGCCGCCTGCTGCAGCTCGTCCCGGGCGATCTGCAGACCGTCGGCCCGCGGATGACGGCCACCGCCGTGCCCCTAGGATGCGCCCGACTCAACCTTCCACCCGGATCCTCATGACCCGCTTCGCTGCTTTCTCTCTCGCCCTGACTGCCGCCGCCCTGCTCAGTGCCTGCGTCTTCGCCCCGCCCATCACGACGCAGACCGACTCTGCCACCGTCACCAAGATGAGCGAGCAGGCGCTGGCCACCTGCGGTGCCGGCAACGTCAAGGAAGTCAACGCCAAGAGCTTCACCTGCAAGTGAAGGAAGCCTCAGGCCTTTAGGAACTCCGCCTTGGTCCCCAGCCAGCGCGCCACCTGGCGGCGCGCGGCCTCGGGGTGTTCGTCCAGCAGCCGCGGCGCCAGCGCGCGCGCGGCGACCAGCAGCGGCGCGTCCTCTTGCAGGTCGGCGAACCGCAGCAGCTCGGCGCCGCTCTGGCGCGAGCCCATGAACTCGCCCGGCCCGCGGATGTCCAGGTCGCGCCGCGCGATCTCGAAGCCGTCGGTCGTTTCGGCCATGGCCTTGAGACGCGCCTTGCCGGTGTCAGACAGCGGCGGGCTGTAGATCAGCACGCAGACGCTGGCTTTGGCGCCGCGCCCCACGCGCCCGCGCAGCTGGTGCAGCTGGGCCAGGCCGAAGCGCTCGGCATGCTCGATGACCATCAGGCTGGCGTTGGGCACGTCCACGCCCACTTCGATGACCGTCGTGGCCACCAGCACGCTCATCGCGCCGCTGGAGAACTGCGCCATCACGGCCGCCTTCTCGGCCGGCGCCATGCGGCCGTGCAGCAGGCCGACGGCCGTGCCGGCCAGCACCGCGCTCAGCTCGGCGTGCGTCTCGGTGGCGTTGCGCAAGTCCACCGCCTCGCTCTCCTCCACCAGCGGGCAGACCCAGTAGACCTGGGCCCCGTCCGCCACCGCGCCGCGGATCTTGTCGACCACGTCGTGGCGCTTGGACTCGGTGAACACCTTGGTCACGATGGGGCTGCGGCCCGGTGGCAGCTCGTCGATGGTGGAGACGTCCAGGTCGGCGAAGTAGGTCATCGCGAGCGTGCGCGGGATGGGCGTCGCGCTCATCATCAGCATGTGCGGCTCCAGCGCCATCGATTTCAACTTGTTGCGTAGCGCCAGCCGCTGAGCGACACCGAAGCGGTGCTGCTCGTCGATGACAGCCAGGCCCAGCCGGGCGAACTTGACCTTGTCCTCGATGACCGCATGCGTGCCAATGACGAGGTGGGCTTCGCCCGACGCGGCGGCGTCCAGCATCTTCTGCCGCGTCTTGCCCTTGACGCTGCCGGTCAGCCAGGCGACCTTGAGCCCCAGCGGCTCCAGCCATTGGACGAGCTTGCGGAAATGCTGCTCGGCCAGGATCTCGGTGGGCGCCATCAGCGCGCATTGCCAGCCGGCGTCGATGGCGACGGCCGCGGCCAGCGCGGCCACCACCGTCTTGCCCGAGCCCACGTCGCCCTGCAGCAGGCGGTGCGTGGGCTGTGGCCGGGCCAGGTCTTGCGCAATCTCCTCGGCCACACGCGCCTGGGCGCCCGTCAGCTGGAAGGGCAGGGCCGCCAGCAGGCCCTCGTGCAGGCCACCGCGCCTGGCCTTCAGCGCCGGCGCCACCAGCAGCGCCCGCTCGCGCTGGGCCTGCAGCTGC
>JACPYV010000095.1 GCA_016195825.1 Burkholderiales bacterium | reverse complement strand
ATGTCGGCGCCCGCGGCCAGCGGGCCCTGGCTGCCGGCGTCGTAGGGCAACAGCACGGTGGCCAGCACCTCGCCGGTGTCCGCGCGGCTGACGACGACGCGGTCGCGCCAGCTGCTGGCGGTGGGCCGCGTGCCGTCGTTGCGGTCGGTCCAGGACACGGTCACGCCGCCGCCTGACTCCAGGCTGCCCGAGGCGCCCGTGACCTGCAGGTTCTGCGCGATCACGTCCGGGGCCGGCTGGTACTCCAGGCCGGTGATGCGCACCGGCGCGACGTCAGGCAGGGGCTGCACCAACATGCGCAACGCATTGGCCGTGCCGCTGTTGGAGCGGCCCTCGACTGCCAGCGTGTAGGTGCCAGCCTCGCGCAGCGTCTGCACGTCCAGGTCGGCCAGGTAGTCCACCCGCGTGAGCAGGTTGCCGCCCGGGCCGTAGAGGCGCCAGTCGCCGTTGTTGTTGGTGATCTGCTGAGCGTCGAAATAGAACTTGTCGCCGGCGTTGGCCGTGAAGCTGTAGAGCTGGGTCTCGGTGCCACTGGACAACGTCGCCGTGAAGGGGGTGCCCGGGGTGATGGGCGTCGTGACGGCCATGTCCAGCAGGCGGAAGGCGAAGGTGCCGGTGTCGTCGGCGCTGGCGTCGATGGTCAGCGTATAGCTGCCGGGCACGAGGTTCAGGCTGGGGTCGCCGCTGATGTTCCAGGCGTCCGTGCCGCGCAGGCTGCGCGCGTTGACGACGGTGCCCAGCGGCCCGGTCAGCGTCCAGTTGAAGTCGGCGTTGTTCAGCGTGTCCATCAGCAGCTGCTTGCGCTGATCCAGCGTGAAGCTGTAGCGGGCCTGCTGGCCGGTCTGCGTCAGGGTGCCCTCGGTGCGCTCCCCAAGCGTCAGCGGAGCGACGATGTCGGTCACCTTCTGCACGTTGATGCGATAGGTGTTGGTGGCAGCCGCCTGGTAGCGGCGGCCCTCGACGATGAGGGTCCAGGTGCCGGTCTGGTCCAGCGTGCCGGTGTCGACGTCGCTGCCCAGGCCGGTGACCCAGCGCTGCTGGCCGTTGGGAGCGATCAGGCGCCAGGTGCTGTCACCATTGGCCACCTGCTGGGCGTCGAAGTAGAAGCGCTCGCCGGCCGTGGCCGTGAACTGGTAGGTGTCGGTGCTATTGCCCGGGCTCAGCGTGGCGGACTTGGGTGTGCCCGGCGTGATGGCCGCGGCCGCGGACAGGTCCAGCAACCGGAAGCCGTAGTTCGTGAGGCCCGAGGTGCCGTTGATCGTGACGGTGTAGGTGCCCGGCGTGAGCGTCATCACCGGATTGGCGGTGTAGTCCCAGCTGCGCTGCTGGAAGTTCAGGCTGCCGACCGGGCCGCGCTCGCCGGTCAGCGTCCACTGCAGGCCGCCGTTGTCGTTGCGCGGGTCCATGACGACCTGGGTCGTCTGCGCCACGGTGAAGGTGTAGAGGTCGCGATCGCCGCTGCCACTGTGCTCGGCGGTGACCAGCTGGCCCAGGCTGATGGGCTGCGGCGCGGCCGGCGTCGTGGTGAGCCGGGCCCAGTCCACCGCGACCTCCGACGGGTGCGCGGGGCCGCCCATGCTGTCGAACTGGTAGATGCTGAAGCGCATGCCGTCGGCGAAGGCGTCGGTGGCGACGCCCAGGTCCCGGCTGGCAAGCTCCACGCCGGCATCGCTGAGCAGCACGGCGCGCAGGTTGCCGTTGGCCGGCGCCTCCAGGCGCAGGCGGTACCAGGTGTTGTCGCCAAAGGCGAACGCCGGGTTGCTGAAGCTGACGCCGCCGACGTTGTTCGTACCGCTGCGGAACTGACGGTTGCCGGCGGCGTCGCTGAACAGGTTGACCCAGACGTTCCTGCTGCTGTCGGCCGAGTTTTGCAGGTACAGGCCGATGAACTCGTCGGTGCTCACGCCCGGCGCCTGCGTCAGCGTGTTGAAGCGCACTTCGTAGCTCACCCCCTGGCCGGCCACGTTGCCCACGCTTTGCAGCATGTTGCCGGTCTGGTAGGTCGTCTGGATGGTGCGCATGCGCACGACCGACGCGCCATCAATGGTGTCAGCGCTCAACGTCAGGTTGCTGCCTTGCTGCACCCAGTTGGGACCGGGCAGGGCGCCGTCGAAGCTGTCGTCGACGCCCGCGATGCGCTCGGCCAGCGTGTTGCCCTGGCGGGTGATCTGCAGGCCCAGCGAATTGGGGTTGCTGTTGTTGCGGTAGCCCTCCAGCAGCAGCGTGTAGGTGCCGCCCTGCAGGTAGGTGCGCGCGGCAATGTCGCCGCTGAAGTTGGCATTCCAGAGCTGGTCGCCGCTGGGCGAGATAAGGCGCCAGCGCAGCCCGCCGGTGGAGGCGGTGAGCTGGTCGAAGAAGAGGCGGTCGCCGGCCGTGACGTTGAAGCTCAGGGCCCGCGTGGCGTTACCCGGCTCCAGCGTCAGGTTGAGCGGCGTTCCGAGGCTGACCGGCGTGGCGGCGGCCAGGTCGATGAGCCGGAAGGCGAAGTCGCCGGTGTTGTCGCCCGGCGCGTCGACGGTCAGCGTGTAGGTGCCGGGGCGCAGCTCGTAGACGACACGGCCACCATCGGCCGGGTTGGTGAGGAGGCCGTCCGTGCCGGACTTGTCGTTGGAGTCGCTGGCGCCGAAGCCGCGCGCATCCACCAGCTTGCCGTCGGGGCCGCTCAGGCTCCAGTTGAAATTGATGTCGCTGAGGGTGTCGAAGACGACGCGCCGGGTGGCGTCGACATTGATCGTGTAGACGACCTGCTGGCCGGGCGAAGCAATGCGGCCGCGCACGGTGTCGGGCAAAGTGTCGTACAGGCCTGCGAGACTGCCGTTCAGGCCCTGGCCAGCACGGTCCACCAGCACCGTACCGGCGGTCTCGTCGAGGGCGTAGTTCAGCACCAGGCCGGCCGTGCCGGCTGCCGGCGGTGTCGCGGCGCCGGCGGCGATGTCCACATTGCTGCGCGCCGTGCTCCAGACGCGCACGTCACGCATCAGGCCCTGGTAGGTAGCGTAGCCGGTGCTCAGCTCGCTGCGCGCCTGGCCGATGACCAGCGGCGCGCTGGAAGAACTGGCGTCGTTGCCGCTCAGCGCAACCTTGGCCTTCTCGACACCGTTGACAAGGATGCGCAACTGCTTTGTGTCGCGATCGATGACGGCGGCGACATGCTGCCACTGCCCCCACTGGACGGTGCCCGTGGGCGTTTCGACGGTGCGGTTGCTGCCGTCGCCAGTGGACAGGTGCAGACGGCCATCGCGGTTGAGCCAGAGGCTATAGGTGCGCTGGCTGGTGTTGCCGTCGCCCTTGTAGAACAGCGTCGTCCAGGTCTGGTCGGGCTGCTCCGGCTTGATCCAGGCTTCTAGGGTGACGTCGTGCCGCAGGTTCAGGGCCGCGTCGGCAGGCGCCTGCAGCCATTGCGTGCCGTCCAGCGCGAGGCCATTGCCGCTGCCTTGCCAGGCGGGGCTGAAGGGCTGGCCCTGGCCGATCACCAGCGTGCGCTGCGTGTTCACGACCGGCTGCAGATTGAAGCTGTAGGTGCTGGGCAGGCCAGTGTTGTTGCGCAGCCCTTCGATGAGCAGCGTGTACTCGCCGGTGACGGGCAGCGTGAAACTGTCGACGTCGGTGCCCGGGCTGGTCGCCCAGACCTCCGTGCCGTAGGGCGAGATCAAGCGCACGCGGCCGTCGGCCGTGCTGAAGGCCTTGGCGTCGAAGAAATAGCTGGCACCAGCCTGGCCCTGGAAGCGCCAGCCGTCCGTGCGGCTGCCGGGGGCCAGCGTGCCGGTCGTGTCGGCGCCCGGCGTCAGCGTCGGCAGGGCCGACAACGGCAGCAGGCGCAGCGCGTAGGGCGAGGTGTTGTCGGAGGTGGCGTCGAAGCTGAGCGTGTAGGTGCCGGGCAGCAGGTCCAGCATGGGGTAGCCGTTACCCGCGTCGGTGGCGTTCAGGTTGCGCGTGACGTCCAGGCCGCCCGGGCCGGTCAGGCGCCAGTTGACGACGCCGTAGGCGTTGGTGAGGCTGTCGGCCATCACCAGCATGCGCTGGCTGACGGTGAACTGGTAGGTGTCGGTCTGGCCAGGCTTGGCCAGCGTGCCGGCGATGACGCCGTTGAGGCCGGCGTAGCTGTTGACCACCTGGGCCGTGCCGCCGCCCACCAGCTGCGGTGTGCTGCCATCGGCCGCGATGCTGTCCAGCGGCAGGTAGACCGCCAAGCCCGCCTCGTTGCCGCTCAGCGGCGCGTTGCGCGCGGCCTGCAGCTGGGCGGCGGAGCGGGCCACGGACCACAGCCTGACCTCGTCGATGCGGCCGTCGAACTGGTAGGTCGAGGTGTCGCCGAACCAGGCATTGCCGACACGCAGCGTGCCGGCCGTGTCGATGGCCTGGGCGCTGCGCAGCGCGCCGCCCGAGGACAGTTGGGTCTCGGCGCCGTTGACGAACAGCCGGATGCGCGGTGTGGCCCCGCTGCGGTCGATGACCATGGCCACATGGGTCCAGGTGTTGGTCGCGACCAGGCCCGTGACGCTACGGGCGCCCTGCAAGCCGCTGGCGTCACGCGTATCGCCGTAGATCGAGCCATCGGCGTTGACCCACAGCGTGTAGGCGCGCTGCAGGTTGGCATCGTCTTTGGCGACGATAGGCATCCAGTTGCTGGAGAAGCGCGTGGGGTTGATCCAGGCCTCGACAGTGATGTCGCCGCGAAGGTCCGTCGACGGCCCGTCGGGCACCTGCACGTAGTTGGCTGCGTCGGCCTGCAGCGCGTTGCCCAGGTAGCCGGGTGCCAGCTGGGGCGCGACACCGACCGAGCTGCCCAGTGTGATGGGCGTGACGACGTCCTGCTGCGGCACCAGGCGGAAGCTGAAGCTGTTCTGACGCGGCGCATTGCGGCGGCCCTCGACCAGCAGGGTGTAGGTGCCGGTCGTCGGCACGGCGAAAGTATCGACGTCGTAGTCGAGGTTGCTGACCCAGACCTGTTGGCCGCCCGGCCCGACGAGGCGGTAGACCCCCTCGCCGCCACCATTGCCCAGCTGGTCGAAGAAGTACTTCTGGCCGGCCGTGGCCTGGAACTGGTAAGCAAGCGTCTCTGAGGCAGGCTGCAGCGTGCCACTGACGACGCTGCCGATTGGCAAGGCAGGCAGTGCCGCAGCCTGGCCCAGGTCCAGCAGGCGCAGCGCGTAGGGCGCCGTGGCATCGCCGGCGGCATCCAGCGTCAGTACGTAGTCGCCCGGCTGCAGCTGGTAGACGGGGTAGCCGTCGTTGGCGTCCGACTGGGCCAGGTTGGCGCCACCGATGACGCCTTGCGGGCCGCTGAGGCTCCACTTGACGGCGCTGTAGGAGTTGGTCAGCGAATCCAGCGCCACCCAGGTTGGCTGTGTGACGGTGAAGCGGTAGCGGTCGGTCTGGCCGGGGTTGGCCAGCGTGCCCTGGATGACACCGCTGACGCCGTCATAGGCCTTGACAATGGGCACGACCAGGGCCTGCGGGCCACTGTCGGACACGCTGTTGCCCGTGCCTTCCTCCATGCCCAGCCGCAGCGCCAGGCCGGCCTGACTGCCGGTCAGGGTCTTGCCGAAGTTGTCGGAGATCTGCTGGCCAGTGCGCGCCACGCTCCACAGGCGCGCCTCGTCGATGGCGCCGTCGAAGGCGCTGTAGGACCCGCTCAGCTCGACCGTGTTGCCGATGCGCAGCGGCGCCGCGCTGGCCACGGCAGGCTGCGTGCGGATGCCGTCCTTCTGGCCCGCCAGCACGCCGTTGATGTACAGGCGCAGCTGGCCGCTGCTGCGGTCGATGACGGCCGCGACATGGGTCCAGGCGCCGAGCTGGATGGAGCCGTTGGCGCTGGCCACCCATTGCTCGCCGACACTGTCGAAGGTGGACAGGTGGATATAGCCGTTACTGTTCAGCCAGAGCGAATAGGTGCGCTGCCCGCTGGTGTCGCTCTTGATCGCAATCGGCTGCCACGTGTTGGAGAAGCGGTCGGGGCGGATCCAGGCCTCGAAGGTCACGTCATTGCGCAGGTCGGTGGCCGCGCCGTCGGGCACCACCAGCTCGCGCCGCGAATCCAGCTCCAGGCCGCTGCCACCCAGACCAGGCGCGCCGGGCACCCACACGGGCGTGGTGTCAGCTCCTTGCGCGAGCGTGATGTCGGTGCTGCGGTCACCGGTGTCACCGACCCGGAAGGCGTAGGCCTGGGGCGCCGGGTGGCTGTTGTAACCGTTGAGCACCAGTGTGTAGCGGCCGGACTGCGCGACGCTGATTTCCCGGTCGTCCCAGGCCGAGGTCGAGAAGACCTGGTCGCCGGACGGCCCGACCAGCCGCCATTCGGCGTCCAGGTACAGGCGGGCGTCGAAGAACAGACGCTGCCCGGCCGTGGCGTCGAAGCTCCAGGTCTGCACGCCGTAGCCGGGGGTGAGGTTGCCCGTCACCACCTGGCCCAGGGGTAGGGCAGGGGCGGCGCCCAGGTCGACCAACCGGAAGCCGTAGGCGCCGGTGGTGTTGCCGTCGATACGAAGCGTGTAGTTGCCGGCCTTCAGTGGCAACGTGGGCCAGTCGAACCAACTGCCACTGTCCACCGTGCCGCGGTCGTCCATTAGCGTCCAGTGCGTGGCCGAGCTGTTCTCGCGCGTATCCAGCACCACCAGCGTGGGCTGGCTGAGGCTGAAGCTGTACACGTCGCGCTGCGTCGCCGCGCTGCGGTTGCCAGTGACCAATTGGCCCAGCGTCAGCGGCTGCACGGCCGCCGGCGTCGTGGTGAGGCGCGCCCAGTCGATGGCGACGTCGTGCTTGGCCGTTCCGCCCGTCGTGGTGTTGGACTGGTAGATGCCGAAGCGGGCGCCGCCGGCGAAGGCTTCGGCCGTGATGCCCAGGTCCAGCGTCGTCAGCTCGGCGCCGGCGTCGCTGAGCAGCGTCGCCTTGATGGTGCCGTCAGTGGCCGCCGACAGACGCAGGCGGTACCAGGTGTTGTCGGTGAAGTCGTAGGCCGACGATTGGTAGTAACTGCCGCCGACGCCGCGGCTGTCCACGGCCAGCTTGCGCCCGCCGCCCGTCGTGTTGCTCGCCAGCGCCGTGGCCACCCAGCGGGTGGGGTCGAGCATGTCCGTCACGGACAGGCCGATGAGCTCGTCGAAGCCGGTGGCCGCCGACTGCACCAGCGTATTGAAGCGCACCTCGTAGCTAAAGCCCTGGCCAACGGCGTTGGTGGCCGTCGCCCAGCCCGTGCCGCGGTACTGGCCGGTGATGTTGCTGTTCAGCCGAATGACGCTGGCGCCGTCGACGGTGTCGAAGCTGTAGCTGGGAGCACCGTTGAAGCTGAGGGTGTTGGGCACGCCGCCCGGCTGCCAGACGGGGTCCAGGCTGGGACCGCCGAAGTCCAGGTCGAAGCCGGCCACGCGTTCGGCGAAGGTGTTGCCGGTCTTGGCAACCTTGAAGCTGATGGCATTGGGGGCGAGGGCCGTTCGGCGGCCTTCGACCAGCAGTGTGTAAGTGCCGGCCTGGGTGTACGTGCGCTCGGCGATGTCACTACCAAAATAGCTGCTCCAGACCTGCTCGCCGGTGGGCGACACGAGGCGCCACTGCAGATCGATGTTGCCGGCCGCGAGGTGGTTGAAGCTCAGCCGGTCGCCGGCGGCGACATTGACGGACCAGGCCTGGGTCACGCTGCCCACCGGCAGCGTGAAGCTGGTGGTCGTGTCGACGGTCAGGGGCAGGGCGCTCGCGCCCAGGTCCAGCAGCCGGAAGGCGAACTCGCCCGTCGTGTCGCCGGTGGCATCCACCGTCAGCGTGTAGTGGCCGGGGCCCAGGTCGTAGATGACGCGGTTGTAGTAGGCCGGATCGGCGTTGACGCCGTCTACGCCGCCACGGTCGCGCGAGTCGCTGTTGTCAAAACCGCGGGCATTCACCAGCAGGCCGCGCGGGCCTGCCAGGCTCCAGTTCATGGGGCTGTCGCGCAGCGCGTCGAAGACCACGCGGCGTGGGTCGGTCAGGTCCAGCGTGTAGACGGCGCGCTGGCCGGGCGTGGCGATGCGGCCGGTGATGGCTCCCTCGATGCTGGCCAGCGGGTTGATGACGGCACCCGTCAGGCCCAGCGGGCCGCTGTCCTGCAGCACTGAGCCGCTGCTCTCGTTGAAGCGGTAGTTCAGCACCAGGTCGGGCTGGGTACCGCTGAGCTCGGCGGCCATGTTGGCGGCGATGTCGGCGCCGCTTCGTGCGGTCTTCCAGATGCGCAGGTCGTCAATGCTGCCGGCAAACGGGCTGAAGCCGCCATAGGGCTCGTCGGTGCGGCCGATGAAGAGAGGCTGCGCAGCTGCCGAGAAGGCGTTGGTATTGGTCCGCACCGCACCGCTGGCCACCTCCGTGCCGTTGACGAAGATCTTCATCAGGCCGCTGTTGCGGTCGATGCTGGCTGCCACATGGGTGCGCTGGCCGGCCTTGATGAGGCCACCGCTGCTGAAGAGGTATTGCTCGCTGCCGTCGCCCGTGCTGAGCAGCACGTCGCCGCCGTTGGTGACAAAGAGAGCGTAGGTGCGGTGCCCGCCCAGCGTGCTGTCCGCGCCGCCCTTGTAGACGATGGGCATGTAGCTGTTGGTGAACCGGTCGACGGTCACCCAGGCTTCCATGGTCACGGTGCGGCCCAGGTCCAGTTCGGGCGAGGCAGGGCATTGCACCGAGTTCACGCCGCCCAGTTGCAGGGCACCGCCAAGCGGGCTGCTCTGCCAGGCCGGGCCGCTGATCTGCGATTGGCCGAGCTGCAGCACCGACTGGGCATCCTGCACCGGTTGCACGTTGAACGAGTAGGCTGTGTTGGCGGCCCCGTTGCCGATGCGCCCCTCCACCAGCAGCGTGTAGGCGCCGGTCTGAGTCAGCAACTGGTTCTCGACGTCCGTGTTGGCGGCCGAGGGGCCGAACACGGTCTTGCCATCCGGGCCGATGAGGCGCCAGTCCGTCCCGTTCGCGTTGGCCAGGGCGTCGAAGTAGAAGGTCTGGCCCGCCACCGCGTTAAAGCTGTAGGCGTCGGTCTCGTTGGCCGGCGTCAGCGTGCCGTTGACGACCTGTCCGGGCGTGATGGCCGTCGCGCGGCTGAGATCGATGATGCGGAAGCTGTAGTCAGCGACATGGTCGCCGACGCCGTCGATCTGCAGCGTGTAGGTGCCGGCCCGCAGGTTGAGCGCGATATTGCCACTTTGGGCGTTGGCATCGGTCGCGTCCAGTGCGCGCGGAGCGGTGACCTGGCCTTGCGGCCCCTGCAGCGACCACTGCAGCTGGCTGTCTGGCGTCAGCGAGTCGAAGACGATCTTGACGTCGCTGGGCAGAGTGAAGGTGTAGCGGTCGACTTCGCCCGGCACGTCGATGCGGCCGTTGACCTGCGGCACGACGCCGTCGCCAGACATCAGCACGCGCGGCTCGAACGAATCGAACTGCAGCCGTGGCGCCACCGGGCGGCTGGGCGCCGCGACCGCTGTCAGCGCCTTGCGCACGCCGTCTGACAGTGCCTTCAGCCGCGGCGCGCCGGAAGATCCGGCATGCCCCTCGGCCACAGCACCACGCAAATTCCAGCCCCGGTTCGTCTTGCGCATCATTCCTCAGCCTGTCTCGGCGTTTGATTTGTCGTCAGCGCACCCCGAAAAGGATCGCTCAAACGAGACAGCCCTCAGCCAGATGCTCTGGCGATTCAAATGGTGCCATGGGGGTACTCCCAGGCCCATGGGTCACCGTCCTCAAAAGCGGGGACCGGGACACCCCCCCATGAGAGTGGGATTCAATGTCCGGTTTTTCCGAGATCCACCGCGATGACCGGCCTTTTATTGTCGACAATGTGCATTATGTTAAATAACAAACACAGAAGCCTTGCCTAGGATGTTCGATCGCAGTAGGTCTTCTGGCTGGACAACGTGATCCCTGTACCGATGTCCTCCGGCGGAGCCGCCTGATGATGCGCCGTGGGGGCCTTGGATCCGTCGCCCAACGTTTACCGGCGGTGGCCGCCGATATGACAGCAACGTTGGGCGTGGTCGTCCTGTCCAACCTTCACCTACTTGTGGCCGTTTCGCCCAACGTTAGCGTACGGCCCGGTGAGCTGGTTGGCACTGTCGCACAGACCTGTCCTCAGCGCCGGCCCCGTCGCGCAGACCTGCACGCCGTCGGCAGTCCGCACAGCGTTGACCCCCGCTGGCGCACTGAGAACAACGTTGACCACCCATTTCCACGCGGACGGCCGCCTCACACAGCGTTGACCTCCGGTTTTGTGCCGGCTCAGCGCTGATCCGCATCTGCATAGCTACAAGAGTCCTTCAGTGTTCTTCAAAGCGACCGTTGCCTGTGTTTGGCTGTTGAGCTGGCTACCGTTCAAGGCGATTTCGGCCCTGGGCTGGCTCGTTGGCCACCTCATCGCTTCGATCCCGTCCTCCCGGCGCCACATCGGTCGAGTAAACCTCAGACGTTGCCTGCCTGACTGGACTGAGGCCGATCGCACCCGGCTGCTTCGGCGTCATTTCGTCGCCATGGTTCAGATGCTGTTGGAGTACGGGTACTGCTGGTTTGCGTCGCCCGAACGCCTGCGGCGCCTGATGCGCATCGAAGGCCTGGAGCATCTGAAACAGCACGAAGGCAGACCGGTGATTTTGATGATGCCGCACTTCACCGGCTTGGACCTGGCCGGCCTGCGCGTGTCGCTGGAGACGGAACTCGTCAGCATCTACTCGCGCCAAAAGGACCCCTGGCTGGACGAGTTCTTCCGGACCCGCCGGCTGCGGCTGGGTACCGGCATCATCTTTTCGCGACAGCAAGGCACACGCGCCGTCATTCGTGCGCTGAGGGACGGCTACCGGCTGTACTACCTGCCTGACCAGGACTTCGGACACCGAGACTCAGTTTTCGTGCCCTTCTTCGGTGTGAACGCCGCGACCATCACCGGCCTCTCGCGCATGGCCATGGTCGCTGGCGCGGCAGTACTGCCTTGCTACCCAAGGCGCGAGGCTACCGGCTACACCTTGGTTATCGAGCCTGCGCTGGACAACTTCCCGACTAATGACGCAGCTGCGGATGCGGCGCGCATGAATGCCGTCATCGAAGCCCAGATCCGGCGCCAGCCTTATCAATACTTCTGGCTGCACAAGCGCTTCAAGTCGAGACCTCCGGGGGAAGCAGACTTTTATGGTTAGTGCGTCAAGCTACTAGGTCCGGCAGCCTCGCTCGCCGCAAAAGCCGCTTCAGCTTTCCGTACTGAACGCTGATGCGCCGTCAAATCTCAACCAAGGGTCCACCTTTCGCCAGTTGGATTCCTGCAAGCCGAGATGCACAGGCTCTGCAAAGAGGACGACGTTCCAGCCCTGCCTATGAACCGTGCTGCCATAGGCGATACCGTCCAGTCGGCCGCCAGGGAAAGCAAAGTCGCGCAGGAACTCGGTCACCACCTGGGACGGCAGATAGTCGATGTGCACGCGCTCATCACGCTCGACCGGCTTCATGACGTCGGCGGCAAAAGCGTGCAGGAATCGAAGCACCAGGCGCCGCTGGCGCCCGACTTCTGAAAACAAGCCCGGGACCGCCGGGAGCTCGCGCAGATCCAGCACCCGAAGAGGCTTCAACGCCAGCCATCTGCCAACGTCGGCGCGCGTTACCCGCGTTTCCATGACCGCCGTTCTGCGGGACGAAGCCACGTAGAGCATGGGGATGCCAGGCGGGTTCATGCGGTTGCTCTGGGTCGCAAACTCGAGAGGCGGCGTGCCGTATTCACTGGCCAGCTCCCGTCGGTCAGACGGCAGATTCGTTCGCGCACGCCAGAGGGACGTGCCCTCCTCTATTTCCCTGACAAGGCCCATCTCCCGGCTTGCGCTTGCGATCGTGGCGAGCAGCGAAGCCGGCGTGTATGAATCGACATCGTCTGATCCGGTGCTGTGGAAAAAGAAGCGGCGCCTGTGCTTCACCGTCTCGCAGAAGCTCTCCCAGCTCGTCAGCAGCGCCTGATCAAGATCCAGGCAGGTCCAATCGTGGTCGCACCATGTCTCATCCGGAAGCGCGTGCAGCAAGGCGTAGAAAAGCTTTCCCTTGTGGTCCCGCGGAAGGGAAAGCGCGATCTCGTCTCTGAGCAGGTCGTAGGTGTCCCACGTGTTGCCCCCGATATAGCCGCCTTCGGCGGTCTCATAGGGCATCTGGTCGACCGCTCGGCCCCAGTACTTTTCAATGCACGCTGTAATGAAGTCGCTGACCCCCTTGAACTCGACGGCCGGCGCATCGATCCTGCCGCAGAAATCACAACGCTGGTGCTCGCCGTTCCGGCTTATCCACGCGCTCAGGTCCTCGTCCTCAAAACACGCTGAGCAGACGTAATCTGGCATTGCTTCTCCCCTCAATTCCCATTGGTTTTCACCAACGGCTCGGTTCTGGCGGCGCTGTGCTACCGCCCTACTCCGGCTGACTGGGCACCGAACCGCCCTACTTCCAAGCCTCGCCGCCCTCCCCCGGCGCCTGGGCGCCCTGCCCCAGCGAGTTCTTGCGTCGGCTGGTCACGACTGCCCGACTTGCATGGCCGCCAGAGGCCGCGATCTTCTCAATTGTTGCGATTCGTGGATGGCCTCAAGCACCGAGCGCCAGACTCGACGCTTCGGCCAAGCCCACATGGGCCAGCGGCTTGTACTGCCTGACGTCAAGGGTCTCCTGATCGACCGCGCGGTCGTTGCAGGCAGCTGCGAGGCCGTCCAGCAAGCTGTCGCCCGCGGGTATCCAGGCCGCTTGCAGCGCCTTGCCGCTGAGCCCAACGTAGGGATGCGAGGACTCGCGCCGAGCGCCCAATGCCCGCATCGGCGCATATAAACCGCTGAGTTCCAGCTGTGGCAAATGCTGCCTCAGGGCCATCGCGATTCGCAGCCCCTCCCGGTCGAGGTCGCCCCAAAAAAACATCCGTGGGTGGCCAAACAGCTGATCCAGGCTGTGCCCGCTTCCAGTGCGGCTCAGCACCTCACATCCCCTGCTCCTCACGCTTTCCAACAACGCCAGGCCAGCACTGCTGTCCGACATCATGTTCAGGCCGTAGCCATAGGCTGCGACCAGGGCCACTTGCGCGTCGAGCCCGGCCTTCACCGCCACCTCGAAGCTGGTCGTGTTTTCGATGAAGAGAACAGCCACGGGCTGCGGTGGGCCAGCGACCACCAGGTATCGAGGCGTCGACGGCAGTCGATCCACCCCCAGCAGCCTCAGCGTGGCCAGCGGCAGGCGGCTCAACACCTTGGAGGAGCCGAGGATGTGCTGCGCGCTCACGCTGAATCCGAACTCGTCCTCCAACGAGGCCGCAACGCCCCGGATTCGAATCAGTCCCTGGACGACATGGTGCATATCGAGGGCCTCCAGGCCGTCGAAGAGCGCATGCGACACCGCCAGGGCGTCGGCGAGTTGAGCGTCGTCCTTGACTGCCGCGAGGGCCTCGCGCCAGGCCGTCTCCGAAGCCGAAACATCGACCTCGGCGGGGACGACGGTCAGGTAGCCCGCATATGGAATCCCCATCGTGTCGGGCTTGTACGAGACCAGCTCGCTCGACCGCAGCTGTCGCAATGCGTCGTAGACAGAGACCAGGTCGGTCCGGAGCGCCTTCGCCGCTCGAGAGGCTACGTCCGCCGCAAGGAGCTTGCGCCCCTTGGGACCTGAGGTCCGGCGCAACCACACGAGCAAAGGGCCGACGACTTCATCCATCGAGCGCCCCATTGCCGTTCGGTTGGCGCTTGTGCATGAAGGTGGCCAGACCCATCGAGCCCTCCGGCCGCCCGTCTTCGAACCGGATGTAGCTTCGCCCGCCTTCCGTATCGCGGTTGCCGACGCGCCGGCCAACGACATATGTCGGGAAGATATTCGAGTTGTTGCGGTACTCGGGGTTGTGGATAAGCCCGATCAGCTGCAGGCTGCTGTCGGCCTCACCCAGCCCCTTGAACGCCTCGTCGATGAGACGACGATCGGTCAGGTTGCTGAAGAGACCGTCGAAGAACAGGACGCGTTGCGATCGGCTGCGCAGCCGCTTCTTGGAGCCGCCGCCTAAATGCCGGCGAACCGCGCATTCCAGGTGGTACTCGGACTCGCGGATGAGCCACAGCATCTGCAGGGCCGACTTCTGTCCCTCGGACATGCCAGGCTGGACCGGCCGCTCCTTGCCTTCCCACATGCCGACATGGATGAACTCGACAGAAGGATCGACGAAGATCCGCTCGATCAGCGCGCGGCGGATGTCGGTGCGGACGTTGTTCTCGCCGACGCTACGGGTCAGCTTCTGCCGGTCCTTGGCCTCGCGCTTACGGCCCTCAATGTGATCGCGCAGGTCCTCCATCAGCTTCTTGATGCTTTCCGTCGAGATGACCTCTGCCTTGATCGTGAAACGGGCTTTGGGGTTGCGCGCCATCACGGCATTCATGGTCACCAGGTTGCCCTTGCAGCTCTCGACCAGCCGCGTCAGCGTATCGATGCTCGCCGACTCGATCACTTGGGTCGACTGCTGCAGCTGCTCGAGGTCCGCCTTCTCTGCCTTCAGCTGATCTTGCAGGCGTTCACTGATCTTGGCCAGGTCCGAGAGCTCCGCGGTCGTGTTGGCGGTCTGGATGGCCTCGATCTCGCCTTCTGAGAAGCCACCGCTGGTTGACGCGCGCGCCTTGGTGCAAAACTCGCCGCGGACCCGCTCGAAGTCTGACCTGGCGCGCGTGGCGTGCTTGCGGGCGTCGCCGACCTCCTTGCCGGTCCGAGCGATATCCATGGACTCGACCTCGCCACGAACCACGCTGATGGAGGCGCGGTCGAACCGACCGTGCGCGGGGCGCCAGTCCCGCAACTGCCACCGCAGCGCTTCTGTCGCCTGGTAGGCCTCATGGGCTTCCGCGGGTGAGCTGCCGATTTCGCGGCTGCTCAGATCCTCTTCGAACGGCGCCGCGGCATTCCTGCGGTTGCGCAGGAAGAAGGCGAGCTCGTGCAGCGCGTCCGAGGCCAACTGCGTTTCTGCGATGTCGCCCTCCAAGGCTTCTACCTCGCCGCCCAGACGGATCGCTTTGTTGACCGCCTCCGTGCGGCGCGCCTTCGCCTCACCGATCAGGCGCTGCAGAGCCGCCTCGTCCTGCCCCTGGTGCTGCTTGAAGTCGTGCGCGCGCTGATAGTTGAGCTTCTTCAGCGGATCGAGCGCATCGCGGAGTTCCTCGAGTCCGACCAGGACGCGGGCCTGGGTTTCCATGAAGGCCCCATGACCGTCCGCTTCGAACTTCTGTGCCCGCACCAGCCGATCCAGCGTGGTCTGGAACGTCGACATGAAGGCGAGCTCACGAGCGCTGGCCACGCTGAAATCAGACTGGCACTTCGCCAACCTGGTCGCGCGCGCCGGCATCTCGGCGTCAATCGCCCCGACCTGCTGTTCAAGCAACAACCGCTTGTCGCTCAGCGCCTGGAACGTCTCGTGCCCGCCCGCCAGCACGAACCTGCGCGCGCCATCGTGCGCGACGATCGCCTCCCTCGTGATCAAGGGAGTGATCTCCGCCACCCGCTCCTCCAACTTGACGAGCTGCCCGGCGAGTTCTTCGATGTCCAGGGTCACCGCGGCCAGCGCTTCATCGCCGCCGGCCTGCACGAACTTCCGGGCGTCCTGGAGAAGTGCCAGGGCTTCGGTGGACACGAGGCGCTTGGATGCTTCGAGCGCCGTCTCCAAAGCCCCGAGCTCGGCCTTGGCTGCACCGGCCTTGGCGACCGAGCCACGCTTCTGGGCGTCCTGGGCGCGCACGGCTTGGCGGTAGGCGTCGGTGTGCGGGGTGAGCGACTCGGCTGCCGCCATGGCGGCTTGTCGGTGCCCCTCCTGCTCCTGCCGCTTCTGGGCAAGCGCCTCGCGCTCTTCGGCCAACGCCTGCGGATCGACGATGGCGCGCATGCGCCGGGACTTGGCGCCCGCAAAGAATCCCAGGGATGCGGATGTCGCTGTGTGATGACCCGGCCCTTGCTTGAGCCGCTCGACCAGCGGATCGAGCAGCAGCACCGGCACGTCGTGATCGCCGCGTTGCAGGACCGAGAGCGCCGCTTCAGCCTGGTCCATGTCGACAGCCACCGGCGCATCCAGCAACGGCCCCAGCGCGGCCAGGAGCGGCAACGCATCATCCTTCGGCAGGCTGAGACCGAGGATCACATCCAGGACGCGGCCGACGCCAACGCTCGCCGCCTCAAGGGCGCCGTGGGCTGAGGCGTAGTCCGCGTTGCCGACCTGGTCGAGGTTGTCGAGCGCCGCCAGTTCGAGGTCCAGCTCTGCGACCAATGCCCGAGCCTGCCGCGCCCGCTCCAGCGCGGCGGCGTGAGCGGCGTCCGTGTCCCGCAGCCAAGCGCTGGGATCCTGTCCCGTTCGCTCCAGGTGCTCCTCCAGGCTCTCCGCCAACGGCTGGTGCTGGCCGTACTCCGCCTGAGCAGCGCTCTGCGCTTCCAACAGGGTTTCATGGCGTCGCTGTGGCGATGCAGTCAGCGGGTCGACATCGCCGAAGAGCCGCTTGAAGTCGCGCGTGGCGCCTGCCAGGCGCTGCAGCGACTCCTGTGTCTGCATCTTCGTGCGGCGCTGCCCTTCCCACTGCTGGCGCTTCTGGCCCAGCTGCCGGTGTTCATCCACTGGCGGAGCAACCTTTTGCGGGTCCACGTTGCCGAAGATGCCGACAAACGCTTCAAACGCCGCGCGGTGTTCCGACAGCGTACTGAGCTGCGCCACTGCGCTGGCGATGTCGCGACGCAGGTCGGCAGCAGCCTTTGCGCCGTCGTCGCACGCGGCCTGCGCGGTCCGCAAATCAGCCGATCGGGCCGCCTTGGTGCTTTCGACGGCGGTGTGCTCGGCTTGCAACTCCTCGATGCGGTCTTCGATGCCGATCAGGCCCAGGTCATTGCGGACTTCGTTGCGCTCTACCCAGCCGCCGGACAGTTCGCCGACCCGCCTGATGTGCTGGTTGACTGCATCGGTGCGCACCTTCGTCTGCGTTTCCAGCCAGGCCGGGACAAGAGCCGGAGCATCGTGGAAGTCCTGGGGCAGCAAGTGAAGTCGTTCGCAGAACTCCTGGTACGCCCCCTGGTTCTCGCGCCACTCGGTGACCTGCCGCTCCAGGCCTTCCTTCTCGGCATCCGCGGCCCGTCCGGCGCGCTCTGCTTCGGCGATGCCCTCCTTCAGCGTGGCCTTGCTGCGCGTCAGGCGCCGCACTTCATGGCGGAAGACATTCGTGTCCAGCATGGTCCGGGCGAACTCGAACGCCTCGTCCAGCACGCCGAGCAGGTCGGAGGCGGCTTCCGGACGGCGCGACACGAGCTCGCGCGCCGACGCCGAGTCGTAGTACCGAAGCGCCTTGCGCTGGCCTCCGCGCCCCTCGGAATCTTTGATATCACAATACAAATCAATAACTTGCGAGCTGACCGAGTGGCTCGCAACGGCGCCCTTGGTGGCTGTGACGCGACCGGCGAGCTGGTTCAGGTGACCGGTCGTTTGTTCCAAAAGGTCGGCAAGGCCGGAGCTTTCGATCAGCACGCTGCCATCCTTGTCCAACACCATGGCCTTCAGGCATTGCCTCACCTTGGCACCCAGGGAAAACTCTCCCAGGGCGTTGGGTACGCCTGGCACCCTGGAATCCTTCTTGTCGACGAAGCGTGTCAGGAAGGCCGCATCGACGGCCAGCGTCTGCAGCTGCGTCTGGTACGCATTCCAGGCGTCCTCGATCTTGCCGGCGGCGTCCAGAACCGGCCGAAGCTCGGCCTCCAGCGCCTCACGGCCCTCGAGGTAGGCCTCCTTGCTTTCCACCTGCAGCTTGGCGTCGATGAAGCTGCTCATCGACCTCATGATGGTGTCTTCGACGTTGCGTTCGTCCTCCTCGGCCGACTCTCCCATGACATTCATCAAAAGCTGCGGCGCGACCACCTGTCGGAAATAGGCTTCGTCGAACCGCTCTCCCGGACCGGACGTGACCTTGGAGAAGGCGGCCGACGCGTCGCCGGCGCCTTCACGGTGGAACATGACGTTCTGCCGGACCACGTCCGGGCTCATGAACATCCCCACCACCTTGCTCCACTCGGCGGCGGTGTTCCAGATATTCCACTGGCCTCGGATGTTCTTGACCGCGGCCTGAAGTGCGGACGCGGTGGTGAACTCGATGGCGGTGCCATCCATGCGGCAGGCCGGGACGTCCTCCAACGCGCCGGAGTAGCGATAGAAGCGCGGACTGTCGTCATCTCGGTTGGCACAGACGCCGATCACGAAGGTTTCTGCCGGCGAGTTTTCCGGGTCCGGCGTCATCAGGTCGCGCTGGGTCAGGCCTTGATCGTGGAGGATCGCGAACTCGATGCGGATGTGGGTGGCCACCATGCCGGCCGGAGAGCACCTCTCAAGAAAGCGCGGCTTGAGCACGCGATCCTGGCTCAGCAGGTAGAGAACCGCGTTGGTCAGCGACGTTTTCCCTCCGCCATTGGGGACCTGCACTGCCGTGGACGCGCCACAAAGGTTGATGACGTTGGCTGGCCAGAGCGGACGCCAATTCGCAACACCCATGCTGGGCACCCAGCCCTCGCAGAGGTAGTTGACGATCTCGATGCGGTTGATGAGCGCCATGGCGTTCTTAGCCTTCGGAAGAATCGGAGGGGCGGACAAGCAACTCACGTCCCGCTTCAAGCGGGCCAGTGGCCTGGATCCAAGGTTCGAGTCCCTGGAGATGGTTGTTCTTCATCTCCAGCGCGCCAAGCAGCGACTGGCGGTAGCGGTCTGCCCCGAGGTCGTCCACTTGCGCGCCGTCCACCATCAGCTCGATGAACCGTCCCGCGTACTTGTCCACCTGGGCGCCGCTTTCCGAGATCAGGCAGTTGTAGACCACGTCACCTTTCAGCGCGTCCTGGCCGAGCTTGCGAACCATGTCGTTGATGTACTCATGCATGGCCTGCACGAGGTCGGCGCGCGTGAAGGTCGTCTCGACATAACGCGTCACTTCCGTCGCGACGCGGTTGCGATGGGTGTAGAAAAGTGCGAGCAGCACGAACCAGAGCTGGGTGAACCAGATGCGCCGCGTCGTGATGGTCTCGTTCTTGAGCTGCATGCGTTCGTCGATCCAGCGCTCGCTGAACAACGCGCTCACCTGATCCAGGCGACGCGGCAACAGGAAGACCTTGCCTCCGTGAGCAAGACCCTGAGTCTGGAAGTCGTCCAGCGCCACCAGGTCGAAACCAAACCCCTGCAGGAGGCCTTCGAGCTCGGTGCGCGCCTCCAGGTCGGCGTCGTTCAGCAGCCGGGCGAGCTCCCGCTCGTCGACGCGCCCCTTCCCTCGCGGGATGGTCTCCATGCGGCGATGCTGAAGCAGGAAGGCCTGGACGCGGCCCATCTCGATTCGGTTCATGCTGATGCGCCCCTCTCGACCCTGGCCAACTCCAGGTCGGAATAAATCAACTCGCCAACCACGCCATCGGATCGGGTCGCCACCTCGCGCGGGATCCGAAGTTCAATGGGTTCGCCCTCGGTCAGCGCCCAGGGCGCGACATAGACGCCCAGCAGTTCCGCCAGTTCGAGCGTGCCGTCCAGGACGCACCACCCACGTTCGAGCGCTTCGGAAAGCGGCAGCGGCCCAGACGCCAGGCGAGCCCGGATGACGTCGCCGTATTCGCCAAGAAACCTCAAGCGGGTGTCGGCCACCTCGACTGCGCCCACAGCGGTCTCAAAGCGCGGCGCCATCTCCGCCTTGGTCAGCGAGACACGCACCCTGCCCCGGACGTCTGCCGGCGAGGGAAAGATGCCATCGAGACGAAGCGGACCGAACCGGCGAAACAGCGACTCAAGCTGGCGGTCGGAGGGCGGGCGCTTGACCAGGTTCAGCGCCACCTCCAGGAAATCAGTGGCGCTGACCGCCGACGTGCGGCGCTTGGCGGCGATCTTCGTCAACTCCGCCAGGTCGCGCCCGAACGATTCCAGCGCCTGGTAAACGCGCAGGACCTGGTGCTCAAGGTCGTACACATCGACGGCCAGCGTGTCGTCGAGTTCGTCGCTGTCCGTCGCGCGCCAGGACTTCAGCCGAGCCTCGGCCTGGCGCAGGAGTTCGGACGTTTTCTCGATGACATCGCGGAATCGCGGCATCTTGACCTTGAACACCTCCGAGTCCTTGTCCACCTGGCCGCGCTCGATCTCCTGGCGCAGTTCCACGCTGGCGAACCTGATCGTGTCCAGCAGACCGTCGGAGAAGGAAGGCGCCACGTCGAAATCACCGGACTCGATAGCGCGCAGCAACTTGAGGGCATCACCTTCCGCATAGGCGAAATCACTGATGTTGGAAGAGACGCTGATCGCATCCCGGCCGATAGACGTCAGCCGGTAGTCATCGGCGTAGTGCGTGCGCTCCACCAGGTGCGTCTGCTTGTCGCTGACCAGATCGGCCCTCCCGTCGGAGCGGTCGATCGCCCACAGTTCCGTCGGCCGCGCGAGCACGTTGAGGACGTACCGAAGATCCTCTGAATCGACTTGCGGCTCCACCTCACGGACAGAGATCAGCAATGCGTCAAACCCGATGAACTCATTGCCGGACTCGTGCGCCAGCCCCCTCAGCACGTCGAGCACGATGCAATCCAGGTCCAGATAGCTACCATCCCCGCGTCCAGCGCGCTCCTCCTGCGTGTACACAGGCGAATTGCCTGGCTCCCGCTGCGCGTCATGCAGGTCCAGCAGACGCGCGCTGAGTCGGAGCAACGGGAGGCACTTCATTGAAGGATTAGCGTCTTCTCAATAACAGTTAGCCTTAAAGATAACATATCTCGCCTGATAACTGTAACCTGCTTGACTCTAGGCCATACCCGCGCTGTATACTTTCACAGTTATCACTTGTGAATAATCACCCGCGTGCCACCTTCGAACGTCATAAGCCCCGGAAGCGGTCAGGAAGATGGGTCCGGGCGCATCAGAGACATGGACGTCCTGGTGCGCTGGGAAGGCGAGCTTTCGAACGCGCGCATCCGTGAGGTGTTCGGCGTCCAGGCAGTCCAATCTAGCCGGCTGCTGGCCGCTTACATGGCGGAGCGTGGCGAGGCGCTGTCCCGCGCGACCCCACGCGCACCGGTCAAGCCATCTCCAAGGTTCGACGACGTGGTCCCTCCGACCTCCGCCGACGACTACGTGCGGCTGCTGTCCGGGGCATCGACCAGTCTGCCCGGCTCCGACCTCCTCGTCGATGCGCGCCCTTCCCTGTTGAGCGAGAACCCGCGGCTGTTTGCGGATCTGTTGACCGCGTGCCGCGCCGGTACCGGCCTCTGGATTGCCTACGGATCGATGCAGAACCCTGGCGGGATTGAGCGATCCATCTTTCCTCACAGCCTGGTTCGCGCGCCGCGGCGTTGGCACATGCGTGCGTGGTGCGACCTGCGCAAGGAGTTCCGCGATTTCGCCCTTGGACGGGTGCTCTCGTACACGATGCTGGATCAGGCCGCGCCAAAACTACGCCGTCAAGATGTCGACTGGAACAAGTTCGTCAACTTAAAGGTCGTGGCGCATCCTGAATTCGGCGAGGAGCATCAACGCTTGTTGCGCAGAGAGTACTTCGCCGGAAAGGCGTCCTTGAACCTGAGAGTGCGCAAGGCCCTTGCTAGCTACGTCGTGCAGGATCTCCGCCTTGCGACCGATCTGAAGCGAGATCGGCCACCGCAGTTCCAGCTCTATCTCGAGAATTCCGAGAGTCTGGGAGACCTGTTCAGCGTCGGTAGCGTTCCCTCGTGAGGTCACCACCAAGCTGCAATCCGAGTTTGAAAGCTGCGTCTACTTTGATCGCCAGACCAACTCAGTAGTCAGGGCCCTGGCGCCTTGCGTTGCCACAGGTGCGAGGAGGACTGTTTTCTCGCAAGAGGCCCACTGCGCCGCACCGGAATAGCCTCCCCGTCAGCGTTCAAGAGCTGGTGTTGGTCTTGTGCCGGCCGACATGGGCGACCACCGCCTTGCCGGTCGATTCGTCCCAGGCCCAGTGGATCGACAGACAGGAGTCAGCCTGCTTGGCGCCGATGGTGATGTGCGGGGAAATGTCGTAGGTCCGGCCGCCGTCTTTGGCCTCGTACTCGTCGCCATAGCGGTTGCCAGAGGTCTGCGAGACGTCGTCGGCATAGGTGAAGCCCAGCTTCTTGAAGTGGTCCTTCAGAGATCCGACCGACTTCTTGGACTTGAGGCTGTTCTGCCAGACGCCCGCCACTTCATTGATCGCCTGCAGCGCCTGCAACGCACGCTCCGGATGGCGGAAGGGCGAGTCTTCGGCCGAACTGAACGCGCTTTGCAGGAACGTCAGGTGGTCGTTTTCTTCCGCGGCGCGGCGGACCGCGGCTGCGACTGTGACGACCGGCTCGCCCTCTTCAACTGCTTCTGGCCCTGGAGCCGGCTCATCCACCGCCGGCGCTGCATCCCACATGCCAGGCGACGTGAGTGCCGCGATGTTCTCCTCGTGCCGCTTCACCTGCTCGCGCAACGCGTCGTTGTCCGCCTGCGCTGTCTTGAGCCGCTCCTCCATGTCATAGAGGTCGTGAAGCAGCTTGTCGACGTCGGCCGCATCGGCGGCGGGCTGACGCGCCGATTGGCGTTCTTCGCGGTCAGCGAGGCGCCTGAAATCCGTGATTTCCTGCGGTTCTGAGAAGCGAAATGACGCCGCGTTGAAGACTGCGGTGCACAGCTGCCGCTGGGACCGCGCGGCCATCTCGTCCGTCGAAAGCGACTTGGCAAGCCAAAGCGGATGCGCGTAGGGCTTCGCGGTCAGCGTGAACCCTGGCCAGTAGATCCGAATCGCCCCGTCAAAGCAGGCCAGTTCGCGGCCCACGAGCTCGTCCAGCTTGTAGGCCGCCCACTTGTCGGCCAGTTCATAGACCTTGGCGACGCCGGCGAGGCTCTCTGCCAACGCGCTGCTGTCGATCAGCGGAGCGTCCTGGCGCGTCCTCCGTGAGACCACAACCACTGGGTGCGCCCGCTGCGGGAGCATGAGCTCGGTGACCAAATCGTCAACTTCCGGCGCCTGGATCACTTCGGGCGTCTTGTTGTACGCGCGGCCGGCGAGGTAGACAGACCGCAGCCGGCTGATGTCTCTCACCAACCGCGGCGAACCCAGCTTGATGTTGGCTGGTGCAACCTTGAAGCTCAGGCCTGTCACGCACACCTCCAACGCCAAGTCCAGCCGGTCCGCTGTTCGGTACAGCGTCAGGTTGGTGTGCCAGCCCAAGCTCTTGTCGTACTGGTCCGGATAGCTCCAGCGCAGGTCGATGACGCGTTCGTTCGGCCGCTCGGTCGTTTGCAGGCTGCGAATGACGAGCCGGTGACCGGTCATAGGCGTTGCGTCGATGTCACCTTCGCCGATCGCTGCGACGACGTCATCGACATTGACGCGAAACCGCGCGTACCAGTCGGTGATCCACCGGCCCACCAAATCCAGCGCCGCGTGGACGTCGTTGGCGTCGTGCATAGACAGCACCGTCGCGTAAACCGTTCTCATGGGCCCCTCCCCTCGCCTGCAGATCGACCTAATTTCGCCGTGTGGTGAGTATCTGGGCCGAGACCGTGAAAGCGCATTGGGTGGCTACCCTCCCCTGGCACCTGTGACGGCGCGCCGTGCAGGGGATACCGCCTAGTTTGGCCGGCAGAGACCCCTTCAACAATCGAATGCAGGGAGGGCAAATAGGCCGTTTAAGGACCTGGATGACGGGCTCTACCTGATCAAGCAACGTCCGAGGCCAAGGAACTTGGCGTGCTCGAATTCCATGTCCGGCTCTATCAGAGGTCCAGAGCTTCAGGGTCGTCGTTGGGCAAGTCCATCCATGGATCACCAATGGCTGCCACGCTGAGCTCGTGCCTGCGGCTTGACCACGCGTAAAACACCCCTGCCAGAACGACAGCCAGCCGACCGCTTTTCCGTTCGTGCACGAAGCGTAGGCACGGTGAGCCGCTCATCCCAGCCAGTGCCGGCGGGTTTGTCACCGCCGGGTTCCATTTTTCGGGCGTCGCCTTGCCTCTGTACTCGAAGGTGCGGACACCCGTTTGCGCGTCAAGGACTGACCCGTGCAGTGCCAACGCCAAGATAGCCCGGTCGGGTCGCTGGCCTTCTCTGAAATCCAAGGAGGCGTTTTTGGATCCTGGATAGCCGAGCAGCATGAAAGAGTCGGTTGGCTCGAATGCATCGCGCGCCATCTCACGCGGGAAGATCGGCAGACCCGGAACGTGCGTGATGCCTTGCTCGATCAGGGCGTTTGAAGGGATGTCCCAGCGCGCCAAGTCCAACGTCGGATGCAAACTGCGCAGTCCGATGTCACCCAGTTTCACGCCGGTGGTGTCGACCGTGATGCGACCGTGGGTGTGATCGAATTCTTCAAGCACGTGCCTGGCTGTGTAGAGCCTTGCCAGGGTGGCGTCGGGTGTAGCCACGAAGAAGCCAGTGCCGAGAAGTCGCTCTCTTCCTTCATGATGTTCTTTGGGAAGCAGAAAAGACGCCAGGCAGTCCTTGTGAAGCTCCGACAAGCTGCGAGCCAAGTTTTGGTCCAGAGCAGTTGGATGAAGATCTAACAGCGTTTTCATGCGTGCTTGCGGAGGCGTGCGTCATTGGATGGCCGCCACGAATGTATTGGCGGCCGAATCGCCCACTCATGGTGAAAACTCACCAAGTACCCAGCCCCAACCGGGTCTGTGAACTATGCCGCGCGCCGTACTGCGCCTTGCGCATCGGCCTGTCGCGCCAGTCCTTGCACGACGGCTAACGGTGGGTGCACGAGCCATTGAGACTCACGGTGGTCATTGATGCACGGCGGCGGCTCGCTGACCCCGCAATCGGAAATCCTTCGCTACGCGAGTGCCTGGATCGGGACCCTCACCGGTAGGTCATGGCGTACCCAATTGGTTGCCGCTAGGGCCCGCATGCCCTGAGCGTGGATTTCCGTATCGCCGTCAAGTGATCGCAGCGTGCAGAGGATGTAAACGGTCAAGCCCTCTGCCATTGCGGGCTCGAACTCCCGCAAGAACATCCGTGCCTGCAACGCCCACGTATCGCCGGATACGCCATTGGGGAACGACTTCCGGTGCACCTTCACAGGTGCCCACTTGCCGCCATGCTCGACCTGCGCAGCTTCGTAGCCATCGGTGCCATCCTCGCCCTTGAGCGGCACCTTGCTGTGGATGCTGTCGCCGTCCAAGGTGCCAAAGCTCAGCTCCACGTTGGCGCGGACATATTCGGCGCCCGTGTTGCCGTCCAGGGGAGGCGCGTACACCGCCGTGATGATGACCTCGCCCCGGAACTTTCCGTCGCGCAGCAGGCCAGATGGGATGGGATACGGTGCCTTGCGCCAGCGTATTGACGGAACCACGCGCGACTCGAAGATCAGCGTGAAGCTGTCCGCCCGGTCGTACAGGGCGGAGGTCACGTCCCGCGGAAGGCCCGTGCCGTAGTAGCGCCGCTCCCAGGGCGTGTACGCAGGTGACGACAGCTGCGCAGCGTGGATCATGAGAGCTTTGACCAGCGCCGGACTTGCGGTCAAGCCCGTGCCGCCGTCGATGGCTTGCCAGGCATGTGCAGCCATGCTCGCTGCGATCGGCGCTGCAAAGCTGGTTCCGAAGTTACGGGTCTGCGTGTTGCCTGCGGTCAGCACAGCGACGCTTGAAGCCCCCGTTGCCCAGGGAGCATGCACCCCGCCACCGACGTGAACGATGTCGGGCTTGGGCGTGAAAACCGGCCCTGGCCCTCGCCGGCTGTAGGCCGCCGGTTCACCGGGCTCATTCAACGCGTCGATGGCTCCCGCGTGACAGACCGATCCCACCGTGAGCGCGCGCACCGACTCCCCGGGACAAGACACCTGGTCTTGGAGCGTCGCCAGGCTGGGCCACGTGCGGCGCGGCTCTACGACATAGTTTCCGGCGGCCACGACGAAGAGCACGTTGAACTGGTCGCTCAGCTGATCAAGCGCCTGTGCGAACTCGCTGAAGGTCTGTTCGTCGCACCCATGCGGCGAACCTAGAGACAGATTCCATACCCGCACGTCTGGCTTGCCTCGCACCGCCTCTTCGAGGCGTGTGATCAGGTCGCTAACGAAGCTGCCGTTCGGGCCGGACTCCAGGCCGCACGCGTCGTACACCAAGGCGCCGACGGGTGGCAGGTCCAGGTGACCGCCGTTCATGCGATGAGCACCGGCGACCAGCGATGCCACGTGGGTGCCGTGCTCGTGATCAGTGTCCGGCGGGAGGACGAAGGTCGTCCTGCCCACGAGCCAAGGCGCCAGGTCAACTGCAGCAGGCCCGGTCCCCGTGTCGAACACGCCGACAGTCGGTAGCCCCGCGAGCGGTGGATCCAAGTGAGGCCCCGCCGCGACTGCAATTGCGCTGCCGCCGGTAGCTGCCGGCTGCAACTGCGGTTCCGGCATCAGGCGCCGTAGGCCAGGGAAACTCAGCAGCGCATCGAACTTGTCCTCGCTGAGATTGCTGACGTCCATGAGGCTGGCGTAAAACCAGCCATGACGTGACTGCCTGAAGAAGCGGTACTTCAATCCGAGATGACTCAGCAGGTGGCGAATCGCCTGGAACAACTGAGCGTTGGCGGCGTCGTTGCCGTAGCGGAAGAAGCGCAGCAGTGCGCGGCCGCGTTGCTGAACGGCCAACGTCCCCTCAGGATTGCGCTGGGCCCGCCCCCAGGATTCGATGCGCTGGATAGCACTCAGGTTGGCGCGAATCTCCTTGATGTCGCGATCAAGAATCACGCTACGCAGCGCGGTGATGCTGCCGCTGTGCGCGCCGACCAGCATCTCTTCGACACGCTCATGCCCAGCGGGCATCAGCCCTGCTTCTTCAACCACCTTGAGCGGGCGGTGGGACTTCGCAATGGCTTCATGCCGCAAGCGAAAGATCAACGGGGCGAGCGAATGCGGGTGTGCCTGCATTTGTGTCGCCAAGCCCTCCGTCGCGCCGTCCAGCGTCGCGGCGAGCGCTTGACGATAGGCGGTGTCAACCGGCACGAACTCTTTCTTGGGCCCACCGCCGGGCTGCATTCCTTGCAAATCCTGTCGATCAAACATGATCTGCTGGAATGGATTGTCCGGGCTCGGTTGCGGCACCGGTCGTTGCGGTTCAGCCGGACTGTTTGTCGTCCTCCTCGTGGCCATCTGTACCTCCCTCCTGAGTGATGTTGGTGACGTGACGCGTCGACACACCGTAGAGCTTGGCCAGCACGCGCAACGAGAAGATCTTGCGATCCCAGCGCCGCAGCCAAGCCATCTCGGCATCCTGCGTGCTCAGCGGCACGCGTTCTATCAGCGCCAGCGTCAGCCCTAGGCGCCGAAACACTTCGTCTTCATCGACCTGGGCCTGACCAGCCAGCACGGCGCTGCGCTTGGAATCCAGACAGACCTGTTCGATGACCGCGCCCGTCAGCCCCTCGGAGCGCGCGACCAAGGTCTTGAAATTGATGTTCGCTGGCGCGTAGGTGTCCAGGAACCGCTGCCAAAGCGTCTCCCGCACCAGTTCGTCGGGAAGGGGCATCGGCAGCCTGAAGCTGAACCGGCGCCAAACCGCGAGATCCAGGAGTTGGTCATGATTGGTCGCTGCCAGCAGGATGGTGCTGTCCGGCAAAGCGTCCATGTTCTGCAGCAGCGCGATGACCACTCGCTGCAACTCGCCCACGTCGCGCTCGTTGCCACGCGCGCCAGCCAGCGCATCGAACTCGTCGAGAAACAGGACACAAGGCCGCTGCTCCGCATACTCGAAAACACGCCTCAGATTCCGGCTGGTCTGCCCGAGCAGACTGCTGACCAGCGTGTCGCAGCGTACGGTCAGCAGTTGCAGGCCCAGCTGCGCGGCGACCCAGCGTGCCAGCTGGGTCTTGCCGGTCCCTGGCGGACCATGCATCAGCAGTCGATTCGGCAATGCCGCATTGGCGCGCACCAACGCGTCATGGTGGCGCACGCTGGACAGAAACTCCTGGACTCGCGACTCGATGGCACTAGGCAGGACCAACCCCACGTCCCGCACTTCGGGCTGACTCACGTCGACCGTGTGCAGCCGGCTTTCGCCGTCGACCGGGAGGTTGTTCAACGTGATGCCGTTTTCGGCACTCTGAGCTGTTGCGAGGGCGGTTGGCGCCCGCGACAGACGCTCGCGAATCTGACGCGCCTGCTGCCGATTGCCAGTCTCTTCAAGCTTGTCCGCTAAGAGGCCGGCGTAGTTCGCAGCCATACTCGCGTTGGCACGCAATGCGCCGTCGAGTATCTTGAGAACTTCAGACAGGTGGTCCACTGCGATCCGGTTTTCTGGGCTGGCGTCACAGTTTAGGCGCCCATCGATCCGTTTTTCACAGTGTTTGTGCCGATTTTTTAGGGAGGCGTATCGGTCGGCGCGCCGATGCCGGCCTTCTAGAACCATCTGCGAGGCACCAGCCACCGTGGAAGCGGGGAGCAGCTCTCACCCCTCGGCATAGATGCTGATCGTGCTCAATTAATGATTGCGCGATTTCCGACATCCGCACTGCTCAATGACTGCATTTCCAGCCATTGAAGGCAGTTTTTGCTATCTACGACTGCGTTTCTAGTCGTTGTCGCCGTGCGAGAAACACCACCGCTCACCTCCCGGCAGAAACGTTTGCGCGGGCCGTCGTGGGCCCGTGGCTTTACGCCGCCCTACCCGGCTCATTGCCGATGCGCGCCAGCACGGGTGAGCTCACCCAGTTGAGGTTGACACGGCGCGAGCTAGACCGCACACGCCGCCGCCTGAGTGCCGCCGGCAGAAAGCCGTAACCGATGCGTCACCCAACGGTTGAAAATGGGCACTCGATCAAGTCTGGCTTGTCACGTATCGGGTGGAATAAAACGCACCCATGCGCTCGATAGGCGCGCTGTTGACCGTCAAGCGGTTCGCTGCAACGTTGAGGCCGGCCGTGCCGCGACTGCCGTCCTCTAAGGCAATCCGCTTCGAATCGAAGATCGAATCAGCGTCTCGGAACATCTCGCGGAAATAGAGCTTCTCCGAGAGCTGGTCGGCAACCTTCGAAAAATCGTAGGTCTCCATGCGGCGCGTCAGGTAGTTGTAGTCGACGTGCGCCGGGGTTTGCTCCGTCGTTTCCAGCGCTGCGACGGCTGTGGTGATGAAGGACTTTGCGGCATCGACGAGCTTGTCGTTCGCGTTCAGCTTGCCCTCCAACCACTTGGCATCGTCTTCATCAAGGCCAGAGACCTTGAACTTGCCGGCGACGAGCTTGAAGTCCCATTGAGAGCCGGCAATGTCGGGGCGGCGCTTGGCGATCATGGCGCTGATCTTGCCCAGCTCTTTCTCCATGATGTTCATGCTTCGCCCGGCATCTTTGTTGTAGCCGATCTGCCTTTCCACGAACGCGCGCTGCGTAATCAGCGGCTCGGGGATTTCGGTGATCGTGACGCTGCCAAGCGCCGGGTCTTCGTAGGTGCCGCCGTTCGCGACGGCTTTCGCGACACGTGCCGCTATCACCTCCGGTGAATCAATGGTCGGGCCTTGCTGGCTTGCAGTTCGCGCCATTGGCGCTTGGGAAATCGAGCTGATCACATCACCTCCGCCTGATGGTGCGTTTAGGTGGTCAGCCGAACGCAGCTAAGTTTCCCGGTCTCTTCGGCAAACAGTGTTGAACCTTGAGACCAGGGTTTGCTCGCCCCAACCTCCGCGGCTTCTTGGCTGCGCCATCGATGGCCTTGCCAATAATCGGCTCGACGATGCAATAGACGTGGTCAGCCGGCCGCGGCAGCCTTGCCTTTGGCTTTGCCAGCCGGCGCAGGCTGACTGATTCGCGCCAGGAGCTCCTTGACCATGTCGCCCTGCAACTGCGCGGTGGCGGTGGCGCCCGCCAATAACCGCTCAAGTTCCCCGTTGCGTTGCTCGAGGTCGCTGGCCCGGACGCGCAGGATTTCGTACTGCTGGGCCGCCTGCTGGGCCTGATCACGCAGGTTCGCGACGAGCTGGTTCTGGACGGCCAGGCGCTCAGCGGCCGACTTGAGCTCACGCAACTGATCGTCAACCTGACGCCGTTCAGCCCGGGCCGCGAAAAGATGCGCCAAGGCATCCGCCTTCTCTTGCAGCGCTGAGCGCAGTTCGGTCTGCTTGGCGGTCAGGGCTTCGGCCGCGTTGGCAACCTCGCGCTGCAGGTACTGCAGTTGCTGTTCGTGCTGGCGGGCTTCGCGGTCGCGCTGCTCGCGGGATGCATTGCGGAAGTGCTCCAGGGCCTCCCGGGCATGGATGTGCTTCTCCTCCAACGACGCCACCTGGGCTTGGGTGGCCTTGAGCTGCTCTTGGACGCCTTCCAACTGCGCGGTGAGCTGGGTGGTCACCTGGCCATGTTCCAGGCGTAGCGCGGCCAGTTCAGCCTCCACGCGTTGCCGAGCGGTTCGCTCGGTCGACAGCTCGATCTGGCTGCGCTCAGCCTCGGATCGGCCCGAGCGAGCTTCGCCCCGGGCCTTTTCCAGCTGTTCCTTGAGGCCGCGGACCTCTTCGGCGTGGCCGGCCTTCAGCGCGTCGAAGCGCTCCTGCGCCTCGAATTCCAGGCGTCCGGCCAGGTTGGTGACGAAGGCCATCAGCTCTTCGCTGACCGATCCCTGGGGCACGCCGGCGCCACCTTCGTCGGCCTCGATTTCCTTCAGATGGCGAAAGATCGTCGCCTTCGACCCGGTGTTTCCCAGTTCGATGCGGATGGCGTCGATCGACGGGTGCCTGCCCGCCTTGATCAGCGCAAGCCTGGCCCGTTGGACCTCGCCCTTCGTCACGCCTGCTCGTGCCATGTCAGCCGCCAATTTCGTATGTATTACGTATTGTGAGTATTACGTACCACGATAGATGCGTCAAGGCTGCAAGAGCAGCCAATTCCTGAGAAGTCTTAATAGGCTGTTATTGCATCTGAGCGACCCAAAGCGTAAATGCGACGCCTCGGCCGGGCAAAAAAACGGCCACATCCGATCGGAATTGGGAGCCCAAAGCCAAACAGGCCTTGAAGCGTCCCGAACTGAGGCTGAACTGCCTCGATGGGACTCAGAAGAGCGCGGCTTTTCGGCTTTCGCAGATCGGCTTGCTGGCTCGCTTGCATCGCGGCTATGCAGGATCGTGGGGCAATCACCGACAGCCAATACACGGCTTATGCGGATCAGTTGATGGCGGATCAGCGTCTCAGCCACCACAGCAACAGCCCGGTCATGCCCGTCGCAGCCAAGGCGATACCAAGCACGGCGTTCACCGCCTCAAGCGCGAAGCCGCCGAGTTCGCCTGTGTGCAGCGGGTAGATGACGCTGTTGGCGCTCGCCCCGGGGTCCAGCTCGTTCCAACGGTCGGCCCGCAACACTGCGCCGGTCAGCGGATGCATCCAGACCGAGGTCAGGCCGTTGGGATGCGGGTCGTCGGCCAGCATCAGCCGCACGCGCACCGGCTTGGCCGCACCTGCGGGCAGCGCGATGTAGCCGACGGGCGCGCCGCCGAAGCGGGCCATCGCCGTCGCGACCAGGGCATCCAGCGGGGCGGGCTGCAGGGCCGTGTCGCCGACTTTGATCTTGGGCGGGGTCCGCGGCGTCTGCCCTGCCATCGAGGTCACCGCTTGGGACAGCGGCTTCCAGGCCATGTAGGCCCCGCTGGCAACCGGCACAGCGATCAGCAGGCCGAGCAGAGCGCCGGCGGTGCGGTGCAGGTCGAACAGCCCGCGCAATACGCCGCGATCCAGTGTCAGCGCAAAGGCCTGCTTCCAGCGTTTGGGCCACCACAGCACCAAGCCGCCGATCAACAGCACCAAATAGGCCAAGGCCAGCACGGCCAACAGCGGCTTGCCGGTCTCGTTCAGCAGCAACGAGCTGTGCAGCTCGAAGACGAAGTTGAATAGCCCCTCACGTTCGCCGCGGCGGCCCAGTTCGCGGGCGTCGCGCGGGTCGAGGTAGATGAAGCCTTCCCACGCCTTTCCGCGCACCGTCGCGCGCAGACTCTCACCAGCCTCGCGCGGCGGGCGCAACACGAAGGACGCTTCAGGCCCGAACTCGGCCTGCAAATGCCGGCGGGTGCGCTCCAGCAGGTCCAGCGCGGCCGGGCCGGCCGATACGCTGAATAGCTCGGCGTTGAGCCAACGGTCCAGCGGCTTGAGCACGACCAGGATGCTGCCCAGCAGCGCAACGACGATCAGCGGCAAGGCCAGTGCAAGCGCGAGCCAGCGGTGCAGCTTCAGCCAGAAGCGGCGCATCAGAAGCTGCGCCGCCAGCTGACGGTCAGCGTGCGGCCACGGCCGGCGAAGTAGTCGTCGTTGGTGCCGGCCGGGTTGGCCTGCGAGTAGTAGCCGACGTACTGGCGGTCGAAGAGGTTCTCGATGCCGACGCCGAAATCGCCCCAGGCCGTGCCATGGGTGGCCGCCAGGTCAGCCAACGTGTAGCCATCGAAGTTCTCCTCCAGCCGCGACGTGCCGACCATGCGGCCGGTGTTGATATGGCGCGAGGCCAGCCGCGTGGCCTGCAGGCGCACGTTGCCCTTAGGCGCGAACTGCCAAGCAGCGGCCATCACCAGCTTGTCAGGCCCCTGCGAACGAGCGCCCAGGCTCACGTCCAACGGTGCATCGGGTTGTGTGGCCGTCTTGCCGCGGGTGCGGGCGTAGCTGGCGCTCAGCGTCCAGTCCGCCAGCGGCTTGACCTCGCCGTTGAACTCCAAGCCCTTCACCTGCACCGGCACGCGCAGCACGCCGCCAACACCGGTGGCCGCGTCGACACGGATCTGCGAGCCCAGCTTGGAGCGCGAGTCGTAGACCGAGGCCGAGAAGCTGCCCAAGCGGCCGCGCCAGGCCAGGCCCACCTCGCGGTTGTCGGTGACGACCGGCTCCAGCGAGATCAGCTTGTCCACCGACTGGTTGGCCGTATTGACCGCACGCAGCACCAGGCCGACGTCGGGCACGCCGAAGCCCTCGTTGTAGGCCACGAAGGTGGACCAGCCGCCACCCAGGCGCCAGACCGCGCCCAGGCTCTTGACCCACTGGCTGAAGCTGCGCTCGCCGCCCTGCACGGCGGTGTTCTTGTAAAAGGCCAGCGTCTGGTAGCTGTCGACCTTGAGGTTGGCGCTCTCGCGGCGCGCACCGCCGCGGATGGTCACCGGGCCCAGTTCGTATTCCAGCTGCGCGAACGGTGCGGTGCTGGTGAACTTCAGCGGCGGCACCCACGTGCGGTTGGTCAGTGCCAGGCGCTGCTGGGACGTGTCCTTCAGCCAGTCCAGGCCGGCGGTGAGCTCCAGGCCTTCAACGAAGAGGTCGGGCCGCACCCAACTCAGCTTGACGCCGGCCTTGTCGGCGACCACCTCGGACTGGTCGATGAGCTGGCCCTGCGGCGCGATGCGGGTGTCCTGGAAGGTGGTCGCAGCTGTCGCGCCGTAGAGGGCGGCGAAGTCCTGCTTGTAGACCTGGGCGCGCGCCTGGCCGCCGGCCAGATCGGCGTGGCTCCAGTCCAGCGAGACCGTGCGCACGTCGTTGCGCGGCGGGCTGCCCGGCGGCGTGCCAGGCGTGGCGCCGGTGAGCTGGCCGGTGGCGCGGTTGCCGGGCACCGGCTTCCAGTCGCCATCGCCTTCGAGGCGGAACTTGTTGAACGAGAACTGCAGGCGCTGGGCGCCGAAGTCGTGGCCCAGCTTCAGGAAGATGTCGTCGGCGCGCGAGTCCTGCGTGTCGCCCTGCACGGCCTCCAGGCCGAGGCGGCGGCCGTCGCCGTCCACGCCCACGCCGCGCAGCGTCGCGCCGACGTGCAGCAGCGCGTCGAAGTTGCCCTTGTGCTCCAGCGTGTAGGCGGCCTTCCACAGCGCGTCGTCGCTGTGGCCCTGGGTGCCGTACTTCAGCTCGACGCGCTGGCGGGTGCCGGTTTCGCGCGGTGTCTTGGAGATGAAGTTGATGATGCCGCCGGTGGCGCCGAGGCCCTGGGCGGCGGAGGCGCCGGAAATGACTTCGATGCGCTCGATCAGCGAAGGGTCAGCGAAATACCCCTCGCGGGCGCCGTTGCGCAGCGGGTTGCTCTGCGGCACGCCGTCGAACAGCAGCAGCGCCGTGCGTCCGCGCATGGATTCACCGAAGCTGGTCATCTTCTGGCGCGACGGTGCATAGGAGGGCGCCAGCACGGACAACACCGCGCTCAGGTCCTCGGCGACCAGGGTTTGCGTCTCGATCTCCTGGGCGGTGATGACCGATACCGCGCCGGGAATCTTGTCGATGGCCTTGGTGCCGCGGGTGGCGGTAACGACGACGCGCTGCAGTTGCGGGTCGGCGGGCTGCTGGGCGACGGCGGGAAGCACAGAGAACAGAGCAAGGGCGAGCGGGCTGAAGCGCAGGGAGGTCACGGTTTGGATTTCGAAAGTGGGGGGCACTGCCGGAGGAGCGCTCGGCTCGATACAACGCAATGTTAATTCATAATGCGAATCAATCTCATTTGCATGTTTCGCGTCCCCCGATTGCCGCGATGTACTCCGGCCATTTACGTGTGGAATGGCCGCGGCCCGGGACACGGTGACCGTTGGCCGGCAGCGTTCCGTGCAGGATCCTGGGGTTCAACGGCTTGGGGTGATGCCTGGGCCTGGGGAGCCGCTACGTTTGCCCGTCGCCTGATGACCTGGTCGGCCGTGCGCCGCCGCTGAGCCGCCCTGCCGGCGCAATCCGCACTTGGTCCTGCCTGCAGAGTGGGGAGCTGCTTGGTCTGCACGCTCCTCATGCGCTGCTAGCCTGACAGGCCTGCCGCCGATCTGCCGCAGACCCTGGCGCACGCCGCTGCCTCCGCGTGCAAGCTGCCCAGCCTGGACCGCATTCGTCCGCCTGCTTCCTAGCCGAGCCCGTCTTCGTGCCCGCCACCAAGCTCCAGTGCGCGGATGCCGCTGGAGCGAGGCCCGGCATTGGTCAAGAGCAGTTGGATATCTGGCAAGCCAGCGGAACTCGAACCTGCGCTGCGGTGCTCGCGTCGCGCATGCCAACTGCACGGATTCCGCCGGCAAGCAACAACTGTCAGTCCTTCAACTCTTGTCGAAAGGCACGCAAGGGGTCCAAGAACGAGGGCGCCCATCTTTCGGACCCTGCACTCCCCTCAGGAAGCCATCTCGCTTCAGGGAAATGTCGCTCCGCAAAATGCGCCCACCTCCGCAGTGGGTCGTCGACCGGAAGTGTGCTCTGCAGGACCACCAACATGAGCCGCCCAGCTGCAAACGCCACGCCCCACGCCGCCGTGGGAATATGAGTCGCGCCTTCCAACCAGACGGTGATGTCCGTCTCGTGCGGGAAGCCCTTGAGCGCAGCCTGCGCGCCGCGCCTGAGATCCATAGACAGACGCTGCTCTTGCGTCACGGTCTCGAGTAGCTCGCGCGTTTCGCGTAACGATCGCAAATATTCTTCTTGTGTCGACATCACACCGATTTTCGGGAGTCGCATGCTCGCCGCTTCCGGACGCGGCTTTTTCCAATATCGCACCCCGAAGTTTGAATTCCGATTCGGCATGCCAACGGAACAGTGCTACCTCGTGGCGGCACACGCGCGGCGTGGAGCTTTACCCAAGAAGCTAGCGCAGATCAGGCGGTATTCCGAATTTGAATGTTTGCCCGATCGCACCACGGTGGCACTGCACACCAGTCCTTGGTGTTTCAAAGGCGGTGTCAGAACATTTGGACATCGCTACCAACCTCGCAGCGCCCACCCATCGCCTCTGCGCACGAGCTTTCATGTTCATCACCTATCCACCCTATGAGTTCCCCATCCCACAAGGCCTGGCCCACCCCGACGCGCGCTATTGGCGTGTAGTGGAGCTGTCTCTGCACGCCCCGTGGTTCCTTCTGTCGGTTGAGGTGCCTGACGGCGAGGCCGGGATGAGCTTCGTGCGCACCATGATCTTCGCCTGGGAGAGCGACCTCATCAGCTTCATACCCACCGTGGACGCTCGGGAGATCACAGGTTTGGTGTGCATGGTTCCCGGCTGGAAAGCGCCATGTGGCCAATGGACGTCCCGAGAAGTTCGCGAGGTCTGGCTCGCCAGTGCTGAAGATGGACAGCAGTTCCTGCAACTGATCGACACCGATGGTCAAGCGCTAGATGTAGGCCTGCCGACTGAACCGGATACCGCAGTCTCTGATCGTGAATTGCTGCTGAAATTCAAGCCGCGCCGCCGGCGGCAGCCCGCTGCCCGGCAACTCAGGAAGTCCGCGCGACCAGGCGCAAAGCATGCATGGCCAGCGTGATCTCTGACGGCATGATCTTCTTCGTGAATGAGCGTGATGCCCCGCCTGTAGATGACCAGGCGACAGTGGACGTTCTGTCGTGGCGCCTCTTTCAGGCGCCCGCCGGCGCTCTTCACTTGATGACGTACCGCGATGGACAAACTGTTCGGGTCACGTCGCCCGTCAGCGCCGTGGACCTGAAGCGACGCACCCTAGCTACATCGTCGGGCCGCCTTTACAAGCTCCTTGCTTCGCCCGAAGAGGACCGTATGGCCGTCGCGCTGCTGCGCGCCAACGCCATCCGAGTAGGACTCCTGGGAGCCATTGACGTGAGCGACGACGCCTGGACAGAGTTTCTCGGCCATGTCGTCGGCACGGCAAGAACCGTCCTCGCGAGGGCTACACCGCGCAGTAGCAGTTCTTGCCTGCGCGGTTGGCGCGAAATCGAAGCTCGGTTCGCGGGCTGATTGATCGAGCGAGCATTCGGTTTCGACGACGAACGGCCGATCGAGATGGCCAGTGAGCCTGCGGCCTCTCGCCGCTGAGACGATGCCTTTCGGCGTTCAGGCGCACGGGGGTCGCGCCATCGTCGACAACGGACGGCTGATGCCGCTCGAGCTCAGGCGGTCTCTGCACAAACGTACACTCAATCGCACTCACACTAATTCATACAGTGTAGCGGATGGACGGACCCATGCCTCAGACGGCCGAAGCACTTCCCAACCAGCGGCGCAGATCGCCGAGCACGGCGTTGGGAGATGAATTCCCTTTCCGAATATTCCGGACGGTCGCGTAGCGTGTCGCCCGAAAGGTTCTCATGGGCAAGACTCTCCACAGCCGACACAACACCATCTTCCTGGACATGCTCAGGGGCCTGCGCGAGCGGAAGCGGCTGCGGCAGACCGACCTTGCCGTCCTGCTGGGCAAGAGTCAGGCAACGGTCAGCAAGGTCGAGCGAGGCGAGCGGCGCCTCGACGTCATTCAGTTGAGAGACTGGATAGCTGCGCTGGACATCAGCTTCTTGAGATTTGTTCGAACGCTGGACGCAGAGCTGCGCTCCCACGGGATCACCGATCCGCGCATGCGCCAAAGAACGCGTCGACGCCAACTTCGAGCCGGCACAACGCGACGGCGCCCCCGGAGCGATGAGTAGTCCCTCCAATTGAGGAGTCTGCGCGGACGCGGTCAACCTCTCGGTGGTCACACAGAGGATTGAGACCGGCGCGGCGCTGGCTGCGCGCAAAGGCCAAAAAGGGTCGCTTGGGATGGTCACGTGCGCCACCAAATTGACGCGCATCGCGCCGACTTCCTCGGCGAGACTAGAAAGCCGGCGTAGACAACATGCGGGGGATCGCCTGAACGCGAGCGGTTGACCTCCGCGCAAATGCAGCGGCAGTGCATATACTGTGCTTTTGTACAGCGCGAGTGCGACTTGCGCGCACCAGTGGCGAGATGCCCATCCGCGCAGACCAGCGGGCTGAGCAACTCTGGCACTGCCGAGGCAGCATCGGAGGCCGTGTGTCGATCGCAGGAGCACCATCAGACAGAATTCCGATCTATGCCCGCGAAGGTCGAAGACTATGTGCTTGCCGCTGACCGTGAGAACACGGTTCGGAGCTATGCCAGTGCCCTCAAAAACTTCGAGGAAGTCTGGAAGGGCCTGCTGCCCAGCACGAGCGACACCGTAGCCCGCTACCTGGCCGAGCACGCGACCACCTACCGACTCAGCACGTTACGGCTGCACATCGCCGCGCTGTCCCGGTGGCATGCGGACAACGGGTTCCCCGACCCAACGCGGGCGCCACTCGTCCACAAGGTGCTCCGCGGCATCCGCTCCAAGCATGCGACGGCTCAACGACGCGCCAGACCGCTGCTGCTGGATGTTCTTGAGGACGTCTCCAACTGGCTGCTGGCTGCCCAGGCAGCTGCGCGCCAGCAGGGGAACCGCACCAAGGAGCTGCGCCTAAGCCGGGACCGCGCGCTGGTGCTGCTCGGCTTCTGGCGAGCCTTTCGGTCAGACGAGCTTGCCAGCATGCGGATTTCGGAAGTGCAAGCCGTGCGGGGTCAAGGACTGACTTGCCGGCCAGGCCGGACCAAGACGACCGACGAGGACGAAGACCGGAGCTTCTACTGCCCTGCCCTTTCGAGGCTGTGCCCGGTCGACGCCTACATCGATTGGATCGAGCTCAGTGGCCGCACGTCCGGGCCGGTGTTCCCCGGCATCGACCGCTGGGGCAACATCTCCGCCGCTCACATGGCGAGCCAAGCCATCCTTCCGTTGCTTCGTCGCATCCTCGCTGAGGCCGGGACTGCCGAGGCCGCCACCTATTCGAGTCATTCCCTGCGGCGAGGTTTCGCGGGCTGGGCCAGCGCCAATGGATGGGAGTTGAAGGAGCTGATGGAGCACGTTGGGTGGCGCGACGCCAGCTCGGCGCTGCGCTACATCGACGTGCCTCGTGATGCCGTGAAGGCTAAGTTCGAGCGTGGCCTTTCCAACAGCAGCCCAGGGGCTGCCGGCACGCAGGGGTGATGGCCCCCTGACGATTACCCCCCAACGAGCCCCTGCATCAGATGCCGCAATTGACCCTCCCTCGAAAGCTCTGGCATGAGTCCACGGATGGAGCGGTGACCGTTGAACAAGCCGCTTTGCCGTCCCGAACAGACTCGTTCGTCGTTCTGGGTGAGGCAGGCATGGGCAAGACCGAGCTGCTCAGCTGGTTGGGACAGCAGCCGGGCCATGTCTACTGCACCGCGCGCAAGTTGAACAACACCCGGCTGGATGCGGCTCGATTGCTTGGCGACGCCACGACGGTGGTCATTGATGCCCTCGACGAGCTCAGCGTCCAGGGAGACGGGGACGCCGTTGACCTCGTTCTTCAGCGGCTCGGTGACTTGGGATACCCACGGTTCGTGCTGTCGTGCCGCGTAGCGGACTGGCGCAACGCAACCGCCGTTGCCGCGATCCATGAGGTCTACGCAGAGCCCGAAGTGTCGGTGATGCACATGTGCGCCTTCGACGATGACGAGGTCCTTGCCATCTTGACCGGCAAGCTCGGCACCGAAGCCGCCGCGGTCGCTGTCGTCGAGCACTTCGAAGGCGTCGGACTGGGCGGGCTCCTGGCCAACCCTCAAACGCTGGAGATGATCGCCAGTGTCGCCAAGGCGGGTCCGCTTCCCAACACCAAGGAGGCCCTCTTCCGGCGCGCCGCAGATGTGCTGCGCTTTGAACACCGCGATGAAAAGATCGAACGCCAGCCGAGCATGGAGGCAGCGTTGGATGCCGCCGGCGCTGCATTCGCGGCCTTGATCCTGACCGGCAGCGACGCTGTGACGGTGGCCACGGCCAACTCGGAAGATGGAGAAATAGCGTTTGCGGAGGCGGCGGCGCTGCCCATGGCCTCGGAGTTGCGGCCGGTCTTGGGCACCCGGCTTTTCGCCACAGTTGGCGCGGCGAGTCGTTTCAGCTACTGCCACCGGCGCATCGGGGAATATCTCGGCGCGCGGTGGCTGGCGAAGCAATGCTCCACGGTGATGAAGCGCAAGCGCTTGCTGGCCCTTTTCCACTCGCATGACGTCGTGCCGTCGTCGCTTCGAGGCCTTCACGCCTGGCTGGCCACCCATCACGGTGACCTGGCCGCTGAGGTCATCGGCAAAGATCCCATGGGCGTCATCGAATACGGCGACGCTGATTCCCTGGATCGAGCCCAGGCCGGTCTGCTGCTGGATGCGTTGGAACAGGCTGCACGGGAAGACCCCAACTTCCTCAAAGGGCCTTGGCAACGGTTCACGATATCCAGCGTGGCGCAGCCGTTCCATCTAGATCGGGTGCTTGGCCTGGTCAGCCAGAGGAGCACCCCGCTGCGGTTGCGCATGCTGCTGCTCGGCGCCGTCCGGTGCTCCGGTATTGCCGATCCGCTGTTCGATGCCTGCATGCACATCGCAATCGACCCACAGGAGGCCTTCGCCGTCCGATCTCGCGTCTGCGACGTGCTGATCGATTCCTCGCGCACGAACCTCCCTGAACTTGTTCAAGCGCTGCGAAGTGCCGGAGATGACGGCGTGCGGCTTGCTCTGGACGTCGTCGAGGAAAAGGGCTTCGGGCCGTTCAGTGATGCGGACATCGCGCAGTTGGTCGTCAGCCACGCACAGCGCAACGACAGGACCATCGGCTTGTTTTCGAAGATGGTCCGGATCGCTCCCGACGCACGCGTCAGCGGCATCCTGGATGAGCTGGCCAAGCTGTTGGCGCCTCCGAGCAGCCGGTTCGAGCGGGCTGGCAATCACGAGCTGACCGACCTTGCGTATAGGCTTATCGCCAGGCGGCTTGCATGGCAACCGGTTGAGGCTTTGGATTTGTGGAGGTGGCTCAAGCCTTTTCACACCGACACGTATTACGGTGGCTCAGAACGGGTAAGGGTGCATGAATTCATCAAGAACCGCCCTGACCTCCGCCGCCCCATTCAGCGCCTGGTGCTGCTTGAAGAGCCAGGTCCGAAGACGATCTATCAGCGAGGGTGGCGCCTCGAAAGCCGCTCCAGCGGCTACGGCTACACCGACGACGACATCGTGGCTCTTCTTGAGAGCTTGGACCCGACAAACCGGTCTGACAAGCGCTGGCGCGATCTGCTGACGCTGGTGCGCCACTCCGACAGCGCGGGCAAGGGCCCGCGTGACGCAGCCAAACGCTTCGTGCAGAACCGGCCCGACATGCAGGCTTGGATCGACCGGTTGGCTGAACCCCGGACGCCTGAATGGGAGATCAAGCAAGAGCAGGAGAAACGCAGGCGCGCCGCAAAACAGGCCGTTCAATGGCAGCAGCATCGTGCGACTTTCGGCAAGAAGCTGACCGCCATCGCAAGCGGGCAACTTCAACCCATGATCGACCTGTCGAGCGCCTACCTCGACAAGTTTCACGATCTGAACCATGACGCGACGCCGGTCGAGCGCCTCACCCAGTGGCTGGGCCCCCAAATCACCGCGGCCGCTTTGGAAGGATTTGAGGCCTTCCTCCACAACGGTACCGCCCTGAGCCCGGCCACCATGGCCGCCAGCCATGCCGAGTCCAAGCGGTGGCAAACGGGCGCCATCATCGTCGCGGCCATCGCCGAGCGGCTGCGCACCGGACGCGGGTTCGATGGGATCAGCGACGAGAGGATTGCCGCTTGCTTCCTGGAATTGCGGGACACGCGGATCGACGACCACGCCAAGCTGCCGACGCTGCAAGACGCCGTCGAAGCCGAGGCGAAGTCACGAGGTCTCGTCGCGCCGACGTTGGCGATATGGATCCGCCCCCAGCTGGAGGCACGGCGCAGCTACGTGTCTGAACTCCACTCCATGGTCTGGGACGACCTGTCGGATCAGCAGGCGGCTGATCAGTCCCTTCAGTGGCTCCAAGAGATACCTGACATGGCCGGGGAGCCCGAGGCCACGCTCATCGACCGTCTCATCGCATCCCGTAGGTTCACAGCGCTGATCTCGCTGGCCCAAGCGCGGCTGAAACAGCAGCTGAGCGATGAGCGTCGACGAAACTGGCAGGCCGTGCAGTTCGTCGCCAACTTCGACTCGTACCAGTCCCAACTGTCAGGCTGGGCCAGAGCCGACGCCGAACTGATCATGGCGGTTCGCAGCCGATCTGCCAGCAGCCGAAACCGCCGGTTCAGCGTTGCGCTTTCGCCGGCTCAGCTCACGTGGCTGCTCGCTACTTTCCGGGGTGTCTTCCCCCATGGGCGTAGGGGGAGCGACACCGGCGACGACACCCGCGCGCCGGCGTCCGAGTTCCTGTCCGACGTGGCGGACCGGTTGGCAGAGATGACATCTGACGAAGCGATATCCGGATTGACCGCACTTCGCAATGCGCCCGAGGACAGCCACACGGAATACCTCAAGGTGCTGGCGGCCGAGCAGCGAACAAAAGCCACGGAAGAGCGATACCGCCCACCCACGCTCGCCAGCGTAGGAGCCATCGTGCGTGCCCAGCCGCCGTCCACGGTGGCAGACCTGCAATCGACCGTGCTCTGCCTTCTCGAAGAGGTGCAAGCGCGGGTTCGCTCGGACCCGGCCGATTCATGGCGGGGTTTCTACGGTCCGACGGGTCCACACAACGAAGAAATCTGTCGTGACTACTTGCTGGTCATGCTGGGCCCCAGGCCCGAGTCAATTCAAATGTTGCCGGAGGGGCACCTGGCGAACGACAAGCGTGCCGACATCATCGGGATCCTGGCCGGTATGCGGCTTCCCGTCGAGATCAAGGGGCAGTGGCATGCCGACGTCTGGACCGCCGCCGACTCCCAGCTCGACAGGCTCTACACCGCTGACTACGCGGCCGAGCGCCGCGGCATTTACCTGGTCCTCTGGTTCGGCCGTCAGGTCCTGAAATCCAAGCTGCCGAGATCATCGGGACGCGGCAAAAGAGCCCCCACCAGCCCCGAAGAGTTCCGCACCAAGCTCATTGCGTCCAGTCGATCTGCACAGGAGGGACGGGTGGTCGTCGTCGTGCTGGACCTCGAGCGCACATCGATCACCCGCTTGCTGCCGCATGCTCATGCCGCGACGGCGCAGCCCTGATCCCTGGTCTCGAGCCTCAGCAGTTTGAGGGTTGCAGCCCCCACTTATGCGTAGCAAGCTTTGTCGCTAACCTATCGACGACAAGACCATCCAGGGGAGCCATCATGCCGTCACGCTTCGACGTGTTCATCGCTGGGGGATTCCCCACGCATACCTACGTCCATCGTCGGTTCACCGACCCGGTGTCAAAGCGTTTGCGGGACCCGGAGAACGAGATCACCGAGGCCTTCAACAGGCCCGGCATGATCGTCCAGGTATCGGGCCCCTCCAAGTCGGGCAAGACCGTTGCCTTGCACCGCATGATCCCCGAGGCCCAGTTCGTGAAAGTGCCTGGATCCTCGCTATACAGCGAGGAGTCGCTGTGGCGGATCGTGTCCGCAAAGCTGGAAGTTCGGGTAGACCGCAAGGCCACCACCCAAACGACGATGGAAAAAGGCGCCGAGGTCGAAGGCGAAGTCGGTCTCGAACTGGGCGTCGTGAGCCTGGGCGGCAAGATCGGCGGCTCCGGAAAGACCTCCCAAGAGCGATCGTTTGAGCACGCCATCGAAGACGACCTCTTCGGTGCGGCGACCGACGAGTTGCTGCGCAAGGGGCGGTTCTTGTTCATCGACGACTTCCACACCATCCCTTCGACCATGAAGAGGTATGTGGCGGCTCAGCTCAAGGCCGCGGCGGAAAAGAACGTCAAGATCGTGCTGGCCGAGGTGCCGCACATGGCCGACGATCCGATCGCCAATCTGCCCGACCTGTCCGGCCGCATCGAGCGTATCGAGTTCAGTTACTGGTCCGCCGAGGACCTGGTATCGATTGCTATGAAGGGCTTCGAGAAGCTGAACGTGATCATCAACGAATCCGCGCTGCTCGCGATTGCAGACGAGTCAGCCGGCAGTCCGCAGCTCATGCAGCGTCTGTGCCTGGATCTGTGCAAGGAGCTGGAGATCAGCGAGGCTCGACCCGCCCCGGAACGCTTCCAGGTTCGGCTGGACCAGCTCAATGCGGTGTTCGGCACAACGATCCGGTCCGTGGACTACAGCGCCAGCATCTACTTGCTCGAGAACACGCCCAAGCCTGCGGCGCCCAGGGTCTTCCGCGCCAAGGGCGAGGGAACCCTGACGATGAACGAGCTGGCCGTTGCCACACTCTGTTTGAGCCCGCCGAGGATCAACATTCCCTTCGTGGCACAGCGCGACTCATTGGAAGAACGTGCCGCGCGGCTCGTTGCCGATGACAAGGGTCCAGATCGTGAGCTACTGGCAGAGACATTCAGCCTGATGACCGAGGTCGCCCAGAACAAGTCCTTCAAGATTCCCACGCTGGACTTCAAGCCTCACCGCGGCGTGACCATCCTGGACCCATATTTCTTGTACTCGTTGCGGTGGAGCGGCCGGTACTACGACTTGCGGATGATCGTCGACCAGAGCCGGTGAAGTGATAGTTAGGTCACACCTGAGCGCTGCAGCGACGGCACCGATGTAACAGCCGCTTCACCTTCCTCACGAGGCCGCCTATGCTGGGTTCTGGCTCGGGAGGCTTCATGACACCCAGTCCGTTGCTACAAGCGAATCGGCGCGTCTTGTCCGCACAGCGTATCTACAGCGCGGCTCTGGCACGAGTCCGGCCGGGTGACGCCGCCTCGATGTCACGCCTCAGCAAGGCCTCGTTTGTCCTGGGCCTGGCGCATGAGCGCTATGTGCAACTCGCGAAACGAAGATCGCTGCCTGCCTGAGACGCACGCGCTAACACTCCCCTGCCCTTTCGTCTGGACGGCATCAAACCGCATCTGACGACGGGGCAGCGCCGAGCACAAACTTCCATGCGTCAGACCGTTGCAGCGCCTGGTTGAACAAGTCGATCTCGGCTGGCATGTGGTGCCCGGTCTCGGCCACCTTGAGAGAGCACTCCATCTCGATCATCAGGATCACGACCTGACGCATGAACGTGTCGATTTCCGCTCGGGCGTCCACCCGCATCCACAGCTCGCCACAACCGTCGTCGCTGGTGATCAGGTCGATCCGGTTTCCCCCAGCCCCTCCGTAGACCCGAAAGTCCTTGAACATCTCCGACGGTTGGCCGTAATGTTCGGCCAGCAGCTTCTCCGCCCGACGGCGGAGCGGTGGCGGCAGTGAGGTGCTGCCGTCAAAGACTGCCAAAACATCGAACTGCCAAGCGGCCATGGGCATGCTCTAAATGCCAAAGCATGCATTGTGATCAAGCGTGACGGCCCAGACGTCCGAATCGACCTAGCGCCCTCGTTGTTAGGGATAGGCCTCCGTCAGCGTGACGGTCGCTCCGGTCGCCTTGATTCCGTTGACGATGTCGTTGATCGTGCGCGGAATGAACTGGCTCGAATCACCAGTGACAGTCCGCGCCAGCGTGGCGCCCAAGGTCGCCGCGCTGAACGCGCCGGACGCTTTCGTGAAGGTCGAATAGATGTTCACCGAGTACCCGCCCTCGTAGGGCATCACGCAGGCGAAAAACGTCGTCCCCTCGCCGTACTTGGACATCGACGTGTCGCGGCCGTTGGCGGTCATGATCGCGCCTTCACAGGTGGGCACCTGCAGGGACTGGCCGGAAACTGCGGCAAGCGCGGCGAGACCGGTGCCCTTGAGCGGCGACGCCAGCTGAAACCTTGGCGCTCGTTGAGGCAGCGGCGAGGGCGGGATGCCGTTGTTGATCTGGACCGCGCTCATGTTCTTTTGCAGGCCGACTTTGACCGCTTCCACAAGGCGTGCAGGCGCCACGTCGGGGGCCTTCACGTCATAGATCGCATAGGCTTGGCTCGTCTCCCGCGTGGGCGTGGTGCTTGCGCATCCCGCCAGGCCTGAGGCCACCAGAAACAGCCCTGCAGCGCTGGCGAGCGCTTGCAAGAACCGAGCAGACACCGATGACGTGGAAGCGTGATGTGGAACGGTCATGGATCCTCCTTGATGTATGACCTGATGAAAACATCCGAACGGGAACATCGGCCAAAACAGCGCGCGCCGAAATGTACGAATTAGTGTGTGTATGAATGAGTGTACTTTCTGGAAAGTGCGCGCGTGTCCACACGTGCAATTGCTCCCCAGAAGGCTTTCGGCTCCCGCATCAAGGAGCTGCGGCTGCTTGCCGGCATGACCCAGGAAGACCTGGCCGAGCGCTGTGGGCTGTTCAGGACCTACATGAGCCGCATCGAGACGGGCCAGGCCAATCCGACGCTGACGATGATTCACGCGCTGGCAACCAGCCTTGCCGTGACACCGGGCTCCCTTTTTGATCCAGCGGGCGATCCGCCGGAAGAAGCGGTGCCGGCGCCGCGCAAGCCCCGCCCCTCCCGTGGCCGCGTTCGCTAAGCGTCAGTCATCAACCCGAGCGGCCCGGGTACCGAACGAAGACCGCGTCCGCTACCTCTTTGCCGTCCTGAGGGTGGTGGCGGACATCCAGCCGCATGAAATTGGTGCCGGCCTTGAACAACAGGCAATCGACCGCGGACCGGGGTGGAAGTGGCAGTTCAAGGCGCGTCTCGACGAATATGAGCAGCTGCACAGGCTGAATCCGGACCAGAAGAGCCATCTCCTGCGATGCCTGCGCATGTGCGAGGAGTCTCCCAACCTGTTGCGAGGGGGCTTGCTGTTGGCGGCTTGGTCCTTGGTGCTGGCGACCCTATGCAACCTGAGCTGGCTTCTCGCCCCGCAGCCAGTGCTCTATCTCGTGACCCTGGGACTGACTGGTTTGCTCGGCTACGCGACCGCGGCGACCTTGAGCATCTTTGATCACGAGGTCTCAACGGCCACGCGCTGGCAGCGGCGGATGCTCTGCTCAACAGCAGGTGCGTTTGCCGTCGCTGTTTCCATGCTGGTGCCCGATTCGGCCATGCTGATCATCCAGTCCGCTTCCAAGCGCTCGTTCCAGCTCGAACGCGAAGCCTATGCCGCCGATCCAGGGGGTTTCGAAGCGATCCGGCAGCTTGCAAGTGACACCTTTGGCGTCAACGTGGTCCTCGGTGGCGTCGATCAGAGCTGGTCTCTGACCAGTGTGCGCGTGCCAGAGGCTTCGGTCGCGTCGATGGGTCTGGGGTCAGGCTTTTGTACCCTCAACTTTTCACCAAACCGAATTCATGCCGGCTTCGGGGGCGGCTCCGGTGTGGATCCAGCGTTGTGGGTCCGGGGCGTTGCTATCCATGAGCTGGGCCATTGCGTCGACACGTGGCGCGATCTGGCTCTCGCGTCCAGCCGCAAAGTCGCCACGCATTCGATAGCGCCGGTCCAAGCGACCAAGGTGTCCGACATCAACGGCTACTTGGCCGCCACTGAAGAGCCGGCAACACAGCAATGGCGCGAGGTGTTCTCCGACATTTTTCTCGTTGGCTACTGGCGACTGAGCGCGCCTGATCAAGCGCCCGCGTTGATCGATGCGCTGGTGGCTCATCGAGATGCCAATGCGCAAAACGATCGCGTCCACTACACCACCTGCTGGGTCAATCTTGCAAGGCGGTCGTCCCTACCTGACGACCTCAAAGGCCTGCTGGTCTGGACCGACAGCCTGCGTGACGATGCTTCCTGCCAACTGACTGCTAAACCTGCCCACCCGGCCGGCATCAAGGCTCGCCTGAGAGATCTCCTCGGTCTAGATTGACGTGACGGCCCGTCAAACGTCGCCCACCACCAAAGTGAAGGTCTGCAGGAAGTGGAAGTCCGGACGCCGCAGCGCGAACTCCGGATGCTGAGGATCGCAAAGTCGGGACAGTTCTTCGTAGTCGTCTTGCGCGAGATAGGGCTTCAGCCGTGCTCCCCACGTCTTCTGGAAGATGGCCTCGAGGAGGTAGCCTTCGTCCTCCGGACGCAACGGCGTCACGCGCTCGATGACAAAGGTGCGCGCGTTGACGCGCCGAAGACCGGCCGATCGAAGAAGGCCCACGATGGCCCGGATATCGGCCAAGTCGCGTTCTTCGAGGCTATAGCGATCCCGGTAGTAGCGCCGCACCGCTTCGTTCGTCAGCCGCTCCAGCCGCGAATCCCAGGCGAAGACCATGTCCGGCAGCAGCGCGCTCTGTGCCAGCGCGATCCGCCCACCTGGTCGAAGTAGGCCCGACACCGCCTTCACGGCTTCCAGACGGTCACGCAAATGGTTGAAGGTGTTGGAGGACCAGATGACGTCGAAGCTCGCGGCGGCCAGTGGTGCACGCTGCAGGTCACCCTGGATGACCAGGGAGCCTTCGGGCGCCCGGGAATGCGCCGCAGTCACGTGTGCTGTCGACAGGTCCATGCCGACAACCGTGCCTCCAGGTTGCACCGCCGCAGACAACCAGCCGAGTGCCTCGCCCGTGCCGCACCCCGCATCGAGGACGTGCATGCCGGGTTCAAGAGCAAGACTCGCAATCGCCAGGCGGATCTCCGGCGCGGCGAACGCGTTGAAGAGCGTCAACTTGCGCGCGTAGTCCCGCGCCGAGGTGTCGCCGAGAAGCCCGGGAGCGGCGGTCGCGGCGTTCATTCCGGCGCGTGGTCCAACGCCCGCCTCGCGATACGCGAAGCATGTTCTTTCTCGATGACCGTCTCACACACCTGCACTCTCCCTTTGAATGGGTGGCAACAAGGTTAGCGGCAACTCGGCGCCTGGCCGGCATCGAGCCGTGGCGCACGCCGGTCATTTTGAAGCTGAGCGGATTGAGGATCGGCGTATCCCGGACGGTTCGTCTTCGGGGCCAATCTCCTGGAGCTGCTGCAGGGAGGGTCTCGGACGCGGCCGGCCGCAGCAAATTGTCGGCATATCGCGCGCCGATGCCTCACACAGGGTGACGTGGTCGATCGGGCGCCCTGCAATGGGGCTTGACCTTCCTGCTATGGGAAGGTCTACAGTGGAAGAACTGGCTCCTCAGCCTTGGCCTGGCAGGCTGAAAACGTAAGGAAAAGCCGGTAGCCACGACCTAATCTATGAACATGAAAACGTCCCGCAATCACCGCATCCTGACCGCGCTCATCGCGCTGTTCAGCATGCTGTTCATGCAGGCGGCCGTGGCGTCATATTCCTGTCCGGACCTTCAAAGCGAGGGCGCCCCCGATAGTTGGGTTGCTGACCAGGCACCAGCATCGAAGATGCCTGGCTGCGATCAGCCGGACGCTGCCAGCCTCGGTCTTTGCCACGCGCATTGCCTTGACGGCAAGTCGTCGCTGGACAAGCCAGAAGGGCCGACGGTCACACCGGCTGTCGCAATCGTCTCGACCATCCTTCTCCCGCTGCAACCCCTTGTCGCCTTGCCACTCCCGGCAGCCGAGCAGGCGTCGTTCCTGCAGCGCACGACGGCGCCGCCCATTGCGATTCGACACTGCTGCTTCCGACTTTGATCCCTTGCCGCAGCGCGCGCTGAGTTGACTCCGTTGGCCAGCCGCGCAGACACGCGCGCTGGGTCACGTCATCCCCACTACGCCAACACACGGCGAGCGTCTGAGCACGTCCGTACCGAGGCGAGCTGGGCCGCGCGAACTCACCGTTTCATCAGTTCTACGCCGGTCGCTGAGCGACACCGGTTCATCAATGCGCGTGCTGGCAGTACCCCGCCAGTCCACGAAGGAGTTCATCATGAAGAAGTTACTCATCACCCTCATCGGCTCATTCACTCTTTCAGCCGCTGCACCAGCGCTGGCAGGCCCTGATTGGCAGATCATCGAGAAGGCTCGGAAGGACAAGCAGGCCGCTGTCCAACCTGCCCAACATGCCAGTTCCTTGCCCCCATCAGGTGCACAAGGCGAATGTCGTGTGGACCCACTGGTGCTGCAACTCGACCACGGACCACGGGCGGATACGAGTCCCTACATCAATCAATTGCGCAGAGAGCGCCACGAAGCACAGTTGAAGGCGTGCGCGTCAAAGACCAAGTGAACCGGCGGTGACCTCAGGCATAGCCCCGGCTCCTAGGAGAAGGCGGCTGCGGCCTTGCGGCCAAAAGTCACGCCAAGGCGGCGGGGAACTCCCTAGCTAGACAGGCAACCGACGGCTTGGTGCAATGCAGCACATTCACTTGCCGCCGCATGAAGCTCCTCGCCTTTTGGCTCCTCGTCTTGTTCGCCGTTTTGATACCGGCGACAGCGGTCATTGCTTCGGCAACGACCGCTCCGACGTCCGCTGAACTGCGTCGGGAGGCAACCCAGAGCGCGAGCGTCTCCAAGCACGCGGCCGCGTCGGGTGTTCATGCCAAGATGGCCAAAGCCAAGCCCAAGGCAAAGGCGAAGGTCCAGATTGCGAAGGCTGCTTCTGCCGATCAGCAAGGCGACCACTGCTGCGATCTGACGCCCTGCAGCCAATGCTCTGGCTGCGGTACCTGCCCGGTCATGGCTATGAACGCGGATGTCGGGACCGATGCGCTCCCGCTTCCGCTCACCCTCCTCCCCGAGTCCCTGGGACCGAGAGCGGAATTTCTGCTGTCAGGGCAGGAACGCCCACCCAGAGCCAGCTGACTCAGCACCGCCGCCGGCAGGCTGCGAGCGCGATGGCGCACGCACTTACTGCTGGCACAAGGTTTGGCTGAGTCGCATGCGTCGATAGACGGCCGGCTCTCTCATCGCGCCCCCGTTTCGAGCCCAATTCCTTCCGGCTCGTCCTTCGCCATGTACTCGCCAACGAACAACTGTTCGCAGGTGCCTTGAATCGCGTCCGGCCACTGAATCGGCGACGCCAGGCACCCAACTGGATGTACATGATGCCCATCAGACTTACCCAAACGGCAGTCGCTGCCGCCGTCCTCTTTCTCGTCAACAGCGCGTCGGCCCAAGCTCCCGCCGCTGACGCCGGCGCTGCACCTACGTCACTGGACAAGGTGCAAATCACCGGCAGCCGCATCAACCTGAAGCAGGCCCAGATCTCCGGTGTTGGCCCGGTCACCATGATCGATGCCGAAACCATCCAGCGCACGGGCGCCATCTCCGCCGAAACCCTCTTGCAGCGGCTGCCCGCCTCGGCCGGCACCGCCGGCAACCAGACCAGCGCCTACTGGACCGGCAACGGCTACGGCACGACCCAAGTCAACTTGCGCGGCCTGGGCATCAACCGCACCCTGGTGCTGCTCAACGGCCGCCGCGTGGTCAACGGCGGCACCGGTGCCAACAGCTCCGTCGACCTGAACATGATCCCGGTCGCCATGATCGAGCGCATCGAGGTGCTCAAGGACGGCGCGTCGGCGATCTATGGCGCGGATGCGGTCGCCGGCGTCGTCAACATCATCACCAAGACCGGTCTGAAGGGCGTGGAAGCCTCCGTGCGCTACGGAGAGACCACCCGCGGCGACGGTGATGAAAAAGCAATCGACCTGACGTGGGGACTGCAGGCCGCTGGCGGCTCGCTCGTGACCGGCATCAACTATTCAGAGAGTGGCGCCATCAACATGGCCACCCGCGCACCCTGCGGCCTGGGTGAAGTCAACGGCAAGCTCGAATGCGTGGGCAGCTCCGCCACCATCGGTGGGCGGGCCCGCCTCGCCGACGGGACGCGTGTCAACTTCAACCAGACGCCCGGCGGCAATCCGAGCGCGTATGAGCCGTACTCGGCGGCGAAGCACAACTACAACAGCAACCCGGCGCTGAACGCGGTCAATCCGATCAAGCGCCTGGGCCTGAGCGCCTTCGGCACGGTGAAGCTGACCGAAGACACCCAGCTGTTCACCGAGATGCTGTTCTCGCACCGCGAGTCGAACCAGTTGGCCACCCCCGGTTCGCTCGGCGTCTACCGCACCATCAACATCGCGGCCAACCATCCCACCAACCCCACCGGCCAGAGCCTCGTGCTCGAGCGCCGGCGACTTGAAGAGGCTGGCACCCGGACCTTCTCGCAGGAATCGAACATCTTCCGCGTCGTGGCCGGCGTGAAGGGCAGCATTGGCGACAACTGGGACTGGTCCGCGGCAGTCAACTGGGGACGCAACACCGGTGTAGACGGCACGACCAACGTGGCCAACCTTGACCGGGTCGATCAGACGCTGGACCGCACCAAGTGCAGTACGGCACCTGGCGCCGCGATTCCGTGCGGCAACTACCTCGGCTACGGCAACCTGACACCCGAGGTGTTGCGCTACATCCTTGCGACGACGCGCGACACTGGCGGCAACGACCAGAAGAGCGTCAGCGCCAACATCAGCGGCGAGCTGTTCACGCTGCCTGCCGGTCCGGTGGGATTTGCGGCAGGTGCAGAAGTTCGCAAGGAAAGCGGCTGGCGCAACCCGGACAACCTGACGGTCATCGGCGTGGCCAACACCAACCGGCAAGATCCCATCTCCGGCACCTACACGGCACGCGAGGTTTATGCGGAACTCGCCGTGCCGCTGCTCAAGCGCATCCCCTTCGTCGAGTCGCTGCAGTTCAACACCGCGGCGCGCTTCTCTGACTACAGCCTGTTCGGTTCCAAGAGCACCTACAAGGCTGGCCTGGACTGGCAAGTCGTGCCGAGCCTGAAGTTCCGGAGCAACGTGTCCTCGGCGTTCCGTGTCCCGAACATCCCCGAGCTCTACGGCGGCGTGTCGGAAGGCAACCTGACGACGACCGACCCCTGCAGCAATTGGAGCACGCTACCGACCTCGTCCGTCGTGTCGCAGAACTGCAAGGCGGCCGGCGTTCCCGCAGGCTTCAAGCAGCTGGGCAACACCATCCTCACCACGGTGGGCGGCAATCCCAAGCTCGAGCCTGAAGACGCCAAGACCATGACCGCAGGCGTGGTCTGGTCTCCAATGAAGACCCTCACCCTGACGCTGGACTACTACAACATCAAGGTGACCAACGCGATCCAGAGCGTGGCCGGATCGACGAAGCTGGCGACTTGCTACAACACGCCGGGCCTCACGCACATCTTCTGCAGCCCTTCCAGCTTCACGCGCAACAAGACCACGGGCGAGATCGACTTCCTGTCGTCGCAACCGGTCAACGCGGCCGATGAGAAAATCTCTGGCTTCGACCTGGGCGGCCTGTACGAGTTCAGCTTCGGCGGTTTCACGAGCACGATCAATGCCGAGGTGTCGCACCTGAAGAACTACCAGGTTCGTCCGTTCCCAGGCGCCGCTGCCATCGACTACACCAACAAGACCACCGGCGGTCGAGGCAGCTATACGCAATGGCGTTCGCTGACTTCGTTGACGGTGGCCAAGGGGGCATGGTCGGGGGCCTACACGCTGCAGTACATCGGCTCGGCCGACGACATCAATGCCGCACCGACGGACATCGGGGCCAAGGCACCGGCGATCACCTACCACTCGGCGCAGCTGAAGTTCGCCTACAGCAAGCAGTTGGACTTCGCTGTCGGTGTCGACAACCTGCTCGACAAGAAGGCGCCGTTCGTCAAGTCCTATACCGATGCGAACACCGACACGATGACCTATGACCTCCAAGGTCGTCGCTGGCACGTTCGCGCCGGCTATCGCTGGTAAGTCCAGCGGGGCGCCGCGGTTCACCCCACGGTGCCCCGTGACGCATCAAATGAAGTGAGACATCTCCTATGAACCTACCCTTCTGGGTGCGCCGAGCCCACAAATGGATCGGCCTTGTCATTGGCGTCCAGGCCTTGCTCTGGATGGTCAGTGGCCTGTACATGACCGCAATCTCGCTCGAGGTGATCCATGGCGACCACCTCGCCCATGTCTTCGATGGCCCTCTCGACCAGGTCAGCGAGCGGCTGGACATCGAGCAACTCGCCAAGATCCGCCCCGGCTTCGAGTCGATGAAGCTCAAGAAGTTCCTCGGGAAGGAGGTCTACGAGCTGCGTGCCGGCGGCAAGGCAACCCTCGTCGACGCGCGAAAAGGCAATGTGCTGAGCCCGTTGGCAAGGGAGCAAATCGTTGCGCGCGCCAAGGACATCTACCAGGGTGAGGCTGAAATCCGCGAGGTGACCTGGATCACGCAGGCACCCCAGGAGGTGGCAAAGCGGCCGGTGCCGATGTGGGCCGTCCGTTTCGACGACCGATCCAACACGACGCTGTACTTCTCGCCGGACACCGGCGACCTTCTGGCCCGCCGTCACGATCTCTGGCGCTGGTTCGACTTCCTGTGGATGTTCCACATCATGGACTACGACACGCGCGACGACGTCAACAACAACCTGCTGCGCGTCGCGGCCGGCACCGGGCTGGTGTTCGCGCTGAGTGGCGCCTGGCTCGTGTTCTACAGCTTCCGTCGGAGGGCACAGCCATGACCCCCTGGATGCGCAAGATTCACAAGTGGATCGGTTTGCTGATCGGCTTGCAGCTCGTGCTGTGGATGTGCAGCGGCCTGGTGATGAGTCTTCTGGATGCTGAGAAGGTTCGAGGGCGGGAGTTCCGAGCGCCTGCGGCCGCCAAAAGGCCCTGGCCTCAGGATGTTCAACCGGTCGGCAGCCTGCTGGCGCAGGAACGTACCCTGACCCAGGTGGCTTCCACCGGCTGGTTGATGGATCGCCCCGTCTACCGGCTGGTCAGCGAGAAGTCGACCCAGTTGATCGACGCCCGCAGCGGCCAGCGGGTCGAGCTCGATGCCGCCCTGGCTCAGCGCCTCGCGCAGGCCTCGTACCGCGGCCCGGGCACGGTGAAGTCTGCGGAGCTCGTCGACAAGTCACTGGAGACTCGTGCTCACGACGGCAAGGTGTGGCGCGTCGTCTTCGCGGACGCAGAAGACACCACCGCCTACCTGACCTTGCAGGGCGATGTGCTGGAGCACCGTAACAAGACCTGGCGGCTGTTCGACTTCTTCTGGATGCTCCACATCATGGACTACAGCGGACGCCAGGACTTCAACAATCCGCTCGTGGTCAGCGCTGCCGTCGGAGGATTCTGGCTGGCGTTGAGCGGCATCTGGTTGCTGTTCACGAGCTTCAGCCTGGCCGAGTTCATACCGAAGCGATGGCGCGGCACCCGGGCGCTGATGATCCATGCGCCGGATGGCAGTCGCCTGCGCAGCGTGCGTGCCCACGCCGGCGACACCGTGTTCTCCGCGCTGGCCCAGCAAGGGCTGCAGCTGCCGTCCAACTGCGGTGGTGGCCAGACCTGCGGTCTGTGCGAGGTGCGCGTGCGCGGAGCAGCTCCCGACGCAACCAGCGCGGATCGCGCGCTGCTTTCGCCGTCGAGGATAGAAGCCGGCTGCCGTCTGGCCTGCAATCTCAAGCTCGACCGCAACCTGGACATCGAAGTCCGCGGTGGTGCCGAACTTGGGGCCGTGCACGATGCCGAAGTCGAAAGCGTCCGCGCGCTGTCGCCTTTCTTGCGGGAGGTCGTGCTGCTGCCCAAGGACAAGCTCGGCCCTGACTACCGGCCCGGTTCGTTCATCCAGATCCATGTGCCGGCCTACAAGATGGGCAAGCACCAGATCGAATCGCCCGACGAACACCGCCCAGCATGGGCCGGTCTGCATCTGCCGACTCAATGGACCAGCGGCAGCTTGTTGCGCAGGTCCTACTCGTTGTCGGCACCGGTCCACCAGACGAACGGGCGGCTGTCTTTGCTCGTGCGCTTCTGCCACGGCAAACAGGGTGGCAAGAACCATCCGCCAGGCAAAGGATCGTCCTATGTCTTTGGCCTCAAGGCGGGTGACAAGCTGAAGTACAGCGGGCCCTTCGGGGACTTCGCTATTCGCCACGGCGAGCGGGAGAAGATCTTCATCGGCGGCGGCGCAGGGATGGCGCCATTGCGCGCCATGGTGAGGGATCTGCTGGAGTCCGGTGCCGAAGAGCCCATCCACTTCTGGTACGGCGCTCGCACGGTTGCCGATGCTCCCTACGTCGACGAGATGCAGGCGCTGGCGGCGCGCTATCCCAATTTCAGTTGGCAGTTGGTCCTGTCGGACGAGCGAGGTACGGAGCATCCCTTCGGCATGGTTCACGAGGTGGTGAGGGAACGAGTGCTGCAGTCACACCCTGACCTGCAGGCCTGCGATTTCTACTTGTGTGGTCCGCCGGCGATGCTGGCCGCGATGCTTGCGCTGCTAAAGAAACTCGGTGTGGAGGACGACCGGGTGGCCTTCGACGACTTCAAGATCTGATCGTTTCTCGGCTATCGCGCCGCGAACTTGCCCCCAGAAATGTAGAAAGCCCCTCAAGCGTCCAGCGAACCCGTCTTGAGAAGCGCTTTGGGAGTGCTATCGATCTTGTCCAACCGGCAATTGGCTGGACAAGATGGAAGCTAAGAACGGCGTCAAAAATCAGACGCGACCGATCGCGCTGGGCCGTTGGGACTGGCTGTTCGCAGGCTCACTGCATACGGGCAAGCGCGCTGCCGCGGTGATGAGCCGCTGCAGCTGCTGCCGCACCGTTGGCGCCCATCAGGCGCCGCAACTCGAGCAGCCCCGCTGCGTTTGCACCGGCGGGCACTTGACCGAGCCGTACGAACAGAACACGCAGCAGTCACCGGCCTTTGGCCGCAACACGGTCTTGCAGTGCTCGCACTCGTAGAAGAACTGGCAGGCGTCAGTCGGCATGACCTCGCGCTTGGCGTGGCTGCACTCCGGGCATGTCAGCATCGACTCCAATTGAGGTGCGGTCGTTATCACTTGTGAACCGTCGAGGGGTAGCCCGCGTCGGTCGTGGCCTTGGTCAATGCCGTCGCATTGGTCTTGTCAGTTTCGAACGTCACGGTGGCCGTCTTTTTCGCGAAGTCGATCCGCACCTGAGTCACGCCGGCCACTTGCTCCAGCGACTTTTTCACTGTCACCGGGCACAGCCCGCAGGTCATGTTCTGGACGTCGAGAACGGCGGTCTGCGGCGTGGCGGCAAGCGCGGCCAACGGCATCACTGCGACAAGTACAGCGGCAAACAAGTTACGCATGGGTAGTCCCTTCAGAGGAAAAGCGGTGCCAACCAAGGCACAGACAACAACGAGAGGAGTGCCAGTGCAACAACCCAGAAGATCAGCCGCTGGCGCTTGAGGACGATTGGCTCAACGCACATAGCACCTGGTTCGCAGGCCTGCGGCCGCAGGTACAGGTGCCGGAACGCCAGGCCCAGGAAAAGCAACGTCGTGGCCAGGAGCCAGGGCCTCAGCGGCTCCAGCGCAGTCAGGCTGGAGACCCATGCGCCACCTATGCCCAGCGTCAGCAGTACCAGCGGCCCGACGCAACATACCGACGCGCCGACCGCCGCCAGCACGCTAGCAATCAGCGAACCCTTGATCCTCAACATTGCCATCACCGGGGTGAACTTATTCGATGGCGCACAGTCTAGAGTCCGTACCATGGTACGGAGTCAAGGGGATTCAGATGACAACCGAGCTGACGATAGGGCGACTGGCCAACGAGGCCGGCGTGAACGTCGAGACGATCCGCTTCTACCAACGCCGCGGCTTGATGGCCGAACCCGACAAGCCGACGAGCGGGCATCGCCGCTATGCCTCGGATGCAATCAAGCGTGTGCGCTTCATCAAGCGAGCACAGGTGCTGGGCTTCACCTTGGACGAAGTGGGCAGCTTGCTCGAACTCGACGAGGCCTGCGCCTGTGCCGAAACACGCGAGCTGGCCGCGCACAAGCTGCAGGTCATCGAAGAGAAGCTAGCCGACCTGAAAGCGATGCGCAAAGCGCTGACGGCGCTGCTGCATCAATGCGACACGGGGGTAACCAAGGGCGGCTGCCCAATCATCCACGCACTGGCCGCTGACTGATCCGCCACAAGACGGGATCGTCGGACGCTTGCGAAGCCCCTCCGGGCTTCTTTCTCCGAGGTAAACAAACCGGACCGGCGTGCAAGCGCTGTAGAACCGAAGTCACTTGTTGGCGGCCAGCCACTTGTCGAACTGCGCGATCTCTTTCTTCTGCGCGCTGATGATCATCTGCGCCATGTCGCGCATCTCTTGCGACTTGCCATTGCGCAGTTCGATCTCGGCCATGTCCAGCGCTTGTTGGTGGTGCATCTTCATCATCATCGCGAAGTCCTTGTCGACGTTGCCTGTGGGCTTCAACGCCTGCATGCTTTCCATGCCGCCTCTCATCTTTTGATGCAGCTGCTGTGAGCCTTGATCAGCTTGCCCCTTCATACCCATCGAGTCAGTCTGGGCGAAGCTCACTGCCGGCACAGCGATGATGAAGGAAACCACGATAGGTAGGGCGAAACGGGTGCGCATGTGTGCTCCTGAAAGTTGAGCCTAACCTCGGCAATCTGCGTGCCCGTCTCAGCTGACGCGACCTGAACTTGACGTCAGCCGCCGTGACCTTCGCGCAACAGGGAATCCAGGCGTGCAACTTCGTTGCCAACGGCCTTGATCTCTCGGCCGTCCTTGGCCTTCAGCGTCTCGCCGGCCTTGAGGAAGACGGCGCGGCCGAAGGAGTCTTCCCTGGCCATCTTGCCGTCCTTGAACACGTACAGCGTCGAGCCGTCCTGCAGCTCGATCGTCGTCTTGACGGCGTTTTCCAGCGCGTCACGCGCCTGCACCGGCGCGGCGATGCCTGCGAGTGCGGCGACCAGCGTGGTGGTGATGATGAGCGTCTTCATGTGTGTTCCTTTCGTTGGTTGAGTGCCCGAAGCACGCTTGAACTCTAGGAACCGGGCACCGACGCCAGGCCAACGCGCGGATTACGATTTCGTCATGGGTCTCCATGCGGCTCGATGGCCCCATCGCCAGGCAACGGGCTCGCCTCTGCGGTGCGGAGCGTGAAGCCAACTTTTGTGATGCAGCCTGCGCTCGCGGCAAAGGCATCCCCGCCATGCATGCGCGCGATCGCGCGGACGATGGCCAGTCCCAGCCCGTGATGCTCGGCAGATCCTTGGCGCGATGTGTCCGCACGGAAGAACCTCTCGAACAACCGCGGCAGCACCACCGGGTCGATGCCCTCACCAGGATTGACCACGGTGATGGCGACTCGTTCGTCGCTGGAGGTCGCTGCCACCGTGCTCAGCTGGATCGAGATGGTTCGGCCGGCCGGCGTGTATCGGCTCGCATTGCTCAACAGGTTGGCCAGCGCGCGTCGGACGAGAGCAGCATTCACAGGCGCTTGAGCCTCGCCGACGATATCGACCCGCTGAAGCCGCTCGTCGAGCACCGCGTCGAAGTACTCGACGACCTGCCCCGCGACCAGTCGCAGATCCGTGACTACCAAGGTCTGCGCCGTGCCACCCTGGTCGGCGCGCGCAAGGAACAGCATGTCGTTGACCATCGTCGTCAACTGGTGAAGGGACTCGAGGTTTCCAGACAGCGTGTCGCGCAGCTCTGCGACCGTGCGCTCTCGGGCGAGCTCGACCTCCGTGGCGCTGATCATGGTGGTGAGCGGCGTTCGCAGCTCATGCGCGACGTCGGCACTGAACGCTTCCAGGTGCTCGTAGGCCGATTGCACCCGGTCCAGCGCACGGTTGAAGCTGTCGACCAGGTCTTCGAGCTCGACGCTCACGCCCTGGGACGACAGTCGCAACGACAGCGCTCGTGGCGAAATCGCGGCTGCTTCCGTGGACAGTTCGCGCACAGGCCGCAGTTCGCGCCTCGCCACCCATGCGCCCAGCGCAGAGAGCGCTGCCACACCCAGCCCGCAGACAAAGACCAGAGCGCCCAGATACGCACTGAGCAAGCGCTGGTCGCTGCGAGTGTCGACACCAATCAGCGCGATGCCGTCGGGCACAGGGCCATGCGCTTTGACGCGAAATGACCGCCCCGTCAACGCCACGCCGTCCTCGCGCCAGATCGTCAGCTTTCCCACCGCGGCGTTGGGATCTGCAGGCTGAGTTGCAGGTCGGGTCTTGCCGCCATAGACCACGGCGCCTGAGTCCGCGATCAACCAGATGCGCAGTTGG
>JACPYV010000031.1 GCA_016195825.1 Burkholderiales bacterium | reverse complement strand
GGCTGGACGGCATCAGCAGCGACCACCACCACTGCGACGCCGTCGCGCTGGAGGACTCGTCGGTCTGCGTGATCCCCTACTCGCAGCTGGAGGAGCTGTCGCGCGAGTTCACCGTGCTGCAGCACCAGTTCCACAAGATCATGAGCCGCGAGATCGTGCGCGACCATGGCGTGATGCTGCTGCTGGGCAACATGCGTGCCGAGGAACGGCTTGCCGCCTTCCTGCTGAACCTGACGCAGCGCCTGCAGGCCCGCGGCTTCTCGGCCTCCAGCCTGGTGCTGCGCATGACGCGCGAAGAGATCGGCAGCTACCTGGGGCTGAAGCTGGAGACCGTCAGCCGCACCTTCTCCAAGTTCCAGGAAGACGGCCTGCTGGACGTCAAGCAGCGCCAGATCACCGTGCTAGACCCGGCCGCGCTGCAACGCCTGGTGTCCAACGCCGCCTGCTGAGGCAACGGCAGGCATTTGCTGCAGCGCAGCAAACGAGGCGTAGCATGGGGGCATGCGTCCCCAAGTCTTGATCATCGGCTGCGGTTTCGGCGGCCTGGAGGCGGCGCGGGCCCTGTCGGGTGCCGGTGCCGATGTCGACATCACCGTCGTCGACAAGACCAACCACCACCTGTTCCAGCCCCTGCTCTACCAGGTGGCGACGGCCGGCTTGTCCGCCCCGTCGATCGCGGCGCCCGCCCGCCACCTGTTCCGCCACCAGCGCAATGTCACGACGCTGTTGGGCGAGGTCGTTGCCATCGACGCCGCGGCACACACCGTGACGCTGAAGGACGGCGCCCTGCTGCGCTGGGACCACCTCATCGTCGCGGCCGGCGCCACGCACAGCTATTTCGGCCGTGACGACTGGGCCCGCCATGCCCCGGGGCTGAAGACGCTGGATGACGCGTTCGAGATCCGCCGTCGCGTGCTGATGGCTTTCGAGGCGGCCGAACGTGAAGAGGACCCCACCCGGCGCGCCGCGCTGATGCAATTCGTCGTGGTGGGCGGCGGGCCCACGGGCGTGGAGCTGGCCGGCACGCTGGCTGAAATCGCCCGCCACACGCTGCCCGGCGAGTTCCGCCGCATCGACCCGCGACAGGCGCGCGTGCTGCTCGTGGAGGGCGGCGCGCGCGTGCTGCAGGCCATGCCCGAGCGCTTGAGTGAACGCGCCCGCGAGCAGCTGACCGCGCTGGGCGTGGACGTGCGCCTGAACGCACGCGTGACCGGTATCGACGCCGACGGGCTGGACATCACGACCACCGCCGGCGCGGAGCGGCTTCAAAGCCACTGCGTCGTCTGGGCGGCAGGCGTGGCGGCGTCGCCGCTGGGCCGCGCGCTGGCCGACGCCACCGGCTGCACACTGGACCGCGCCGGTCGCGTCGTCGTCGAGCCCGACCTCAGCCTGCCGGGCCATGCGGACATCCAGGTCATCGGCGACCTGGCCGCGGCGCAGAGCCATTTGCCGGGGCGCGAGCCCAGGCCTGTGCCCGGCGTGTCGCCCGGCGCCAAGCAGATGGGCCGCTGTGCAGCGGCCAACCTCCAGCGGCGGCTGCGCGGCGAGGCGACCGCGCCCTTCCGCTACCGCGACTATGGCAACCTGGCCACCATCGGCCGGCACAGCGCCGTCGTGGACCTGGGCACGCCGATAGGGCCGCTGCGCTTCTCAGGCTATGCGGCCTGGCTGTTCTGGCTGTTCGCCCACGTCTACTTCCTGATCGGCTTCCGCAACCGTTTCGTGGTGCTGTTGGACTGGGCCTGGGCCTACTGGACACATGACCGCAATGCGCGGGTGGTGGCCCAGAAGCCTTGAGGCCAATGCGCCGCGCTCCTACCGAGGCCAACCGGGCGAATGGCGCGGCGGCCGGGCTTCGTCCGGCTGGGTGGCGAGCAGCAGGGCCAGGCTGGCGCCCAGCGCGACGACGGCCCAGAAGAGCAGGAAGCTGAGGGTGTAGACGGCCTGCGCGGACAGGTCCACTGGCGCGGCGCCAAACCAGCGCAATTCGCCCGGGTCGACCACCGCGAATACGAGCGCCTCCAGCACGCCGGCCGCGAGGAAGGACGACCAGGCCACCGCCATCGCGAAGCGCGCGATGCGCGACATGCCTGGCGCTGCGGTCACCGCTTGGCTCCGGCCACGCCGGTGGCGGCATGGTTGCGGGCCACCATGGCGGGCACCAGGTCACCGGACTTGGCGCGCACGTCGGCGGGCTCGGTGTCGTCCGCGGCGTGCTGGGCGTTGACGTGCAGGTCCAGCGGCGGGTCGGGGTGGATGATCGCCAGCGCCAGCGTCGCGAAGCTGGCCACGACGACCACGGCGGGGCCGCCAGCCACCAGCCAGACCATGGGCTCGCGCCAGGCGGCGCGGGAGGGAACGGAAGGGTTCTGGGTCGGGGTGGTCATCGTGTTCTCCTGCCGCTCAGCGCGGCACGACGAAGGTGGATTTCTCGCTGATGGTCTCGGCGGCCGCACCTTCGCGGTGGATCAGCCAGTGGACCGGATGCGCGCCGGGCTTGAGGGTCTGCGCCGACTCGGGGGGCACCCGCAGCCCCACAGCCACCCAGCGCGCGCCGGCGGGGTCGACGTCGACCGTCACCGCCTGGCTCAGCTTCAGCCCGGGCAGGCCTTCGGCCTCGAACCGGTAGCGCTGCGGCACCTCAGTCGCGTTCATGACCTGCAAGCGGTAGACGTTCTCGACCCAGCCGTCCTCGACCAGCCGGGCCAGCGACGCACGGTCCCGCACCACGTCGACGCGGAAGCTGTGGCGCGACAGCAGGCTGTACAGCACGGCCGAGCAGATCAGCAACAGCACGCCACCGTAGATCAGCACGCGCGGCCGCAGCACGCGGCGCCAGCGCTGGGCGGCAGTCAGGTGCTGCTCCAGGCCGTTCTCGGTGTCGTAGCGGATCAGGCCGTGCGGCGTGCCCATCTTGTCCATGACGCCGTCGCAGACGTCGATGCATGCGGCGCAGCCGATGCACTCGTACTGCAGGCCCTTGCGGATGTCGATGCCCGTCGGGCAGACCTGCACGCACAGCTCGCAGTCGATGCAGTCGCCGACCGCTGCGCTGCGCGCCTCGCCCTTCTTGCCGCGCTGGGCGTTCTTGCCACGCGGCTCGCCACGCTCGGTGTCGTAGCTGATGATGAGCGTGTCGCGGTCGAACATCGCGCTCTGGAAACGCGCGTAGGGGCACATGTACTTGCACACCTGCTCGCGCATGTAGCCCGCGTTGCCGTAGGTGGCGAAGCCGTAGAACAGCACCCAGAAGGCTTCCCACGGCCCCAGCCCCAACGTAACGACCTCGCGGGCCAGCGTGTGGATGGGCGTGAAGTAGCCGACGAAGGTGAAGCCCGTCCACAGCCCCAGCGCGATCCAGCTGGCCTGCTTGCCGGCCTTGCGCCACAGCTTGTCGAAGGACCAGGGCGCCTTGTCGAGCCGGATGCGGGCGTTGCGGTCGCCCTCGAACCAGCGCTCGATGCCCATGAAGAGCTCGGTGTAGACCGTCTGCGGGCAGGCGTAGCCGCACCACAGCCGCCCAGCCACCGCGGTGAACAGGAACAGCGCAAAGGCCGACACCATCAGCAGCGCGGCCAGGTAGACGAAGTCCTGCGGGTACAGGACCAGGCCGAAGACGTAGAAACGCCGCGCGTCCAGGTCGAACAGCACGGCGGGGCGGTCGCCCCAGCTCAGCCAGGGCAGGCCGTAGAAAACCAGCTGGGTCAGCGCGACGATGGCCCAGCGCCAGCGGGCGAAGTAGCCGTCCACCGCCCGAGGCTGGATCTTGTCCTCGGAGCGGTAGAGCCGGATGACGGCGGTGGCGTCACCCTGGCCGGGCGGGACGGGAGACGGCATCGTCAATGCGCGGCCGCCGCGACGTCCTGGGACTGTGACAGCCCCCAGACATAGGCGGCCAGCACACGGATCTGCTCGGGCGTGAGCCGCTCACCATGCGCGGGCATGACGTTGTGCTTGCCGTTGTTGACCATCGCCATCACCGCCTCCTCACCCCAGCCGTGCAGCCAGATCTTGTCGCTCAGGTTGGGCGCACCCAGCGCCTGGTTGCCCTTGCCGCCTGGGCCGTGGCAGGCCGCGCAGGCGGCGAACTTGGGCTTGCCGAGTTGGGCGTACAGCGCATTGTGCGGGCTGCCGGACAGCGACAACACGTAGTGGGCCACGTTGCGCACGTCCTCGCTGGTGCCCACGGCCGGTGCCATGACGGGCATGTTGCCCTCGCGGCCTTTGGTGATGGTCTCGGTGATGGTCTCGAAGCTGCCGCCCCACAGCCAGTCGCTGTCGGTCAGGTTGGGGAAGCCCTTGGAGCCCTTGGCGTCGGCGCCGTGGCACTGCGCGCAGTTGTTGGCGAACAGCCGCTCACCAATGCCGTGCGCCTGCGGGTCGCGGGCCAGTTGCTCGGGCGCCATGTCAGCGAACTTGGCGTAGACCGGCGCCATGGCCGCGCGGGCTTGGGCCGTGTCGGCGGCATGTTCGCCAAGGCTGGTCCAGCCCAGTTTGCCGGCGCTGCTGCCCAGGCCCGGGTACAGCGCCAGGTAGATGCCGGCGAAGACGATGGTCAGCACGAACAGGCCCACCCACCACATCGGCAGCGGGTTGTTCAGCTCGCGCAGGTCCTCGTCCCAGATGTGGCCGGTGGTGTTGTCGCTGGCCATCACCTCGCGCCGGCTGGCGATGTAGAGCAGCGCGGCGCAGGCGACAAGGCCCAGCACCGTGGCGGCTGCGACGAAGATGGACCAGCCGTTGTTGAAGAAGTCGCTCATGCGTCCTCCCCTTCAAAGGGCAGGCGTGCCGCGTCGTCGAAGCGGCCACGCCAGGCCCAGACGACGATGCCGACGAAGACGAGCAGCGACACGATGGTCACGGCCGCGCGGAGTTCATTGATACCCATGGTGGATTCCTCGGGTGCTTACTTGTTGTGGATGCCGAGCACTTGCAGGTAGGCGATGAGCGCATCGAGCTCGGTCTTTCCTGCAACTGCCTGGCTGGATTCCTTGACCTCGGCCTCGGTGTACGGCACGCCCAGCAGGCGCATCGCTGCCAGCCGCGGCGGCATGCCGGCTGCGTCCACCGCGTTGG
>JACPYV010000094.1 GCA_016195825.1 Burkholderiales bacterium | reverse complement strand
GTCGACTTGGTTGGGCGCATCCGTGTACTCGGAGAACTTGTCGCGCAGCCAGTGTGTCTTCCCCGTACCGGGTGGCCCGTAGAGGATCTTGTTCATGGGGCCGGCGATCGAGGGCGAAGCCTTGGATTCCTGCGGCAGGAACTCACTCACCTTGTGCGTACCTGCTGCTGGTGAAGGCGCAGCGGCGCCATCCTGATCCGCCTTCCGCCAGCGTGACTTCAGGTCGCCCTCGTAGAAGTCCAGTACCTTGCCTGGGTAGCGCGCCTCTTCGTCCCGGCGCAGCTTCAGTAGCGCCTCGTCGAGTTGTCGGTCACTCCAGCGCCGAAGTTCTGCGCCCGTCGCCATCTGAAATCCTTCTAGGACGGCGACGCGGTCGCGGTTGGACGTCATGCGCTCCACTCGATCCGGAAAGACGAAGTAGCGCAGCATGTGCCGGAACTGGCGATCGCCATCGCGCGGCACGGAATCCATCCAGTCCATGAAGCGGTCGTAGTCGGTCAGCACCGCGCGGCGAGCGTCCACCGGCATGGCCTTCAACGAGCGCACCAGTGAAATCAGATAGGCAAGCTCACGCCAGCGGTACTGCAAGAAGCCCTGGCCGCCAGATCCGACTCCCGCCAGCACCTCGTTCCGAAGCAGAGGATGGCCCGGATCTAGAGTCGAGCCTGACCAGGACCACATATTGACGATGGCGCGCCGCTTGCCGTCCTGCCCAAGATTGGACGCGAACAGTTGCAGGGCCCACATCATCTCGGCGGCGAGCCATTGGGCTTCGAGGCCGGCATCTTCAAGCTGGCGCTTGAGCTTCACGAAGAACTCGTCATCGCCGGTGTCCGGCCGGTCTACGAAACAATGCTGCAGTCGATCAGCGTTCGCCGCAGTCCAAACCTTGCGGCCATCAATGAACAGGGACCCATCTTCGATCAGGCAGCGCGCGATCCATTGCTGCGCGGCATCGAGCAGGGGCTTCAGGTCGTGATCGTTGACGTGGCGAGCCATTGACTGGAACCTCTCTGTTGATCTGGCTTGGCTGCGGCGGCGACTGTGTTCAATGGCCGCCTGCCCATACCTGGGCTTCGGGCTTCAGGGGCTTACCCAGTCTTCGAGCGAGCAGTTCTTGGCGTATCGAACGACCGTGTTCTCGGCAATGACGGCGCTTCGGACCGATGAGCCTTTCGCCATCACGGCGACGAACATCTCATAGGGCTGCGAGGTGAACCCGCCCAAGAACTGGATGCGCAGCACCGCCGACTTCTCGGCGCCGTACTGCGCCTGTCGTTCCCATGGCGTCTTGACGATGTCCGTTTGGCGGAAAACGGCTGTCTTGTGATAACACTTGAGGATGCCCTTCGACAGGTCGACAAGACTGCCTTGCATCCGCACGATGTCGACGGCACCGGGTGCATTGACAGCGTTCACGGCCGATGCGGCCATCTCAGGATTCTTCAGTGCTGCTGCCAGCAGCATGGAAACTGGGTCCATCGTCCACTCCCTCTTGAATTGCCGCTCGCTCGGCGGATCTCAGGCAACTCTATGCGATCAGGCCGAGCCTGCGTGCCCGGGCTCGCCCGATGGGGGCCCGCCCTACAATACGCACACTTGCTGCAGGAAACGTTGGCTTTGCCTCCACCAGCAGACAGACGACAGTTCGAGAAGCCCGCCGTGACCCGGTGGGCTTTTTCATTTCAGCCTCCCAACACATCCACAACCTTGGAGCCGGCCTCGTGCTCGCCTAAATTTGATCCACTAGGGGCGCGACATGGTCACTTGCGATGTCGTTCAGTGGCGCCGGGTTCGACGCAAGGTTCTGCTCGAAGGCAAGACCATCGAGCAGGTCGCCATGCAGGAGTCGCTGACGGTCGAGGCAACGGCTGACATCCTGACCCAGCGGCCGAAGTACAAGCGCGACGACAACCCGCGGCTCGCGCTGTTCTCCTCCCTGATTCCCACCGAGACGCTGGCCGCAGATGACCGCGAACTTTTGCAGTGGTCGCAGTGGATCTATGCGCTGGAGCAGGACGAGCAGGCGTTTCCACCGTTCGGCGACGAGCTGTCCCGGCATGGCGCCGCCGCGCGCAAGCGCTTGCTGGCTGTGCTGGCCACCGAAGAGGGCTTCTCGCTCAAGACGATCGCGAAGCACCTCGGGATCGCATTGAACACGGTTCGCCGTAGTCGACTGCTCTACGAGCAAGGCGGTATCGAGGCCCTGATCCACCAGAAGCCCCGAGCGCGGACCGCTGACGATGAGGAATACCGCGCCGCGCTCTACAAGCTCATCCACGAACCGCCATCACAGTCGGGCTTCAATCGAACCAGCTGGCGAATCTCCGACTTGGTCGAGGTGATGAACAAACGCGGCTACCCCAGCCGCAGAGCTGTGCTGCGGGAAGCCATTGCCAAGTCGGGCTTCAGGTGGCGTGCAGCTCGCACGGTTCTGACCAGCTCCGATCCAAACTACCAGCAGAAGCTGGACCGGGTGCAGACGGTGCTGGCCAACTTGAAGAAGACCGAATGCTTCTTCTCGATCGACGAGTACGGGCCTTTCGCGGTGAAGGCGATGCCCGGACTCAGGCTTTCAGCGGCTGACGACCGGCCGACAGTGCCTCAATGGCAGAAGTCGCGCGGCCGGCTCATCGTCACGGCCGCGTTGGAGCTGTCCAGCAACCAGGTCACGCACTTCCACTCGACGGTAAAGAACACCGCCGAGATGATGAAGCTCATCGAGCGGTTGCTGGTCGACTACGCCAAAAAACGGACTCTGTACCTATCTTGGGATGCCGCGTCGTGGCATGACTCGAAGGAGCTGAAGAAGTACGTCGCGAAGCACAACTACGAGGAGCCGGATGGGCCCCGTCTGGAGCTGGTTCCCCTCCCGGCCAGCTCGCAGTTCTTGAACGTCATCGAGTCCGTCTTCAGCGGCATGTCGAGGGCGATCATCCACAACAGCAACTACGCCACACTGGATGACGCCAAGGCGGCGATCGACCGGTACTTCGCCGATCGCAATGAACAGTTCAGGAAGAGCCCGAAGCCAGCGGGAAACTGGATCTGGGGCAAGGAGAGATCGCCGGCGCTGTTTTCCGCATCCAACAATTGCAAAGACCCAGCCTATCGCTAGGGCCGTTGGCGCAGGCGAGCCTACCTGCCCAGTTGAGCGACTTCATGCAGGGGTTCGCGGGCGCAAAAAAGCCCGCGCGCAGCGGGCTCTTCATCCGTCTCAACCAAATCAACGGGCGGCAGACAGTGCCATCGCAAGATCGTCTTCCTTGGACTCAAAAGTCCGGCGCTGAGCTAGGTAATTTTGAGCCTGCTCACGCGACAAGCCACTCACCTTGGAGCTGGCAATGCGGCGAGCCTGCACCGAAGCCTCATAGTCAGACTTCAAGGATTCTGGCCTAGACACTTCACGACGAAGGGAGGCGGGACGAAGACTCAGTTTTGTCATGGTTGCCCCTCTAGTTCCGTTGCAAGCGATTGAGATACCGCTGATTCAACGCGGGATCAAAATACAGCTTCCGCTTGATCCAGACAAGCCCCTCAGATTTGGTAATCACGGCTACATCTATAGGTCCACCTACGGACTGCGTCCGTGAGGTGACCTTTTCTTTCAAAGATTCTAGCAAGACCAGGGTTTCGGCCAGCTCCGCCAGCTCCTCGACGTTGAGACTTGCTACCGAAGACAGTAGCGGCACGTAGTGTGCCTGCAGGGTCGCGTTGGTCCATTCTGACCGGAACGCAGCCGCGCGGGCTTGCACCTCAGCCGCAATCTGAGCACCGTTGGGAGTTGCTATGCCCGCGGCCACACAAGCCGCCTCCGCAACTGCTGCGGCATGCGTCTCAAACGCCTTCCCCACTGCCTTCCAAACTTCCGGACTGGCGCCCTGACTGAAAGTCTCCACCATTTCCGCCTTCGCAAAGGCTTCAATAAGAGAGCGCTTGGTCGAGTAATCAACGGTACCCACCTTGTCATCCCTCCAGGCTACGGGATCACCGACGAAGCCGAAAACTTCCTTGCTGATATAGCCAGGTAGGAAATCGTCTTCGCCAAACCCTGCGATCACAATTCCGGTGCTCGCAAGAATGACGTCAGGGCGCTTAAACGCAAGCTCGGCCGCAGCCGCCAGAAGGTCAGCCATCTGAACGTGCGGCTTCAGGTGCGGCCACTCGTCGTCAAGATAGGTCTCAACTGATGAGGTAAGAGCTGCGAGATGACTGGCGAGGAGTGGGGCCTGATCAGCGGGGTTGAGCCCGTTGAACACTGGGGTGCCGGCGAAGTACGTTGCAACTAGGGCTGCCAACCCATCTGTCCAATTTTTCGCAAGCGTCGCAGTCGCGGTCTTCGCGTCGCAGAGGGTCTTGTCCTCGGCGGTGACCTCCTTGATGACCTGCACTGCGGCGAGCCCAATCGCGCGCTTCCCATTCAGATCCCGAAGCGCCGCTGGCAGAAGTCCGTGCGCTGGATCGTTCAGGAACGTGAGGAAGTTGTCCCAATAACCCTGAAGCGTCGGAAATGTTCCCTTCCCGAGCTTGCCCCGATAGACCTTGATGATCAGCTCCCAAGGCACTCCGCCGAGGGAACTGCTGTTGTTGATCATCACCGCGACGGGCGCATCACCGGCCAGCTGAAAGATCTTGTTGGCGCCAGACGCGTAGGTGGTCTTGCCCGGCTCCGTAAATGTCACTGCACTGTCCGCAGCCAGAGCAATGGCAAGCCGGTTCGCAACCGCTACCTCACAGGTCATGCGACCCTCCCTCCCCTGTTATGCAACGAAGTGTCCGGCCAGCCGACTGCACATCCAACCGGGAAAACACGGCCGGTCGCGCAGTCAGGCGCGGCTTCACCTCACGGCGACAACCACCACTAGCGTCAGGATCGCGAAGAACGCTACCGTGAAGACTAAAAAACGCACCGAAGGCCGTGGGTTTGCCGTCTGCTGAAGGCGCGCTTCAGCGGCGTCCAACTGCCCCACCAACTGGCCTTCCATGAGATCAAGCCGCCTGATTACTGGTTCGATCGCCTGCGGCACGGTCAAATTGGCCTCATACATAGGCGGAGAGTTTGCGCCATTCGGCGCCAGTTGACGATCCGCATCTGCGCGCCGTTCAGGCGTCCCTGCTTGGCGGAGGCCCTTCCTGGATCTACCCCTCGCTCCGTTGCCGCAGCTACCGCAGTGGCTGCCTGACGAAACCGTCTTCAGCTGGGCCAGCAGGTACCACCGGCTGGCCGGCAATCGCCTCGCGGAAGAAACGTGCATGGCGCTCTTCGGGGACCGTCGACATGGAGCGCAACACGACTTTCCAACACGACTGGCCCGTCTGGCTGCTGGGACGGCCGGCCAGCTGGGCGACGGGGAAGGCATGGCGCTCAACCACACGCTGCTGCGCTACTACCTCGTCACCCGGCAGCCGAACGAGATTGCGGCGGCGATCGCCAGCCTGGCCGGGCCATCAGCCGGCGCTCTGAAGTTCCGGCTCGGCATCCTCACCAGCCGGTTCCGGGCCAACCACCCCCTCAAAGCCTGTCCGGCATGCATCCAGGCCGATGCTGCCGCGCGGGGTTCGCCATATTGGCGACTGCCCCATCAGTACCCCGGCGTCTGGATTTGCCTGCTGCACGACATGCCGCTGCAGGTGTCGACATTCAAGAGCAACGGCGTCAACCGATTCGGCTGGGTCTTGCCAGCTGACGCTGGCCTCGCCGACGTCGTCCGGGCCGGCGCAGGAGCCGCCCTGAGTCGGTTCGCCATGCTGGTTGCGGGCTGGTCAGCGCTTTCGCCCGGTGCACTCACGCCGTCGGGCATTGCAGCCGCATGTCGGATGCAGCTGAACCGCAGCAGCTCATCGCTCAGGCGCCCCAACCGCAGCACCTGGCCATCATCTACTGGCTGTTTCCGAGCTGGCCCGACTTCATCGAGACCTATGCCGAGGCCCACATAGCCGCGCCGGCCGCCGTGCGCATGACACCCTCAGTCGTGCTGGCGGACGCCCGCCGAACCGCGTTCGTCGCTGACCTCACGGCCGGCCACAGCGTGACTGCGGCATCGAAGCGCATCGGCATCACCGCAGGCACGGGCCTCGCCTGGGCTGCGCAACACGGATTCAAGACAGGCCGCCGACCGAAGACGGTGACGGAGCCGCTGCACAGATCCATCGCCGATGACCTGGCTCGCGGCGATGACAAGGCGGACATCGCCCACCGGCATCTCGTCTCCGTCCAGGCGGTGACCCGTGTCCTGCGCTCCGAGGTCGGCCTGGCCGATCGTCGCCGGCGCGCACAGTACGACCGCTCGCTGCAGATGTCGCGGCAAGCTTGGACGGCCGCATGCGAGGCATGGCCAGGCGCTACGGTTGCGCACCTTCGCGAACACGCTGGCGCCGCCTACGCCTGGCTTCGGCGCCATGACAAGGACTGGCTGGATTCGCACCTGCCCGAACGGCTACAGCGCCTGCCTACCACTCCGCGCGTGGACTGGGATCGTCGCGACATCGAGTTGGCCGAGGCGGTTCGCAAGATCGCCTCGGGCTTGGCGACGAGCAGTGCAGATCAGCGGCTTCGGCCATGGCAGATTTACCAAGCGCTGCCTGAGCTCAAGGCAAAGCAGGGTGCGCTGGCTCGACTACCGCTGACATCGAAAGCGCTGGCGGAGGTCACCCGGCCAGCCCGCAAGGCCAGGGGGCAATCCGCGCTTTAGCGACTTCATGCTTTTATGCATAATTTGATGCATGAATGCAGATCCAAGCCTCAAAGCCGAAGCGCTGCTCATCGCTGAGAAGGCGAAGGCGCTAGGGCTTTCCCAAGAGCAGATTGCCCATGCGGTCGATGCGAGCCAGTCGCAGGTCAGCCGCGTGCTGTCTGGTACCGGAAGGCGGCGCTCGAAGCTGTTCGATCGGGTATGCAAATATGTGCTTTCGCAAGCCAGGCCGGCAACTAAGGTGTCGGCGGCGAAGCATCCCGCCCTCTCGGCCGCGCTGTCCGATGTGTGGGATGGCAGTGAAGAACACGCCGAGGCATTGGCGCTGGTGATCCGCAGCCTGGGCGTGTTTCAGCGCAAGCCCAGGGCGGCGCGAGCCGCTACAAGCGCGGGAGAGCAGTGATGCACATCCCCGCATTGCTGCCGGACGAGCTGCTGGGCGGCTATCTGGCCCGCTTGGCTCACCTGAACGCGTTGACGTCAGGCGCGGCAGCGCTCGATGCCATGTACGACGACCCCAACCGGCCGCGCAACGGCGCATGCACTTCACCGTTCGAGCTGATTGCGAGGGTCGTTGGTGCCGACAAGGCCCACCTGCTACGTGCTCACTCGCTGGCGCCACAGGCTTTGGCGGTGCGGCCTGGGCGCGATCCGATCCGTCATGGAGATCCGCGTGCTCTCCCGCTCAAGCGCCGCTGGCGTGACGACGTGGTGGCACCCGCGGTGTGGCGTTGCCCGAAATGCGTGAACGAAGACATTGGTTTCTGGGGCTTCGCCTACGCGCGACGGTCGGCGCAGCTGCCGGGGATCGACTGGTGCACAAAGCATGGCGTCGCGCTCCAGCGCGCGACAGCCCCTATTGGCGAGAGTGCTGCAGCGCCCGTCGATCTGTCGCCGTCAGAGTCTCGCTACGCCGAGATCATGGATGCCATCTTGGATCTGTCGCAATCGATCCCGCTGACCCAGGCCTCCATACGCCTGCGGCAACGAATGCAGCAGCTGGGTCTGCGCACACGGCGTGACAGCTCCGGCCCCACGATGAGCGGCTTGGTTCTCAGCGTTCTTTCTCGACGGTGGCTGGAGCGGCATCGCCCGCATGTGCTGAACGGCGGGGGCAGCGCGGATCTCGACAACATCCACACCAGCCCCCTCAAACCCTTCGCCATTCAGGACTACGTCCTGGCGCTGACCGCGCTCTACGCCACCGCCGACGAGGCCCTGACAGACCTCCTGCGTCCACTGGATGCCGCCGAACGAGCTCGCCTCGACGATCTCGTGCGGCGGCGGCGCGGAAAGCAAGATGCAGCGGCGTGCACCGACGATCAGCTCGCGCAAGACCTACACGAGGCCGCGAGGCAGTAGATCCTCGTACCGCGCCATGCGATTGACGTCCTGGTTCAACAGGGCCTCAACGGCTGGCTGCAGCGGCGCCAGCGCATTGGCCGACGCGTGCCGCAGATGCTCCAGCGACAGTGCCGAGGCCTTGCACGCCAGCGCCCGCTTCTGCGCGTGAATCCACAGCATCACGCAAATGCGTGGAACACCCGCGGTCAACCGATAGATTTCATCGGCGATCTCGGCCGTGATGTCCATCTTCTCGGGTAGCCACTGGTAGTCCTCCAAGCACTTGAGCAGGTGCCGCCTGAAGTAGCCATCCTTGGCTGGCGGATCAGGGTCGATCCGGTGATACCCACCGGTCAAGAGGCGCTGTGCCGTGCTCATGCGCGTGCTGAAGGCCGCGATGCCGTCCGGTGTGCCGCAGCCAACAAAGGGAATCTTGCTGGTGTTGGTCAGCGTGAGAATGAACTTCAGCGTCTCGTCTTCGACGACGGCAAGTTCCGGCCGTGCACCCTCCTTCGCACGCTTGCGCGCCGCCTTGGACTGAATCCTGAAGAGGTTCTGCAGCTCGTCCAACACGATGAGGCCCGGGAAGTGGCAGGCCATCTTGGCCAACCATTCATGGGCCATGCGTGCGCCGCGAGGCCTGCCCTTCAGAAGATCCGCGGTGTAGTTCGTCCCGAGAGCAGCGTCCGCAGCGCGCGCCAGACTTTCGACCAGGTCGACGACCTTGCCGGAGCCCGGCACATCGACCTTGAGCCAGACCAGCTGATGGACAGGCTTGAGCATGTGCGGGAAACGCTCATGAACAACAACCTGTCGACGCAGGCTCGGGCGCGCTCCAGCGCAGATGTCTTCCCGGCACCAGACAACCCGACGACGCAGGCCGCCAGCTGGACCGGGCAGTGGTCATCCGCCGAATCCTGGGTGTAGATATGGCGCCAAGTGCTGGCCTTGGCCGGATTGCGATGCACATAGCCTTGGCGCAGCAGCACGTCGATGGATTGCGCAAGCTCGATCCCAGCCGGTGTTGGCACATGCAAGCGCCATAGGCTTGCCATCTGATGTTCCAAGGCCTCCGGCGGTCCCCCAGGCGGGATCGGGCCCGGAGGCGGAGGCCGGTGGAGCAAGCGGCGGGCTACTGCAGCCCGCGTGAGGATGGCGCCGCAGGCGTCGATGAGGATGTTGTTCGCGTAGGCATCGACGGTCGGCGCATCTTGAAGGTCCAGCGTGCTCATGCGGCCTCCTTGGACACGACGCCAGCCAGAAGCTCGTCCATCGTGGCGTCGTAGTCCGCTGTTTCGGCGGTGGACAGAATCTTGGGCAAGGCGGACTCAACGCTTCCCGACGGCTGCGCGAGCAGCGCCGTACCGAATGCACTGGTCTCGACGGCCCGCGCCTGCGTGGTCGTCAGCTCCGAGCCCGTGCTCAGAGCCTCCGCCGCAGCCGTCTCAGCCTGCGCCCGCTTGACGATCTCGTTGCGGGCGTCCAGGTTTCGGATCGCGTCGCAGAACTGCTGGTACTCCCGATCACTGCGGCGCGCCAAGGCCACGCCCATGGCATCGCGCCACTCATCGAAGGTGGTTTCGGGCCATGTCCGAGCGTTGTGCTTGAGGCGGAAGTCCTGCAGACCCTTGGCATCCGGAACCCAGAGCCTGCCGGCATGGCCGGGGAAGCAGTAGGCCTGCCGTTCAAGCACGCCGAAGTTGCGTGCTTGTGCTGACCATTCCTCTTCGATCGCCAGCTCGCCCTCGTACTGCAGCGACTCCGTGAAGTTGCCGTTGCGGCGGGCCACCAGCGTCTTGGGCTCCAGCAATGCCGCCACCAGCTGGTCGAGCGGAATGTGCCGCCGAAAGCCAAGGCCCGCTTCATGGCCGAAGCGCCACAGACCCGCCGGCGTTGCCGGCCAGCCGGAGCTGATCAGCTCGGCGGTGTTCCGGTGCTCGCGATCCGCATGCGCGTTGTGATGTGTGAAGACCATGTAGAGGTACTGCACATACTCTCGCAAGGTCAACGCCGATTCCTTGACGTCGGTCCGCAGCTCCAGTTCGTCCCGACGCGCATCGATGGCACCCGGGATGAAATCCGAGAACTGCGCGTCCTTGGCAATTCGGTGCACAACCTCGACGGAGCCCTTGCCATCAGGGCGATAGGCCGGATTAAACGCTGTGTTGAGGCTCAGTCGCAGGGCCGTATCCCGAGCCCCCTCCGAGAGGTATTCACCTCGATCGCACCAGAACGTGAATGGTGCGGTTGGCGCGGGGTCAAGCACCATGCGGTACTCATAGCCCCAAAGTTCAGCAATCAGTCGAGGATCAGCGAACGTCGAGAACAGCGCGACCTTCGCCGCTCGCCACGACGGCGGCCTCAGGCAAACGTAGAAGCCGACGATGGCCGTCGACCACACGTCCACGATGATGTAGACGATGGGGCGGCCGACGATCCAAGTTCTGTTGATGGCGCTGCGCAGATAGACGTCGCCGACGGTCGAGTCGATGGCGTAGGCATGGCCGGGCCCTGCAACTCCCTCGTGGCTGTTGCCCACCAGCCCGCGCTTGTTGCGCGCGAAGTGGCCCGGTGTCGTCCGACGACGGACACGGTCCAGGTCTTTGAACTCCGTTTGGTAGATGTTCCGAAAAATGCGCCGATTGGGAAATGTCCCCTTGGGCGGCAACACGGGCTCCCGGCCTTTCTCGGTGACAACGTACTGTGTAACGTAGACCGACTCCATGATCTGCTCATAGAGACCCGCGTAGTTCGCACCCGGCTTCATCAATCTGGCCAGATGCGCCGCTATCTTGATGCGGTCCTCAGTGGTCGCCCCTCGTTGGGGATTGGGGTCGTCGATCCCCATGCGTTCTGCAGCTGTTTTGGCGCCCGCTTTGCGGCGGCCGTTCTCTGCAGGACGACGCACGCCAGGCGCACCGCACTGATCGAACACGGGCATCAGCGACAGCATGGTGAGGCCGCGAACGCAGAGCTGCTTCCAGAGTCGATAGATCGTGGCCCGCGTGAGGGCCCCGCCGTCCACCGCCTTGCGCACCACGGGGCCGATACCGCCCGACCCGTACAGCGAATCAGAAAGTTGCTGAGGGTCAAGGAATGGCCGCATCGCGGCCTGGCGAGCTTCCCAGGTTTGGCGCCCTGCTTCGCTCAGCGCGTCTTCGCGGGCGAGCAAGGCCGGGTCGTCGAGGTTGACGATCGCCAACAGCGACGCTTCTGCCAGTTCGGTCAGGTTCTCTCGGTCTACGGGCAAGACGGAACCTACGGCCGGTGAGTCGGCATCCGCGCCGCTGTCGCGCGCACCAATGAATGCCAGCCAAATGAGCTGCTTGCCTGGTGCAGCCGCCAAGACGCGATAGAACCCATCCAGGTTTTCCGCCTCGATGCGCAGTACGGAATTGAAAGTCAGGCAGTCCATGCTGACCTCCGTGCGGCGATAGGGTTTTGATCCCAGTAGGCGGCGCGATCGAGCAGCTGGACCGCAGCGGCGGGCCTTGTGCTGAAAGACAGGTCGATGGGCAGAAGACCGCGCCACACCGCCTGCCAGAACGCGCATTGCGCAAGCGTCATGTCGGCGTCGATGGCCGTGGGCAGCTCGGTCATCAACTGACCGAAGGTAGGCCGTCGTCGGTCGGCCACGTAGGTTGCACAGGCCTCGACCAGCCTCTGATCCACATGCGGCATGCCCAACACCCAGGCCGCACCTGAGCAGATGGCGCGTCCTACCGCAATGTCGTACTGGGCCGGCGTGACCAGCAGCCACGGCACGCCGCGTCGCAGCCAGTAGTCGCGCTCGATGGCCAGCAGCTCCTGTTGCCGGCGTCGGCCGAAGCCACCCTTGGGCTTCACGCTCACCGCCAGCCGGCGATCAGCGCTGCCAGCGGCGAAGGTCAGCAGCAGGTCCGTCGTCATGATCCATGGCTGGACCTCGTCATCCTTTCTCAGCGTCGGATAGGCAAAGCCCAGCTCGCGGGCGATGGTCTGCGCGCCTGGCTGGAACAGCAGAGCCTGGCCGCCGCAACCTGCATCGAACCCGTCGTCAAGCGACAGGCTGAATTGCTCTTGCAGGTCGACGACACCGGGCAGCATCGTGGCGAAGGTGAACTGCACCAGCTCCAGGTCCGATAGGAAGTGATGCAGCCGCGAGAGGCCAGAGTTGACGATGTGCGATCGGCCGCGACTGCCTGGGTCAGCGCGCGTGACCTGATGCCACGGCTGGTAGTGCTCACCGGAGCCTGTGCCCCGGCCTTGCTTGATCCACTTCTGCAACCGCTTCGGCGTGAAGCGCTGTCCTTTTCTCATGGGGTCCCCTTTGCGCACGGACGAGCGCATCCAGTGCTCGCTCGGCGCGTTCACAGTTTTCGGGAAAGGGGAGTTGACGCGCTTCAGTGGCGCGGCTAGATTCCTGGCGTTCAAGACCGAAATCTGGGGTCAACTCCCCGGTACGAAGACGCCACGAGGCCGGCAAGCCGTCGTGGCGTTTTTGTTTGTGCTGATGCTTCCTGTGGTGCGACCTTTCTGCCTGCGCAAGTTCTGGGCGACAGCCGGTGACGCTGCGCTCACGCCGCCCGGGAAACCTCTCCCCGTCAGCTCCGCCCATAAAGGTATGTAGTGTTTTAAACTACACACTATTCTTTGATAAGAATAGTTAACGTCGCACGCTATGCGAAACCCCGAGGTCCGTCAACAGATCGGCCAGCGCCTGCTTGAAGAGCGGGGGCGGCTGGGTCTCACCCAGCAGGCATTGGCCGACGCCATCGGCGCGCCGCGCGTGAGCTTCGTCAAGTACGAGGCTGGTCAGTCATCGCCAGCCGCCGAGACGCTGGTCTCGCTGGAGGTCGTTGGCGTCGATGTGCGCTATGTGCTCACCGGCCTGCGGCAGGCACCGAGCGGCGTGGACCGCGAGCGCTTCCGACGCGCTTACCTTGAAGTCGACCGACAGGCCCGCAGCAATCGCGAGAAGCTGTCCACCGAGGAGCGGCTGTCGCTGGCCTGGCGCATCTACGACGCGTACTGCAGCGTCGAAGCCCACTGAACAACAAAAGGCGCTGAACGCGCAGCATAAGAACTCGATTCCCAATGCCTATCAAGAAATCAGACCTGTACTCCAAGCTCTGGGCCTCCTGCGACGAGCTGCGCGGCGGCATGGATGCCAGCCAGTACAAGGACTACGTGCTGGTGCTGCTGTTCATCAAGTACATCAGCGACAAGTACAAGGGCAAGCCGTTCGCGGAGATCACGATCCCCGATGGCGCTAGCTTTGCCGACATGGTGGCTCTCAAGGGCCAGTCGGACATCGGCGACCAGATCAACAAGAAGATCATCCGGCCGCTGGAGGACGCGAACAACATTCGCATCAAGGCTGACTTCGACGACTCCGCGCTGCTGGGCAGCGGCAAGGAGAAGGTCGACAAGCTCACTAATCTGATCGCCATCTTCGAATCGCCGGAACTCAATTTCTCGAAGAACCGCGCCGACGGCGACGACATCCTCGGCGACGCCTACGAATACCTAATGCGCCACTTCGCCACCGAGAGTGGCAAAAGCAAGGGCCAGTTCTACACCCCGGCCGAGGTCAGCCGCGTGATGGCGGCCGTGCTCGGCATCGCGCGGGTCGAGACCAGCCCGGACACCACCGTGTACGACCCGACCTGCGGTTCTGGCTCGCTGCTGCTGAAGGTAGCCGAGGCCGCGCCCACGCCGGTGACCGTCTATGGCCAGGAGAAGGAAGAAGTCACCAGCGGCCTGGCGCGCATGAACATGATCCTGCATCACAACCCCGGTGCCGTGATCGCGCAGGGCAACACCCTGGCCGACCCGAAGTTCCTGACGCCCGCCCAGCAGCTCAAGACCTTCGACTACGTCGTCGCCAACCCGCCCTTCTCCGACAAACGCTGGAGCAACGGCCTGCATCCCGAAAGCGACGCCTACGGTCGCTTTGAGGGCTTTGGCGTGCCACCGGCCAAGCAGGGCGACTACGCCTACCTGCTGCACATCGTGCGTTCGCTCAAGCCCACCGGGCGGGCCGCCTGCATCCTGCCGCACGGCGTGTTGTTCCGAGGCAATGCCGAGGCTCAGATCCGCAAGAGCCTGGTGCGGCGCGGCCTGATCATGGCGCTGATCGGTCTGCCGGCCAACTTGTTCTACGGTACCGGCATCCCGGCCTGCATCGTCGTCATCGACAAAGCCGGCGCCGCGGCGCGCAAGGGCGTCTTCATGATCGATGCAGCCCAGGGCTTTATGAAGGACGGCCCCAAGAACCGGCTGCGCGAGCGCGACATCCACCGCATCGTCGATGCCTTCGCCTCGCTGGACGGCAGCGACCCGCGCTTTGCCCGCATGGTGGGCTTGGACGAGATCGAGAAGAACGACTTCAACCTCAACCTGCCGCGCTACATCGACAGCAGCACGCCCGAAGACCAGCAGGACATCGACGCCCACCTTAACGGCGGCATCCCAGATGCCGACGTGCAGGCGCTGCAGCGCTACTGGGCTGTGTGCCCGCAACTGCAGGGCGCGCTGTTCGCGCCACGCCGGCCAGGCTATGTCGATCTGCAGGTGGGCACAGCCCAGATCAAGCCCGCCATCCACCAGCATGCCGAGTTCCAGGCCTTCACGCAGGCGATGAATAGGCACTTCGAGACCTGGCGCCAGCCCACCGCGGCACGGCTGAAGACGTTGGCGCTTGGCTTCAAGCCGAAAAACCTGATCCACGAACTGGCCGAAAGCCTGCTGGCCCACTACGAGCACCAGCCGACGCCCCAGGCGCTGATCGACCCCTATGCCGTCTACCAGCACCTGCGGGACTATTGGACGCAGACGATGCAGGACGACGCCTATCTGATCAGTGAGGGCGACTGGAAGGCCGAGACCTACCGCGTGTTGGAGACCAAGAAGGGCAAGGACGGCAAGCCCGGCAAGACCGTGGACAAGGGCTGGGCATGCGATCTGGTGCCCAAGGCGCTACTGGTGCAGCAGTATTTCGCCGCCGAGCAGGCCGAGCTGGACCGGGTGGGCACCGAGCTGGATAGTGCGCAGGCGGCAATGCAGGAGCTGGAAGAGGAGCACGGCGGCGAAGAGGCTGTGTTCGCCGGCTTCGACAAGGTCAACGAAAAGGAAGTGAAGTCACGCCTTAAGGAGATCGGCCACGATGCTGACGCGGCAGAGGAACTGGACGTACTGCAGCGCTGGTTGGCCTTGAACGAGCGGGCAAGCGCGCTGAAGCGGCGCAGAAATTCGTTAGATGCCGAGTTAGATGCCAAGGCGCTGGCGCGCTACCCCAAGCTCAGCGCAACCGACGTGCAGGCGCTAGTTGTTGACCACAAATGGATGGCGGCGCTGGATGCCGCAGTGCACGGCGAGCTGGATCGGGTAAGCCACGCACTCACCGCGCGAGTGAAGGTGCTGGGGGAGCGCTACGGACAGACGCTGACGCAGCTGACGCAGCGGGTGGCGGAGATGGAGAAGCGCGTGACCGGGCATCTAAAGGAGATGGGGTTCGCATGGCAATGAGACCACCCGAACCGCGCGGCCGCATGGATGCAACCAAAGAGTCTGAAGTTGGCCCTATCGCCGCCGATTGGTCGATCGTTCAGCTAGACACAATAACCGACCCAGAACGTCCGATCAGCTACGGAATTGTTCAAACGGGACCACGCATTCAGAACGGAATCGCGTGCCTTCGCGTAGTCGACATCAGTGATGGCCAGATCAGGCAAGACGACCTCATCACCACCTCGTTCGAAATCGGCAACTCATACAGGCGAACGACACTACGCGCGGGTGATCTAGTCGTGCCGCTGCGAGGAAAAGTTGGCGAATGCGCGCAAGTGCCGGCGTCACTCGCTGGGGCAAATCTGACGCGTGGCGTCGCCCTCGTGGCCGTTCTTCCCAAGCACAGTGCTGCCTACTGCAAGCAGTTCTTTTCCTCGGCACGGTCCACGGCTCGGTTGAATGGAGCGATGAATGGGTCGGCGCTTCAAGAGATTCCAATCTCGACTCTACGAGCCTTCAAGATTGCATTGCCGCCATCCAAGCCAGAGCAGGACGCAATCGCTGCTGCCCTCACTGACACTGACATCCTGATCGAATCGCTAGAGCAACTGCTGATCAAGAAGCGCCACATCAAGCAAGGGTCCATGCAGGAATTACTCTCCGGCAAAAGACGGCTGACCGACTACGCAGTTGAATGGTCGACGGACAACCTTTCTGCGCTTGTTCAAACGCCCATCACCGACGGCCCCCATTCCACTCCCGTTTTTTACGACTCCGGCGTTCCCTTCCTTTCGGTAAACAACCTCATCAACAACCGCATAGATTTATCAGATCTCCGGTACATCTCGCGCGAGGATGATCAGCTGTTCTCCAAAAAGTGCAAACCCCGGAAGAACGACATCCTCCTAGGAAAAGCTGCGTCAGTGGGCAAGGTGGCACTCGTAGAAAGCGACTTAGATCTGAACATTTGGTCGCCCATCGCGTTGATCCGCGCCGGCGCTCGAATAGCTCCACAGTTCCTGTACTACCAACTGCAAAGCGCTGAAACGGCCGCGCAGATCACCGTCCTCACCAATTCATCATCTCAGGGGAATCTGGGCATGGGTGACATTGAGAAGCTGCGCATCTCTTACCCAGAGATCGAGGAACAGGCTGCGATCGCAAAAGTGCTATCGGAAATGGACGCGGAGCTCGTAGTCCTCCAAGCCCGCATCGCCAAAGCGCGCGGCCTCAAGCAAGCGATGGCCCAAGCACTGCTGACCGGCCAGATCCGTCTCACAGAGCTCCAAGCTGCATGAGCACCGCGCCTACCTACAAATAGTCAGAACAAGCAGCCGGGGAGGCACCGCATGAGCGTAGGCATCAGCAAACCAGAGCGCGCGACGCAGCGCAGGGTGATCGACCTCCTTTGCTCCGGCTTGGGCTGGCGCTACCTCGGCGACTGGGGCGACCGGCCGGGAAATCATTGCGTCGACGAGCCGCTGCTGACAGCCTTTCTGCAGCGCAGCGGCTACAGCACGGCGCATATAGGTGCGGCGCTGCATCGGCTGCGCGATACCGCGTCCACGCATGGCCGCTCGCTGTACGAGGCCAACCGCGCGGTGTACGGGCTCCTGCGTTACGGCGTGAGCGTGAAGGTGGAGGCGGGCAGGAACAGCGAGACCGTCCATCTGGTGAACTGGCGCGAGCCGGGGCTGAACGACTTCGCCGTTGCCGAAGAGGTGACGCTGAAGTGCGGCCACGAGCGCCGGCCAGACATCGTGCTCTACGTTAACGGCCTGGCCGTGGGCGTGCTGGAGCTGAAGAACAGCCGCGTGAGCATCGGTGACGGCATCCGCCAGAGCCTGTCCAACCAGCGGCCGGAGTTCAACGACTGGTTCTTCAGCACTGTGCAGCTGGTGATGGCGGGCAATGACTCCGAAGGCCTGCGCTATGGCACCGTGGGCACGCCGGAGAAGTACTTCCTGACCTGGAAGGAAGACGAGGCCGACAACGCCGGCTTCAAGCTCGACAAATACCTGGCCAAGCTGTGCGGCAAGGAACGGTTGCTGGAGCTGATGCGCGACTTCGTGCTGTTCGACGGCGGCGTGAAGAAGCTGCCGCGGGTGCACCAATATTTCGGCATCAAGGCCGCGCAGCAGCATGTGAAGGACAAGCGCGGCGGCATCATCTGGCACACCCAGGGCGCCGGGAAAAGCATCCTGATGGTGCTGCTGGCGCGCTGGATTCTGGAGCACAACCCGCACGCGCGTGTGGTGGTGGTGACCGACCGCGATGAACTGGACGGGCAGATCGAGCGTGTATTCCACGAAGCCGGCGAGACCATCCACCGCACGCACAGCGGCCGCGACCTGATGGCGCAACTGGGCCAACCGCGGCCGCGCCTGCTGTGCTCGCTGGTGCATAAGTTCGGCCGCAAGGGCGTGGACGATTTCGACGCTTTCATCCACGAGCTGGAGGCACAGCCCTCGCCCACCATCGGCCAGGTGTTCGTGTTCGTCGACGAATGCCACCGCACACAGGGCGGCCGGCTGCACCGCGTGATGAAGGCGCTGATGCCCAACGCCGTGTTCATCGGCTTCACCGGCACACCGCTGCTGAAGGACGACAAGGCGACCAGCCTGGAGGTGTTCGGCGATTACATCCACACCTACAAGTTCTCCGAGGCGGTGGAAGACGGCGTGGTGCTGGACCTCGTCTACGAGGCGCGCGACATCGACCAGAAGCTGGGCAGCACCGACCAGATCGACCAATGGTTCGAGGCCAAGACGCGCGGGCTGAACGCCTGGCAAAAGGACGAGCTGAAGAAGCAGTGGGGCACGATGCAGATTGTGCTGAGCTCGCGGGCGCGCATGGACCGCGTGGTGGCCGACATCGTGTTCGACTTTGCGGTCAAGCCGCGGCTGTCGAACGAGCGCGGCAATGCCATCCTGGTAGCGGGCAGCATCTACGAGGCCTGCAAGTACTTCGTGCTGTTCCAGAAGACGGTGTTCAAGGGCCGCTGCGCAATCGTCACCTCGTACAACCCGCAGGCGCGGGACGTGACGCTGGAGGAAACCGGCGCAAACACCGAGAGCGACAAGCAGTTCATCTACAACACCTACACCGAGCTGTTGAAGGACGTGGCGCCGCTTCCCGGCAAGAACAAGACCGAGACCTACGAGCACCAGGCCAAGGACCAGTTCATCAAGGCGCCGGCGCAGATGAAGCTGCTGATCGTGGTGGACAAGCTGCTGACAGGCTTCGATGCGCCGCCCTGCACCTATCTCTACATCGACAAGCGCATGCAGGACCACGGCCTATTCCAGGCGATCTGCCGCACCAACCGACTGGACGGCGACGACAAGGACTTCGGCTACATCGTCGACTACAAGGACTTGTTCAAGAAGGTGGAGAAGGCGATTGCTGTCTACACCTCGGAGCTGGACCACAGCGCGGCTGGAGCCGACCCCGAGGTCATGCTGAAGGACCGCATGGAGATCGGCCGCGAGCGGCTGGACGACGCCATCGAAGCATTGGCCTTGCTGTGCGAGCCGGTGCAGCCGCCCAAGGGCGACCTGCAGCACATCCACCATTTCTGCGGCAACACCGAGATTGCAGACGACCTGAAGGCGCGCGAGCCCTACCGGGTGGCGCTGTACCGCGGCGTGGTGGACCTGGTGCGGGCGTATGCCAACCTGGCCGACGAAATGGAGGGCGCCGGCTACTCGTCGGACGACGTGGAGCGCATCAAGCGTCTGCAGAAGCACTATGTCGATCTGCGCGAGGTCATCCGCAAGGCGGCAGGCGAGACGCTGGACCTGAAGCCCTTCGAGGCCGACATGCGCCACCTGATCGACACCTACATCGAGGCACAGGCGCCGCGCAAGATCTCACCCTTCGATGGCGTGGGCCTGCTGGACCTGATCGTGAAGACGGGCATCGCGGACGCCATCGCTGCCCAGCTTGGCGAGATGAAGGGCAACCAGGAGGCGATTGCCGAGACCATCGAGAACAACGTCCGCAGCAAGATCCTCAGAGAGCAGCTGACCGACCCGGCCTACTTCGCCAAGATGTCGGCGCTGCTCGACGAAATCATCAGGCTGAGGAAGGAGCGCGCGATCGAGTACGAGGAGTACCTGGCGCGTATCGCCACTGTGGTGAGGCAGGTGGCGGCCGGTCGCGATGAAGACACGCCGAAGGCGTTGAAGACGTCAGCTCAGCTGGCGCTCTACAACAATCTCAAAGGCTACGTGGCCATGGACCGCGCGCAGGAGCCGACGGCCCTCAGTGGCGCGGCCGATGATGCGCTGGAAATCGCGTTGAAGCTGGACATGGCGATCAGCAGCCGGCGTCCGGATGGCTGGCGCGGTGTCGTGGCCAGGGAGCAACTGGTCAAGCAATTGATGTTCGAGGTGCTGAAGGACGTCGAGCTGGTGCGCAAGTTGTTCCCCATCGTCGTCGCGCAGAAGGAGTATTGATGCCCGACGTGTTGGACCTCGGCGATGTGCAGGCCGAGGTGACCCGCAAGGCCATCAAGCATGTTCACCTGAGCGTGCTGCCGCCTGCTGGCAAGGTGCGCGTCGCCGCGCCTGAACACATGCCGCTGGATACCATCCGCGTGTTCCTTATCGCGAAGTTGTCATGGATACGCGCGCAGCGGCGCAAGCTGCTGGCGCAGGAACGCGAGACGCCACGGGAGTTCCTGAACAAGGAAAGCCACTATCTGTGGGGCAAGCGCTACCTGCTGGAAGTCTCGACGGCCGATGCCGCGCCGCGCGTCGACCGCAGCCCGCGCAAGCTCCATCTATGGGTGCGCGCTGGCGCAGATCGGGCGCGCTGCGAGGAAGTGCTGGACTCCTGGTACCGACAGCAGGTGCACGAGGCCGTACCCGCCTTACTCGCCAAGTGGGAGCCAGTGCTGGGCGTCAAGGCCAAGCGCGTGTTCGTGCAGCGCATGAAGACGAAGTGGGGCAGTTGCACGCCGAGCGCTGGCTACATCCGCCTGAACACCGATCTGGCGAAGAAGCCGCCGGAGTGCCTGGAGTACATCCTCGTCCACGAGTTGGTCCATCTGCTGGAGCCCACCCACAACGCGCGCTTCATGGGACTGATGGATCTGTACCTGCCGCCCTGGCAGCACCTGCGGCGGCAGCTCAATCAGCTGCCGGTTCGGCACGAGGACTGGGAGTACTGACAAAAGGAAAGGGGCGCGTGATGCGCCCCTTTGTTTGCTGTGTCTCGGACTTTATTGGCACGTCTCAGACATTAATGGCATGTCTCAGACACTATTGGCACGGAACAGGAGTCACCATTGAGATCAAAGGTCACTCGACCGTGACCGACTTCGCCAGGTTGCGCGGCTTGTCCACGTCGGTCCCCCGCGCGCAGGCCGTGTGATAGGCCAGCAGCTGCAGCGGCACGACGTGCAGGATGGGTGACAGCGCGCCGTAGTGTTCGGGCATGCGGATGACGTGCAGGCCGGCTTCACTCTCAATGGCCGTGTCGCCGTCGGCAAAGACGTAGAGCTGGCCGCCGCGGGCGCGGACTTCCTGCATGTTGCTCTTGAGCTTTTCCAGCAGCGCGTCGTTGGGCGCCACGGTCACCACCGGCATCTCGGCCGTCACCAGCGCCAGCGGGCCATGCTTGAGCTCGCCGGCCGGGTAGGCCTCCGCGTGGATGTAGCTGATTTCCTTGAGCTTTAAGGCGCCTTCCAGCGCGATCGGGTAGTGCAGGCCGCGGCCCAGGAAGAGCGCGTTTTCCTTGCGCGCGAACTCCTCGCTCCAGGCGATGACCTGCGGCTCCAGAGCCAGCACGGCCTGCACGGCCACGGGCAGGTGGCGCAGGTCTTTCAGGTGGCGGGCCTCGTCTTCGTCACTGAGGTGGCCTCGCGTCTGCGCCAGCGCCAGCGTCAGCAGGAACAGGCCCACGAGCTGGGTCGTGAAGGCCTTGGTGGAGGCGACGCCGATCTCGGCGCCGGCGCGGGTGATGTAGGCCAGTTCGCACTCGCGCACCATCGCGCTGGTGGACACGTTGCAGATGGTCAGCGTGTGCGGCATGCCCTGGGCGCGGGCGTGCTTGAGCGCGGCGATGGTGTCGGCCGTCTCGCCGCTCTGGCTGATGGTGACGACCAGCGTGCGCGGATTGGGCACGCTGTCGCGGTAGCGGTACTCGCTGGCGATCTCGACCGAGGTCGGAATCTTGGCAATGCTCTCCAACCAGTACTTGGCCGTGGAGCCAGAGTAGTAGCTGGTGCCGCAGGCCAGGATGAGGACGTTGTCCACCTCCTTGAAGATGCGGTAGGCACCGTCGCCGAAGAGCTCGGGGCTGATGCTGGTGATGGCCTCGAGCGTGTTGGCGATGGCCGTGGGCTGCTCGAAGATTTCCTTCTGCATGTAGTGGCGGTAGGGCCCCAGCTCGGCGGCGCCGCTGTGGGCATGCACGGTCTTCACCTCCCGCTGCACGGCCTGGTAGCGGCCAGTCGTCGTGTCCAGGCGGCTGAGCCAGTAGCGGCCCAGCTGCAAGTCGACGACATCGCCCTCTTCCAGGTAGACGATCTGGTTGGTCACGCCGGCCAGGGCCATCGCGTCGGACGCGACGAAGTTCTCCTGTTCGCCCACGCCCAGCACCAGGGGCGAGCCCTCACGGGCGGCGACGACGCGATGCGGCTCATCGCGGCAGAACACGGCCACCGCGTAGGCACCCTTGAGGCGCGGCAGGGCCTGCTGCACGGCGTCCAGCAGGTCGCCGCTGTAGAGGTGATCGATCAGGTGGGCAATGACCTCGGTGTCGGTCTGGCTGGCGAAGTGATAGCCGCGGCCTTTGAGCTCGGCACGCAGCTCGTCGTGGTTCTCGATGATGCCGTTGTGGACCAGCGCGATGCGACCGACGCTGTCCGCGCCGGCGTTCGGGCCGGTGGAGAAATGCGGGTGGGCGTTGTGCACGGCCGGTGCGCCGTGGGTGGCCCAGCGGGTGTGGGCGATGCCGGTGCCGGCGGAGATGCCGTCCTGGTCGGCCTGGTGCTGCAGCTCGGCCACGCGCGAGGTGCTGCGAGCGCGCTTCAGCCCGCCGTCCTGGTGCACGGCCACGCCGCAGGAGTCGTAGCCGCGGTATTCGAGGCGCTTCAGCCCTTCGACGAGGATGGGAACGATGTTGCGCTGACTGACCGCGCCGACGATGCCGCACATGGATGGGGTCTCCGTTTGAGGAATGGTCGGCATCCTAGGCAAGCCAGACCAACGCATGCGTGCAAAATTCAGCGACTTTTGAATGAAAATTTCCCCATCCTCCTTGCGTGAAATTTTCATCCAAATAGATTCGCAAAATGACTGAATTCGACGCCATCGACCTGCGCCTGCTTGACGCGCTGCAGACCGACGCCTCGCTGAGCAACCAGGACCTGGCCGCCCGCGTGGCCGTGTCGCCAGCCACCTGCCTGCGCCGCGTGAAGCGCCTGGTCGACGCCGGCGTCATCGAGCGTCGCGTGGCCCTGCTGTCGCCGGACAAGCTGGGCGCCGGCCTGTCGGCGCTGCTGGAAATCACCCTGGACCGCCAAGGCGCCGAGCACCTGGACGCCTTCGAGGCGCGGGCCGTGCAGGAGGCCGCCGTGCAGCAGTGCTGGCGCGTGTCGCCGGGGCCGGACTTCGTGCTGGTCGTGCAGGTCGCCGACATGCCGGCCTATCACGCGCTGACGCAGCGCCTGCTCACGCAGGACGCCAACGTGCGCAACATCAAGGCCTTCTTCAGCGTGAAGCGGGCCAAGTTCGACACCCGCATCGGCCTGCCCTCCCCCTAGTTTGCCGGCCGAGCACGGCCTGGGACGGCCCCGGATCGTCATGGAAGGCACCCAGAATCCTGGGCTACCCTGCCCCTCGACCGGAGTTCCGAGATGCACGCCCGCCCGCCCTTCAGCCCCGCCGCGTTCGCGCTGGCCCTCGGCCTCGCCGGCCTGACACCCAGCGCCCAAGCCCTCAATTTCGTGCTCAATGACGTCGGCAGCACACCGATGAGCGCGCAGCAGTTCACCGCCATCCAGGCCGCCACGGACTACTGGAAGGGCATGCTGAGCGACAACGTCACGGTCTATCTCAACGTGTCCTTTCGGGACCTCGGTGCCGATGTTCTGGCCTCGACCCGTTCCGACACCACCACGCTGAGCTACAGCGCGCTGCGCAGCCGCCTGACGACGGACGCGCATTCGGCCACCGACACCACCGCAGTCGGTCACCTGCAGGCGGGCTCGGCGCTGGTCTTCCTGGCGACGCTGCCGGACCGCAAGACCTGGGTCGATGCCGATGGCTCGACCAACAACAGCAGCCTCAAGCTGACGACCGCCAACGCCAAGGCCATTGGCCTGAGCACGGTCAACGACGCCACCACGCCGGACGCCCGCATCGACTTCGCCAATGCCTTCGCGAGCAGCTTTGCCTACGGCCGCGTCAATGGCCAGGTGCCGAGCAACAAGACCGACTTCATCACCGTGGCGGAGCACGAGATCGGTCATGCGCTAGGCTTTGTCTCGGGCGTCGACGACATCGCCTTCTGCCTGGACCACGCCGCGCAATGCGGCACCACCCAAGGCTTCGAGAGCGCCCCCTGGTACCAGCCGCTGGACTTGTTCCGCTACTCGGCGGCGGGCGCGCGTGACCTGACCGTGGGCGGCAACACCTACTTCTCCATCGATGGCGGCACGACCAGCCTCCAGCGTTTCTCCGACGGCGTCAGCTGGCAGGCCAGCCACTTCAGCAGCGACGCCCTGACGCTGATGCGCCCCTTCGTCAGCAACGGACAGTCCTACGACGCCACGGCGGTGGACCTGACGGCACTGGACGCGATCGGCTGGAACCTCGCCGCCGCGGTGCCGGAGCCGCAGACCTATGCGCTGCTGCTGGGTGGCCTGGCGGTCATCGGCTGGGCGCGCTCGCGCCGCCAGCGCGGCTGAGGCCCTCAGCGCTTCAACACACCCAGGCCCTTGAGGTAGTCGCCTTCGGGGAAGCACACCGTCTGCGGATGGTCGGCCGCGGCCGACAGGCGCTCGACGATGTAGCCGTCCACGCCCGCATCCAGGCCCGCGCCGGCCACGATCTTGTGGAACAGGTCCGGTGCGATGCCGCCCGAGCACGAGAAGGTGTAGAGCAGCCCGCCGTCGTTCAGAAGCATGAAGGCCAGGCGGTTGATGTCCTTGTAGGCCCGCGCTGCGCGCTCGGCGTGGGCCACTGTGGGCGCGAACTTGGGCGGGTCCAGCACGATGGCGTCGAAGCGCCGACCCTCGTGCAGGCAGCGCCGCAGCGTCGCATTGACGTCGGCGTCCCAGGCCTCGTGCCGGCCGGCGTCGAAGCCGTTCAGCGCCACGTGCGCCTGGGCGCGCGCCAGCGCGGGGCCGGAGGAGTCCACGCTGACGACCTGGCTTGCGCCGCCCGCCAGCGCCGCGACCGAGAAGCCACCGGTGTAGCTGAAGCAGTTCAGCACGCTCTTCACGCCGAACTGCCGCACCGCGTCGGCAAAGCGGCGGCGGCTGTCGCGCTGGTCGAGGTAGTAGCCGGTCTTGTGGCCCTCGGCAACATCGAGCGTGAGCTGCCAGTCATGCTCGCGGATGGTGATCGCCGTATCGCCCTCGCCCCGCAGCCAACCGGTCTGCACGGGCAGCCCCTCCCACTCGCGGGCCTGGGCGTCGGAGCGTTCATACAGCCGCGTCAGGCCGGTCGCAGCCAGCAGCGCGTCGGCGATCTGCGCCTTCCAGCGCTCGGCGCCGGCGCTGCCGAACTGCGCCACCAACGTGTCGCCGTAGCGGTCGACGATCAGCCCAGGCAGGCCATCGGCCTCGCCGTGCACCAGCCGCCAGGCGTCGGACGCGATGGCCAGCCGCGTGCGCATCGCGATCGCCTGCGCGATGCGGCGCGCAAAAAAGGCCGCGTCGATGCGCTCGGCCTCGTCGAAGCTCCAGGCGCGCAGCCGGATCTGCGATTGGGGGCTGAAGGCGGCCCAGCACAGGAAGGCGCCGTCCGCCGACTCCACGCGCACGGTCTCGCCGGAGTCGCCACCGCCGCGCGCCACGGAGCTTTCGAACACCCAGGGGTGGCGCTTGACGAGCGAGCGCTCTTTGCCGGGGCGGATCAGAACTTTCTTCATCGTTGCAGCGTACCGAAGGCGTAGCTGAGTTGCAGGTGCGCCAGCGGCGTGGACTGGTCATGGCCGCGGAGGGTGCGGAACTCGCCCACACCGGCGCGCAGCCGCAGCCGCTCGCTGACCGCCCATTGCGCCCAGGCCTCGGCCTGCGTCACCGCGCCGCCGCCCACCTTGACACCGCCGCCGCCGGCCGCGCCCACCAGCAGTTCGGCACCCACGCGCAGGGTGCCCCACAGCGAGTCGCTCTGCACGCCCAGGCCGAACAGGCCGAAGGAGTACGCACCCGCGCTGCCCGCCGCCGCGCTGCCGGCCTGCGCCGTGCCGTAGAGGCGCGGTGAGAACTCGCGCGACATGTTGACGGCCAGGTGGCTGACAGCCTCGCGCCGCCCATCCTTGAAGCGCACGCGCGGCAGGTGCATGACGCTGGCGCCCAGTTGCTGCACGCGCACCGTGCCGCCCGGGTCATCACCGATCAGCGTGGGCGTGCGATCCAGCGGCATGGCCAGCACCGCGCGCACGTAATTGGCGCTGTAGGCGCCGCTGGGCGCATGGGTGATGCCGGCATCCACGCGCACGGTCGGCCCCCAGGGTGTGATCCAGCGCAGCGTGGGCCCGGCGCGCAGCAGCCAGCCGTTGCCGGTGTCCAGGTTGCCGCCACCGCCCAGGCCGGCACCCAGCTGACCGCCCACGCGCAGCCGCGGCGTGCCGAACAGCGCCCAGTCCTGGCCGATCTGGCCCAGCACTTCCATGTAGCCGTCAGCACCGCCCTTGGCCGCGCCCGCCGCCTCCACGCCCCACCAGCTGCCGTCAGCGATGTACTGGCGCAGCTCGGCGCCGGCCTTGCCGACATTGGCCGTGCGGGGGTTGCCACTGCGGTCGCGGCTGCTGGCGCGGGGCTTTTCAATGCCGCCCGTCAGCGCGATCTCGTCGAAGCCCAGGCCCGAGCGGCGACCGGCGCGCGCCGGCTTGCCGGCGTCATCAGGCGAGAAGCTAGCAAATTCCATCGCGCGGCCCACCGTGAACGCCAGGCCCACGCCGCTCTTCACATTGCCGCTGGGGAAGCGGATCTGCGAGAGGCCCACGCCCGTGTACCAGGCACCGTTCTCGGTGCGCAGCGACAGCTCGGGCCTGAGCATCAGGCCGCCGCCAAAGCGCAGCTGCTGGCTGGACAGGCCGCCGCCCGCGCCCACGTACAGGCTGGCCGCCAGGTGGGTGCTGCTGGACAGGCGCCAGCGCCGCTGGCCGGTGAAGCCGACCGTGAAGATGCCGCCGTAGTTGCCCTTGGCCGCGCCGTAGAAGCCGGGCCCGAAGCCCCAATCGTCGTCCAGCGCCATCAGGTAGCTCAGCGACGCGAACGCGGTGCGGCCGCCGTCGGGCAGCTTCATCGACGTCCAGTTGCCCTCGACCGCGGCGGGGCGCACGGTGTTCAAGCGGGCGAACGGGATGTCATCGGGCGTGGCCAGCGCGCAGGCCGGCAGCAGGGCCAGCAGCGTGGCGATTCGAGAGTTCATTTCTTGGCGCGGGGGTGAGCCGCGTCGTAGATCCGGGCCAGGTGTTGATGGTCCAGCTGTGTGTAGACCTGGGTGGTCGTGATGTGGGCATGGCCCAGCAGCTCCTGCACGGCGCGCAGGTCGCCGCTGGACTGCAGCAAGTGCGACGCGAAGCTGTGGCGCAGCATGTGCGGATGGACATGGGCCGGCGTGCCGGCCGCCACCGCACGCGCCGACAGCATCACGCGCAGCGTGGAGCCGGCCACGCGGTGACCGCGCGCGCCGACGAACAGCGCCGCCTCACCGGCCGCCGCGATCTGCGGACGCACGGCCAGCCAGGCCTGCAGCGCCTCGGCCGCAGCCTTGCCGAGCGGCGTGCTGCGGCGCTTGCCCCCCTTGCCCAGCACGTGCACTTCGCTGGACTGCAGGTCGACCCAGCCAGCCGCCTGGCCGCTGGCCTGCGCGTCCAGCCCGATCAGCTCGGCCGCGCGCAGGCCGGCACCGTACAGCAGCTCGACCATTGCGCGGTCGCGCGCCTCCAGCCGCGAATCGGCCATCTCGTCGGGTGTGTAGCTGGCCAACTGCACCGCGTCGTCAACGCCCAGCGCCTTGGGCAGCGGCTTGGGCGCCTTGGGGGCGCGCAGGCCATCGAAGGGGTTCAGCGCGACGCGGCCCTGCAGGCCCAGCCAGCGGTAGGCACTTCGCCAGACCGACAGCAGCAGCGCGATGGATTTCGGGCCCAGCCCCTCGCGGTGCAACAGCGCGGCGAGCCGGCGCGCCTGGGCGATGCTCAAGGCGCGCGCGTCGATCGCCGCGTCGGCCAGCATGGCCTGCAGGCGCGCGAGGCCGTCGGTGTAGATGCGCAGCGTGCGCGGACTCAGGCGTTGCTGCACGCGCGCGTGCTGCAGAAACTCCTGAAAGTCCGCGCCCAGCGCCGTCATGCAGCCAGCAAGCCTGCCAGGCCGGCGCTGGCGATCTCGCCCACGCGGGTCAGGAAGTCCGTGCCCATCTCGGCCGTGTAGCGCGTCGGGTCCGGCGAGCCCAGCACCAGCAGGCCGAAGGGCTTGCCTTCGTTGGCATTGGGCTGAAGCAGCGGGATCAGTGCCAGCGACGTGGCCGTGCCGCCGCTCTCGGACAGGCCCAGCCAGCGCGCCGCCTCGAAGCCCGAGTTCACGCCGCAGTAGGGCTGGCTCAGGCTGGACGCGAAGCTCTTCACGTCAGGGCTGACGGAGGCCGCGTATTCGGCCGTCTCGTGCGCTGCCGCCACGCCCCATAGGCGCAGGCTGGCTTGCGGGATCATGAACTGGTGGCGCAGTTCAGCCAGCAGAACCTCGGGCAGCGCCGCGGGCGTACCGGCCGCGCGCATGACGGCCAGCGTCCAGCGGTGCAGGCGGTCGGCGATGGCCACGTTGTCCTGGCCGTTGCGGATCATCTCGATCAGGCGCTGCTCCAGGCCCTTGATCTTGTCGCGCAGCATCTCGGCCTGACGCTCCTGCAGCGACACGGCGCGCGCGCCATGCGGGTGCTGCAGTTGCACGCTGGCCAGCAGCGCCGCGTGGCGCTCGAAGAAACCGGGGGTCGCCGCCAGGTAGTTGGCAATGTCGGTTTCGGTGATGCCTTGCACCGCGTCAGCGGCCGGGTTGGAACTCACAGCTCGATCTCTCCATCAAAAACTTTCACGGCCGGTCCGGTCATCATGACCGGACTCTGGCCACCGGCCCATTCGATCTTCAGCAGACCGCCACGGGTCTGCACCTCGACGGCCGCATCCAGCCAACCGGCGCGGATGCCCGCGACGACCGCCGCGCAGGCGCCCGTGCCGCAAGCCAGCGTCTCTCCGGCGTCGCGCTCGTAGACGCGCAGCGCGATGCGGTCGCGGCCCAGGACCTGCATGAAGCCGGCGTTGACTCGCCGGGAAAAACTCTCATGGTGCTCGATGCGCGGGCCCTGGACCAGCACAGGCGCCGCCTCGACATCGGCCACGCGCTGCACCGCATGCGGGTTGCCCATGGACAGCACGGCCAGCTCGACCCCGTCGATGGGCCACAGCTCGAAGCCGTTCTCCAGCCGCGGCCTGAGGCCCGCGGCGTCGAACGGCAGCGCCGCATGCTCGAACACCGGCGCACCCATGTTCACCGTCACGCGGCCGTCGTCCTGCAGCTTCAGCGCCAGGCGGCGGTTCATCGTGTCGACGTGGATCTCGTGCTTGGCCGTCAGGCCGGCATCTACCACGTAGCGCACGAAGCAACGCGAGCCGTTGCCGCAGTGCTCTACCTCGTCGCCGGTGTTGTTGAAGATGCGGTAGCGGAAGTCCGCACCCGCGTCCTGGCTGGGCTCGATGACCAGGATCTGGTCACAGCCCACGCCGAAGCGGCGGTCACCCAGCAGCCGCATCTGCTCAGGCGTCAGCGCGAAGGGCTGCTTCGTCGCATCGATGACGACGAAGTCATTGCCCGCGCCGTGCATCTTGGTGAAACGCAATCTCATGGAGCCGGATTATCCGGCGCGGCGCCAATGTCCAGGCCGCGCGGCGCCTTGAAGCGGTGATAGCCCCACAGGTATTGCCCCGGGGCACGACGGATCAGCGACTCCATCGCGGCATTCACAGCGGCGGCAGCCGCCTCGGGCGGCATGTCCCTGGCAATCTCCGGCGCCGGCAGCACATGCACGACGAAGCCTTGGCCGCCAGGCAGGCGCTCGCCCCAGATCAGCAGCAGCGCCGCGCCGGTCTGCTGCACCAGGCGGGCGGCCAGCGTCATCGTGTAGGCCGGGCGGCCGAAAAACGGCGCCCAGACCCCCAGGCCGTCCGGGGGCACCTGGTCGGGCAGCAGGCCAATGACCTCGCCCCGGCGC